>NZ_JBEXGR010000014.1:0-177769 GCF_040607415.1 Micromonospora sp. NPDC005291
TGTGACTCCTGGCGCGGATCCGACAACGCCCTGCTGTTCGACTGCGGCGGCAACAAGAAGGCGGCGTACACCAACGTCCTGAACGCCCTCAACGCCGGCGGAGGCACCACCCCGCCGCCCACCACCCCGCCGCCCACGACCCCGGCGCCCACCACCCCGCCGCCCACGACGCCTCCGCCGGGGCCGGGCGGTTGCTCGGCGTCGGTGTCGCTGAACTCGTGGACCGGCGGTTTCGTGGCCACCGTACGGGTGACCGCTGGTTCCGCCGGTACGAACGGGTGGAACGTCAGCATGACGCTTCCCGGTGGTGCCAGTGTCACCAACACCTGGAGCGCCTCGGCCAGTGGCTCCACTGGCACGGTGCGGTTCACCAACGTGGACTACAACGGCCGGCTCGGTGCCGGCCAGGTCACCGAGTTCGGTTTCCAGGGCAATGGCAGCGGGTCCGGCATGACGCCCACCTGCACCGCTGGCTGAACACGGGATGACTGACTGATCGGCCACGGTGGCCGGTGCGGAGGACAGTTCGTGGTCCTCCGCACCGGCCAACCTGGTGGTGCGACGTGCGGGTCGATCAGGAGTACGGGAGCCGCAGCACCGACTGGTTGCCGATGCCCACGGTGCTGGGGTTGTTGCCGATCGCCGACCAGATCTCCACCCGGACCGTGCCGTTGCTCAGCGCGCCCAACGTGCCGGTGGCCGAGGCCAGGCCGGCGTTCTGGGTGTAGTGCTCGTAGCCGGGGACCGGGTCGGTGGCGAAGTAGCGCAGGGTCTCCACCCG
This sequence comes from Micromonospora sp. NPDC005291, assembly GCF_040607415.1. Classification (NCBI taxonomy): domain Bacteria; kingdom Bacillati; phylum Actinomycetota; class Actinomycetes; order Micromonosporales; family Micromonosporaceae; genus Micromonospora; species Micromonospora sp. NPDC005291. Next base: position 782 of record NZ_JBEXGR010000014.1, read on the forward strand.
CTCCCAACTGCCGTTGCCGGTGAGGTCGTAGGAGATCCGCACCTGCACGCCGTTGCCGACCGCCGTCGCGGCGTCCACGAAGAGGTCGAACGTGGTCTGCCCGCCGGAGTAGGCGAGGTTGAGGCCGGTCGCCGTGAAGACCTGCGGGTTGGTGGGCGTACCGTCGTGGTTCCCGTTGGCGGCCGCGACCGTCGTCGTGGCCGCGCTACCGGCGGCACCCAACCCACCCCCGGGCAGCAGGTACCGCGTCGGATTGCCCGTGGTCGGCGGTGTGGTGGTCGGTGGCGGGGTGGTCGGTGGCGGGGTCGTGGGCGGCGGAGTGGTCGGTGGTGGGGTTGTCGTGGGCGTCGGCGTCGGTTGTACGCCGCCGGCAGCGTTGCCGCCGCTCCAGGTGTACGCCCCGGTGGTTGCCGTCTTGCCGGCTCCCACGGTGAGGTTGGTGCCGTTGGAGAACGTCACCGTGATCGGCGCCGCGGTCGGGTTCGACGCCACGTAGGTGCGGGCCCCGTTGCGCGAGAAGACCGCCGACAGCGGGTGGTTGCCGGTCACCGTCGTGTCGACGGTGCCCAGGGCCGCGAGGTTACGGATCCAGTGGAAGGTGTGGGCCCGGCTCTCCCCCTCCTCCGGGGTGTAGCCGGGGTTCGCGCGGAGGTTCGCCAGCGCCGCGTCGCCGTCGCCGAGGGCCTGGAACTGCCAGAGGATGTCCTGCCACACCGTCGGTTGCCCGCCGTTGTTGCGGACCAGCTCGGCATAGTTGGTCCGTACGTAAGCCGGGTTGTTGCCCAGGTAGAGGTGGCCGCCGGTGACCGGCAGCAGGTTGATGCCCTGGATCATCTCCGGGTCGGCGCTGAACCAGGTGGCGTACGCGCCGCCGTCACCCCAGACCATGCCGACCGTCGAGTGTCCGAAGGCGGCGGGGAAGTTCTGGTCGCTGGAGTCGAACCAGTATTCCTGGATGGCCGCGGCCTGTGTCGTGTAGAGGAAGACGCCGGCGTCGCGGACGGCGGTGTCGCCGGTCGCCTGCCCCCACTGGATCAGGGCGCTGGCGAAGTTCATCCCCTCCGACGAGGACTCCTGGTTGTTGCCGGAGCCGAACGAGCCGTGCCCGGAGGCCCAGTCGTGGCCGGCGTAGATGTCGAAGTCGCGCAGGTACGGGAAGCGGGTGTCGTCGCGGCGGTAGTTGTTGGCGTCGCGGATCAGCAGGTCCACCATGCCGCCGTAGCGGCTGGTGGCGGCCCATGCCGGGTCGAACTTGGCCAGTGTCGCGGCGGCGGCGATGAAGTAGCCGTAGTGGAAGTGGTGGTCGTTGAGTTCCTGGTCGGAGCCGTACGACGCCGGGTAGCCGATCAGGGTGCCCCAGTTGTTGTCGTAGTAGAAGACCTTGCTGGTCTTGCCGCTGGACGCGGTGAACCAGTCGGTGAGCGTGCTGCGGATCGCGTTCAACGCGCTGTCCCGCGTCGCGGTGTCGTTGACCAGGTCGGAGATCTCGGCGAGCCGAGCGGCCCGGCCGAGCCCCTTGCCGGTCCAGTAGGTGTCGTTGCCGCGCTGGTCCATCGGGTTCGCGCGAGCGGCGGTCAGGTGGCCGTTGAGCGTCGCCAGGTCGGCGCCACTGCCGTCGCCGACGGCCGGCAACTCCGGCAGGATGCCCTGGAACTTCATGGCGGTGCGGAACTGGTTGACGCCGGTGAGCACCTTCATCCGGCCGCGCGCCGACGGGTAGGTCGGAGTTATCGCGGTGGACCCGCTCAGCGACTTCCACTGGTGCGGGTAGAGACTGACCACGGTCTGTGTGGCGGTCCCCTCCCGGGCGGTCGTGGTGAACGCGTAGGTGGTGGTCAGGCCGCTGGTCGCCGGGTTGTAGGCGTACGACACCTGGGTGCCGGTCACGTGGGCGTGCGCGTACCGGCCGTAGGTCGCGGCCAGGTCGGCGCGCTCGGCCGCGCTCGACGTCGGGGGCAGGAGAGCGACGGAGAAGTAGCCCCGACCGGCCAGGGCCGAGGAGATCCGGCCGCCGGCGACGGTCCAGCTCGCGCCGCTGGGCGCGTACCCGACGTAGTCGTGGCCATTGACCCGGAAGCCGATGGTGGCACCGCTGTTGGACCAGACGTCGGGGGTGCCGGCGGTGCCGATCACCGCGTCTCCGCCGGTGGTCTGGAAGTACGCGAAGGGCAGGCCGTGGCCGATGGTGGCGCGCATGGTCCGCGCGCCGTCGCTCCAGTGTGGGCTGACCGTCCAGTCGGTCCAGCCGTCGACCTTGACCAGGGGTGCGCCGAGCCCGGCCACGCCGACCCGGATGTCCTGGACATACGGGTAGTGGAATTCACCGACGCCGGTCGCGGTGCCGCTGATGGCGGGCGTCGAGTTGGCGGAGAAGCCGAGGCCGTCGGTGAAGGTGTCGTACGAGATCGGGTGGGCGTGCAGGGGCTCGCTGAAGGCGCAGTCGGTGCGCTTCCACAGCAGCGAGGACCACCAGTCGTTGGTGGGTATCGGCCCGGCGGGCGCGTTGGCGGTGGCGAACTGCCGGGGGTTGCTGGACATCGGGCCGCAGCCGTTGGGGAGCGGGCCGACCGGGGTGGTGGTGTAGCTACCGGCGCCGACTGGTGCGGCCTCGGCTGCGCGGGTGACGGGGATCGCGAGGCCGCCGACGACCAGGGCCAGAGCGATGGCGGCGGCCAGGGCCCATCGGCGGTGGGGGACGGGAGGTTGCATGGTGCCTCCATCGCGCGCCGGGGTGCGGCCCGTGCCGGCTCCGGCGCGTTGCGTCTGAATTGGGGGGAAGGTCTGGCGAGAGAGCGCTCTCTCAGTCACGGTAGTGGAGTACCGAGATCCCCGTCAATGTGTCCAACCGGTTGCGTGCTGATGTCGCTATTTGCCGGCGGCGTTGACGTCGCTCAGGAGCGCCTCGGGCGCGCGCATCCGCCACGCGTCGGTCACGAGCTCGCTGAGGCGTTCGAGGTCCACCTGCGCCAGGCGCAGCAGCACCAGAGGCAGGCCGCCGTAGCCGGGCGCGGTGAAGAAGACGTCGGGCTCCCCGAGCAGGAGAGCCTGCTTCTCGGCCTCGTCACCGACGAACAGAACCGCGATGTCGAGCCGAATCACCCGCGGTCTTCCCGGTACGCGCTCGGGATAGGACCAGACGAAACCCTTGTCGGCCACCCGGAAGTCGAAGCCGGCGCTGGCGATCTCCACCGTCTGCGGCAGGGCCAGCGCCACCGCGCGTACGTCATCCGCGTCAGCCACCGAGACCCCCTGCACCGCGCACCAAGCCCATGTGCCGAGATTACGCGGTGGACAGCGCGATGGCCGTGGCACCGACGACGGCCTGATTGCCGTTCTGCTGCACGTAGCCGACGACGGCGGCATTGCGAGGATCGAGATCTGGCGGCGTCGCCAGTTCCACCCGTCCCCGGTCGGCGTCCAGGACCACCGACGTGAAGGCCCGTACGACGTTGTCCTGCCGTAGCGTCCGCCCGGCGTTCTCCCCCCGGGCGATCTCGCTGTCCAGACCGCGTTCCACGATCGCCACGTTCAACACCGCCGGCCCAGCCGGCCGCTCGGTCCGGTAGTCCAGCACCACCTCCTGCTCGCCGAGGTCCTGTACGGACAGCGTGAGAGGCGTGGCGGCCGTCGGCATCAGGGCGGACGCTATCGCGCCCGCCGCCCGTTGACGGTCCGAACCGATGAACTCGACGGTGCCGTTGACGACCATCTGCGGGGTGTACAAACGCCCGGAGCCGAAGGCGCGGGCGTACGCCTCCTGCCTGGAGGTGTACGCCGGGTCCGCGAATCGGTCGGGCCAGCCCAGATCGTCCCAGTAGTCGACGTGGAATCCGAGGGCGAAGACGGGCTGCCCCCGCTCCCGGGCATCGCGTTCGATCTCGGTCAGCACCTCCTCCGCGGGAGGGCAGCTCGAACAGCCCTGGGAGGTGAACATCTCGACGACGGCGAAGCCGCCGTCCATCGCGGGGTTCGTCATGTGGCGCGTCTCCTCCCGGGTTCCGGCTGGCGGCACTGCGTTCCCCGTTACTGCGGAGACAATGCGCCCAGGGTCGCGCCCATGCCGGCCTCGCAGCAACCGCTGCGGGGTCAGGTGGTTGGATGGTCAGGTGCAGTTCACCGTGACAGACGTGCCGGCGCGGGAGCGTTTCGAGGCGCGCGACGAGGCGGGTGAGGTCGCCGGGGTTGTCACCTACCAGCTGACCGGCACCATCATCGCCTACACCCACACCGAGGTCGATCCGGCGTTCGAGGGCAAAGGCGTCGGGTCGACGCTGGCTCGCGCGGTGATGGACGACGCGCGGGCCAAGGGACGGACCGTCGTGCCCATCTGCCCGTTCCTCGCCGACTGGCTGGTCAAGCACCCGGAGTACGAGGGCATCGTGGTCCGCTCGACTCGCAAGGTCAAATAGGTTCTTCCACGACGCCCGATGACCGGTCTCAGGCGTCCGGCAGGAACTGGGCCGCGAGGGTGCGGGCGGGGCTGATGCTGACCGGCATGGAGCCGCCGAACCCGGAGGTGCTCAAGGGCACGGTGTCCAGCCTCGCGATCCAGCGGGTCAGCGATCCGGCCGAGACCGCGGCGGCCATCGCCTTCCTGGCCAGCCCCGCAGCCTCCTACATCACCGGCGCCGTGCTTGACTCCAATGGCGGGTACACCGCCTGACCCCCGCCCCTGCGCAACTTCCTCGGGAGACATCAACGATGACAGCCTCCACCTTCCGTGCCCTGCACCACGACCGCGCTGCCGGCGACCCACTCGTCCTGCCGGGGCCGTGGGACGCGGCCAGCGCGCGGACGCTCGCCGAAGCCGGCTTCCCCGCACTCGCCATCCCGAGCGCCGGGGTGGCCGCCTCGCTCGGTTACGAGGACGGCGCGACCCCAGCCGACGAGATGTTCGCCGCGGTGGCGCGGATCGTCCGGGCCGTTTCCGTTCCCGTGTCGGCCGACGTGGAGGGCGGTTACGGCCTGACCCCCAGCGAGCTGGTCGGGCGACTCCTGGAGACGGGCGTCGTCGGCTGCAATCTGGAGGACTCCGAGGGGCACGCCACGCTGAAGGAACCGCAGCGGCACGCGGATTGGCTGGCCGAGGTGCGGGCCGAGGCGGGCGACGCGCTCTTCATCAACGCGCGTGTCGACACGTTCGTGGTCGGTGCGGGTGACCCGGCCGACGCGGTGGCACGAGCCCGCCTGTACACGGCCGCCGGCGCCGACTGCATATACCCGATCCTGGCGCCGCCGGAGGTGCTCCCGGTGCTGCGGGAGGGCATCACGGGCCCGATCAACATGGTCGCCGGACCGGACCGGGAGTCCGTGGCCGAGCTGGCGCGGCGGGGCGCGACACGCATCACCTTCGGTCCGGGGATGCAGCGGTACGCGATGGGTGCGATCGGCGACCTCGCGGCGGGGCTCCGCGCCTGAAGCCCGCCGCGAGGCCGGCGGTCAGGCGTCGGCGCGGGCGGCGAGGGCGTCCACCAGGCGGCGGGCGGAGCCGGCCAGGTTCCACTGCTGGGCAAGCTCGACCAGCCGGTCCGGGTCGACGGGGGCGGTCGGCAGCGCGGTGGGCAGCTCCGGGAGTGGCACGTCCAGGGCGACCCGGACCACCGTCGGCGCGACGCCCAGGTAGTCGCGGGCGGCGACCAGCTTGGTGCGCAGGCCCGGTGCGAAGGACGAGTCGGAGTCGTCGAGGGCGGCCAGGATGCCGGCGATGCTGCCGTACCGCTCGATGAGCCGGGCGGCGGTCTTCTCGCCGACGCCCGGCACGCCGGGCAGCCCGTCGCTGGGGTCGCCGCGCAGCGCGGCGAAGTCGGCGTACCGGTCGGCAGGCACGCCGTAGCGGGCTCGGACGGCGGCGTCGTCGCAGTCGTCGAGCTTGGCGACGCCGCGCCCGACATACAGCAGCCGGACCGGCCGGGTGTCGTCGATGAGCTGGAACAGGTCCCGGTCGCCGGAGACCACCTCGACCGGGCCGGGCTGGGTCACCGAGAGCGTGCCGAGCACGTCGTCGGCCTCGTAGCCGGTCGCGCCGACGACGGTGATGCCGATCGCGGCCAGCACCTCCAGGATCTTCGGCACCTGCGGGGAGAGCGTGTCCGGAACGACCTCGCCACCCTGGGGGGCCACCCGGTGCGCCTTGTACGACGGCAGCAGCTCGACCCGCCACGCCGGCCGCCAGTCGTAGTCCATCGCGCAGACCATCCGGTCGGCACCGCGACCGCGAATCAGGGTGGCGAGCATGTCGAGGAAACCGCGCACCGCGTTGACCGGGGTGCCGTCCTCGGCTCGGGCGGCGGACTCCGGAATGCCGAAGTAGGCCCGGAAGTAGAGGCTGGGTGCGTCGATCAGCAGGATCGGGGATCGGTGTGCCACGCCGGACAGCCTGGCACAGCCCTCCGACGAACAGGGGTACGCCCGGCCGTCGGCGGTGTCAGCGCTGCTCGTCGTGCCGGTAGACGGTCTCCCGCCGGGCGATGCGCTGCACGGCGTAACTGGTCACCAGCAGCAGGATGGCGACCACCACCTCGACCCAGGCCGCGACGCCGTCGGCCACGGTGAGACCGATGATCAGCAGGACCAGGCCGACGAGTGCGAGGACCCCGGCCCAGAGTTGGCGGCGACGGCGTGTCGCCGCCCGGTTCGCCTCGTTCGCTGCCACGTGGTCCTCCTGGTCGGGGGCGCCCGCGCGGCACCCCGATCCCAGGCTATGACCCCGGTGTCGTCCGACCAGGAAAACCCTGCGAAAGCGCGGTCACCGACTGCCCACGACGACGGTGGGCGCGGCGGGACGAGGGTCGTCGTCCCGGTCGTGGTCGGTGAGGTCGCGCAGGTGCCGGACGGGGGAGAGCAGCAGCACCAGCGGCGCGCACACCAGGGTCGTCGCGAAGACGAACAGGGTGGCACGGGCGCCGAACGGGCCGGCCAGCGCGCCGGCGACCAGCCCGCCGACCGGAATCGCGCCCCAGGAGACGAACCGCACGGTCGCCATCACCCGGGACAGCAGGTCGGGTGGGCTGGCGATCTGCCGGTAGGTCCGGGTGGTCACGCTGAGCACCACGGTCCCGAGGGAGAAGACGACGCTGCCGGCGGCGAAGGCGGCGTACGCCAGCCAACCGGTGCCCCAGGGGATCAGGAACGCGCCGGCGACCGTGGTGAATCCGGCGGCGATCAGCGCGCGGGCGGTGCCGGTCCGTGTGGTGATCCGTGTGGTGAGTGCGGCCCCGACCAGCGCGCCGACCCCCTCGACGGCGAGCAGGACCCCGACCAGGCCGACTGGGGCGTGCAGTTCGCGGACCAGGTAGAGCGGGAAGAGCGCGTGTTGTGCGCCGCAGACGAAGTTGATCGCCGTGGCGGCCCACATGCTCGGCCCCATCACCGGGTGGTACGCGACGAAGCGCCACCCCTCGCGGATCAGCTCACCGACCGGGGGCCAACGGTCCGGCGCGTCGACGCGGCTGGCGGGCAGGGTGCGCAGCAGCGCCGCCGAGACGAGATAGCTGATCGAGTCGACGAGCAGGGTGGGCACCGCGCCGAGCGCCTGCACGGCGAGCCCGCCGAGGGACGGCCCGCTGAGCAGGGTCGCGGCGTGGGTGGCCGAGGTGAGGCTGTTGCGCGACTGCAACTGCTCCCGTTCGACGATGCTGGGCAGGAAGGTCGAGTTGGCCACGTCGAAGAGCACGTTGGCGAAGCTGACCACGAGCGCGGTGACCACCAGGTGGGCGACGGTGAGGTGGCCCCACCACCAGGCCAGTGGGATGGACGCGACGGCGAGGGCGCGGGCCAGGTCGGCGCCCACCTGGGCGCCGCGCAGCGGTAGGCGCTGCACGATGACGCCGGCGGGCAGCCCGATCACGATCCAGGCGACGTAGCTGGCCGCGACGATCACGCCCATCTGGAACGCGGAGGCGTCGAGGACGGTGAGCGCGGTCAGCGGCAGGGCCACCGCGCCGACCGCCGACCCGACCATGCTGGCCGTGCCGGCGGTCCACCAGCGCCAGAACACTCCGGCCCGTTCGTCGACGCGCATGTCGCCGGCCCCCGTTCGTCGTGCCAGTGCGTTCCAATCTGGAACGGACTATAGTCGGGACGGGACCAACGGAGGTAGCGGGTGCGGCGAGAAGATCTTGCCGATGCGGACTGCGGCATCGCGCAGGCGCTCGGCGTACTGGGGGACTGGTGGACGTTCCTCATCGTGCGCGACGTCGCCGGCGGGACGACCCGCTTCGACGGGCTCCAGCGTGAGCTCGGTGTCAGCCGGCGGGCGCTGACCGAACGCCTTACCGCCCTGGTCGAGCACGGCGTGCTGGAGCGCCGGCCGTACTCCCGCCATCCACCGCGGCACGACTACCTGCTCACCGCAAAGGGCGAAGGGTTGCTACCGGTGCTGATCGCGCTACAGGACTGGGGGACGAGGCACCTCATGGGTGACGGTGAGGTGACCGCGACGGCCGATGCCGGCTCTGCCGAGGCGCGCCGGGCGCACGACCTGATCGGGCGGCGGCTGCCCGAGGTCGTCCTGCCCGGTCCCGCCGGCGAGCCGGTCGCGTTGGCCACGACGGACGAGTGGAGCGTCCTCTACTTCTTCCCCGGGGCGTACGCGCCGGGGACGGGCGGCTATCCGCCGGGCTGGGCGGAGATACCGGGCGCCCGGGGTTGCACCCTGGAGTCGACCACCTACGCGAAGCGGCATCCGGACTTCGAGGCCGCCGGGGTGCGGGTGTACGGGATCAGCACCCAGCGGCCGGACCAGCTCGCCGACTTCGCCGAGTACGCCGAGCTGCCGTTTCCGCTGCTGTCCGATCAGGACGGCCGACTGGCCGCAGGGCTGCTGCTGCCCGTCTTCCGCGCCGGCGGGGTGACCCGGTTCAAGCGGCTGACGCTGCTGGTCGACCCGACGGCGGTGGTGCGGGCCGTGCAGTTCCCGGTCGCCGACCCGGCCGGGTCGGTGGACGAGATGCTCGCCGTGGTCCGCGAGCACGCAAGGATCCCCGGCTGACGCTCGGCGTCGACCGGGGACCCTGCGGGCCTCACCGTCAGGCCGGGAGCGTCCAGCGCTGGTTGGCACCGGCGAAGCAGTCCCAGATCTGCAGCCGGGTGCCGTCGGCGGAGCTGTTGTCGCTGGCGTCCAGGCACCTGTTCGACTGCGGGTTGCGCAGCGTGCCGTTGGACTGCGCCTGCCAGACCTGAGCACCGCTGCCGTTGCAGTCCCAGAGCTGGATCTTCGCGCCGTTGGCGGTGGAGCCGTTGGTGATGTCGGCGCACTTGCCGAGGGCGCGCAACGTCCCGTTGCTGGCCACGGTCCAGGTCTGGGCGTTGGTGCCGTTGCAGCCCCAGAGCTGGATGGGGGCGCCGTTGGCGGTGCTCGCCGAGGCCACGTCGACGCACTTGCCGGCGAGCCCGGTGATCTGGCCGGTACGACCGGTCGGCGGCGGGGTGGTGCCGCCCATGATGGTGTCGTACATGGCGCTGACCAGTGAGGTCGAGCCGGTGGTGTCCTGCGACAGCTCCCAGTTCATCACGCCGCCGGCGTTGGCGAGCGCCCACTGCGTCTTACGCTTGACCGTCGGGATGCCGTTGTAGCACTGCTGCGCGCCGCCGGCGGTGGTGCAGTCCCGGTTGGCGTTGGCCGGGTCCATCGCGACCAGCGCCGAGTAGGTGTAGTAGCCGGGGCGGCTGTAGAACGGGATCCCCAGCACGGCCTTGCTGGCCGGCAGGCCGCGGGACTTCCACAGGTTGATGCTGGCGATCGACCAGTCGTAGTTGGCGTGTGGGCTGCCACCGTCGTACGCCATGATGTTGAGCCAGTCGACCTGGCCGAACACGGCCGTCTGAACGCCCTGGACGCTGCCGCCCTCGGAGACGACGGCGGCGGTGAGCAGCTTGCTGCGACTGTGCATCGCACTGCCGAGCTGCGTCATGAGCTGGGTGTAGTTGTTCGCCGAGGCGCCCGGGTCGGGATACTCCCAGTCCATGTCGACGCCGTCCAGGTTGTACTGGTTGACGAAGTTGACCAGGTTGTTGACGAAGGTGGTCCGACTGCCGGAGTTGGCCGCGAGGGCCTCGAAGGCCGAGTCGTTGCCGTCGTTCCAGCCACCGACGGCGATCGACACCTTGACGTTGTTGGCGTGCGCGAGGGAGACCAGCGAGGAGAGCTTGCCCGGGTTCTCCACCGGGCGCAGGCTGCCGTCGTTGTTGGGCAGCGCGAACGCGTAGTTGATGTGGGTGAGCTTGTTGTACTGGACGGTGTTGACGTCGCCGGCCCAGGAGGGCATGTAGCCGACGCTCTTGAAGTTGTTGGGCAGCACCACGGCCTGCGCGGCGGTGGTGGTGACGGTGAGGGTGGCGCCGGCTGTGGCCAGCGCGAGCAGGCCGGCGGCGAGGGCGCGGCGCAGTGGTGAGGACATCGGGGGCCTTCCCGTGGCGGGGGTCGACACCCGCCCACGCGAGGTTGTCGTGGGCGGGGGGTGCGGGACGCAGGGACGGGTGGGCCTCGAGGCAGTCAAATCTTAAAGAGTGTTAACTGTCGCAGTCAATCAACATCTGTGGATTTATCGCCCGTCGCCCCCCGTCGTCCGGTTCGGGGGATCCCCAAACGACCGTTAAGCTTGGCGGTGTGGGAATCGACGAGCTGTATCCGCCGGATCGGCTGATCGCCGCGCAGCGCGCCACCGCCGCCGCCGGCCTGGATGCCCTGCTGCTCACCCCCGGCTCCGACCTGCGTTACCTCACCGGGTACGACGCCCACGCGGGGGAGCGCCTGACCTGCCTGGTGCTGCCCGCCGAGGGCGAGCCGACCCTCATCGTGCCCAGGCTGGAACGCCCGGCCGCGGAGGCGTCCCCAGCGCCGGCCACCGGGGTACGCGTCGTCGACCACGTCGACGGCACCGACCCGTACCCCCTGGTCGTCGCCGCCCTCGACGGCCCGGTCACGGCGGTCGGGTTGGCCGACCGGATGTGGGCCGAGCAGGTCCTCGGGCTACGCGCGGCGCTTCCCGGTGCCGCGCAGCGGCTTGCCTCCGAGGTGCTGCGCGAGCTGCGCATCCGCAAGTCCCCGGCAGAGGTCGCGGCGCTCGCCGAGGCCGGTGCGGCGATCGACGAGGTGCATCTGCGGATGGGGCAGTGGCTGCGCCCCGGGCGCACCGAGGCCGAGGTCGCCGCCGACATCGCCGCGGCGATCCGGGCCGCCGGGCACGTCACCGTCGACTTCGTCATCGTGGCGGCCGGACCGAACGGGGCCAGCCCGCACCACGGCACCTCGGACCGGCCGATCGGGGCCGGCGAGCCGGTGGTGGTCGACATCGGCGGCACCATGGCTTCCGGCTACCGCTCGGACTGCACCCGCACCTACGTGGCGGGCGGGCCGGCGCCGGCCGAGTTCCTGGACTACTACGCGGTGTTGCAGGCCGCCCAGAGCGCCGCGGTCGCGGCGGTGCGGCCCGGGCTCACGGGCGCGGCGGCCGACGCCGCGGCCCGGGAGCCGATCGCCGCCGCCGGCTACGGCCCCGCGTTCCTGCACCGTACCGGCCACGGCATCGGCCTGGACGGTCACGAGGAGCCCTACCTGGTGGCCGGGAACGACCGGCCCCTGGAGGCCGGGATGGCGTTCTCCATCGAACCGGGCATCTACCTGGCAGGCCGGCACGGCGCCCGCATCGAGGACATCGTCGTCTGCACCACAGACGGCGTGCAACGGCTCAACACCACCCCCACGGAGCTCATCGCACTATGACTGTCGACCGGATTCTCCCCACCGACGAGGCCCACGACCTGCTGGGCCTCGCCACCGAGCTCGCCGACCGCGAGCTCGCCCCCAAGGCCGCCGCCTTCGAGGAGCGCGCCGAGTTCCCCCGCGAGGTGCTGCGTACCCTCGGCCGCGCCGGCCTGCTCGGCCTGCCCTACCCCGAGGAGTACGGCGGCGCGGCCCAGCCGTACGAGGTGTACCTGCAGGTGCTGGAGATCCTGGCCAGCCGCTGGCTCGCGGTCGCCGAGGCGGTCAGCGTGCACACCCTGTCCTGCTACCCGGTGGCCGCGTTCGGCAGCGACGAGCAGCGCAAGCTGCTGCCGGACATGCTCGGCGGCGAGCTGCTGGGCGCGTACTGCCTCTCCGAGCCGCAGGGCGGCTCCGACGCCGCGTCGCTGAGCACCCGGGCGGTTCGCGACGGCGACGCGTACCTGGTCTCCGGCACCAAGGCGTGGATCACCCACGCTCGGACCGCCGACTTCTACAACGTCTTCTGCCGCACCGGAGGGCCCGGCCCGAAGGGGATCTCCTGCCTGCTCGCCGACGCGGGCACGGCCGGCATCACCCCGCAGGCGGCCGAGCGGACGATGGGCCTGCGCGCCTCACCGGTGGCGCAGATCGCCTTCGACGAGGCGCGGGTGCCGGCCGACCGACTCATCGGCGGCGAGGGGGTGGGCTTCACCATCGCGATGTCCGCGCTGGACTCCGGCCGGTTGGGCATCGCGGCCTGCGCGGTCGGGCTGGCCCAGGCGGCCCTGGACTACGCGGTTTCCTACGCCCAGGAGCGGCAGCAGTTCGGTCGATCCATCATCGACTTCCAGGGGCTCGGCTTCATGCTCGCCGACGCGGCCACCCAGATCTCCGCCGCCCGCGCGTTGACCCTCGCGGCGGCCCGGCTGCGCGACGCCGGCCGCCCGTACGCGATCGAGGCGGCCAAGGCGAAGCTCTTCGCCACCGACATGGCGATGCGGGTGACCACCGACGCGGTGCAGGTGCTCGGCGGCGCCGGCTATGTGGCCGACCACCCGGTGGAGCGGTACATGCGCGAGGCCAAGGTGTTGCAGATCGTGGAGGGCACCAACCAGATCCAGCGGATGGTGATCTCCCGAGCGCTCGCCAAGGGCTGAGAACGGTGCGTGGTGGCGCGGCTGCGGTGGGTTCACCGCAGCCCGCCGCCCGCGCGGTGCGGTGGGCGCTCGTCGCCGTCGGGCGGTTTTCCCGGTAGGTTGCACGCCGTGGAGGAGATCGACCGCGCTATCGTCGCCGCGCTGACCGCTGACGGCCGTCTGTCGTACACCGACCTGGCCGAGAAGGTGGGGCTGTCGGTGTCCGCCGTGCACCAGCGGGTGCGCCGGCTGGAGCAGCGCGGGGTGGTCAAGGGGTATGCCGCCCGGGTCTCGTTCGAGGCGTTGGACCTGCCGCTGACCGCGTTCGTGGCGATCCGCCCGTTCGACCCGTCGCAGCCGGACGACGCGCCCGAGCGACTGGCCCACCTGCCCGAGATCGACTCCTGCTACTCGGTGGCGGGGGAGGACTTCTACATGCTGCTGGTGCGGGTGGCCAGCCCGACGGACCTGGAACGGGTGCTCCAGGAGATTCGTACGTCGGCGAACGTGACCACCCGGACCACGGTGGTGCTGTCCACCCCGTACGAGAACCGGCCGCCGAAGATCAGTGTTGGGGCACCGAGTCGGTCGCGGTCCCGGGTGCCGGAGGAGCCGGCTGGTTCCACCGCAGGATGACCGGCCGCTCGTGTTCGTGACCGAGCGCGCTGACCGTGGCGGTGTCCAGCCGTAGCAGGCCGCCGGCGGACGGGGGCAGGCCGATCCAGCGGGCGCCGAGCACCCGCAGGCTGTGCGCGTGGCCGACCAGGGCGACGGTGCCCCGGTCGAGCAGCGGGGTGACACGGGCCAGCACCCGGTCGAGTCGTTCGCCCACCTGCGCGGGTGACTCCCCGCCGGGGCAGCCGTCGGTCCAGATGTTCCAGTGCGGCTGGTCGGAGTGGATGTCGACGGTGGTGCGGCCCTCGTACGCGCCGTAGTTCCACTCGCTGAGGTCCTCGTCGACGGCGTCGACGGTGAGCCCGGCCAGCTGCGCGGTGCGCAGCGCCCGGGAGCGGGGGCTGGCCAGTACGGTCGTGAACCGCCGGCCGGCCAGGAACGCGGCGAGGGTGCGGGCCTGTCGCTCGCCGTCGGGGGTCAGCTCCAGATCGGTGTACGAGGTGTGCCGTCGGGTGGCGCTCCAGGTGGTCTCGCCGTGCCGGATCAGCAGGAGCTCTCCCATGCGGTCAGTTAACCACCGAGGCCAAGTCGGCACTCGACACTCCCTCAACCTATCTTCCTAGGATGCCTTAGCGGGTGTGCCAACCGGCACCACCGGTTTCGGCACCCGGAGACCGGGCAAGCGAGCGAGGACAACCGCCAGACCGAGGAGGCGCGATGAGCTTCACCGAGAAGGCACGAAACAAGGTTGAGCAGATGGCCGGCGCCGCGAAGGAGCGCGTCGGCGACATGACCGACAACGAGCGGATGCGTGGCGAGGGCGCCAGCGAGCAGAGCGACGCGCGCGCCAAGCAGGCCGGTCAGAACGTCAAGGACGCCGGCCGCAACGTGAAGGACTCCTTCACGAAGTGACCTGAGCGGTCCACGGGTCCCCGGGCGCACCATCGCCCGGGGACCCGTCGTGTGCTGCGGCTGATTCGGTGCCGAACCACCGTCGCAACGCCTCGGTGACGTCGTCCGTCCCGGTGCCGGCCCAGGCCAGGTAGCCGTCGGGGCGGACGAGCACGGCGTCCGCGTCGATTTCGCCGTGAGCCGGGATCACGTCCAGCCGATGGCGCCACGCGGACGGTAGGGATACGCCGTCGATGGTGAGGTCGATCAGGACGCCCCGGGCGCTTCGGAGTGCGTCACGGACGGCGTCGGCGCCCTCGGTGAGTCGGGGCAGCAGGTCGGGCAGCCAGGCTCCGGTGAGCGGGTGCGGGTCTGTGCCGCCCATGTCGTACGGGCGGTCCGCGCCGGCGAGCAGTGCGGCCACGCCGTGACGGGTGTGGTCGCTGTCGAGCAGGTCGGTGAAGAGGTCCCGGAGCGCCGTGATGTCGTCGCCGGGGGCGAGTAGGGCGAGTTGAGCGCGGGTTTGCAGGGCGACGCGCCGGGCGACGGGTGCCCGTTCGGTCTGGTAGGTGTCGAGCAGGTTGGGTGCCGCGGTGCCGTGCACCTGGGCGGCGAGCTTCCAGCCGAGGTTGATGGCGTCGTTGAGGCCCAGGTTGAGGCCAGGGCCGCCGACTGCCGGGTAGACGTGGGCGGCGTCGCCGAGGAGCAGGATCCGTCCGCTGCGGTAGGCGTCGGCCTGGCGGAGGTTGACGCCGGTGAGGCGGCGCGTGGGCGGGGTCGGGGTGTGGGGTTGCTGGAGCGGGAGGTGCCCGCCGAGGACCCGGTCGGTGGCGTGTTGCAGGTCGTCGTGGGTGGGTGGTGCGTCGGTGCTGTGGTGTGGGCCGGTCCACTCCATCGTGGCGACCAGGTAGGTGTCGGTGGCGGCGCCGGGCAGTCGGGCGAAGGTGAAGACGCCGCCGGGGAGTCGGTGGTGGGTGAACGGTCGGGCGTGGCCGCCGGCGGGAAGGGTGAGTGTGCCGTCGGAATTGAGACGGTCGGCGGGCAGGTGGGCGTGGCCGATGTGGGAGACGAAGCGGCGATCGGTGTGGCCGGGGAAGGCGATGCCTGCTTCTCTGCGGACGGTGCTGTGGGCACCGTCGGCGCCGATCAGCCAGCGGGTGGTGAATTGGCGTTCGCCGTCGGGGGTGCGTACGTGCAGGGTGACCTGGTCGGGAGTCTGGCTGAGTGCGGTCAGTTGGTGTTCGCGGCGGATGTCGGCGCCGAGGGCGCTTGCGTGGTCGTGCAGGACCTGTTCGATGCGGTGCTGGGGCACGGGCAGGGTGTAGAGCGGGTTGTCGGGCAGCGTGTTCAGCTCGAGGGGAAGCCCGCCGAACTGGAATCTGGGCGTGGGTTGGGGAGCGTCTGGTTGCCCGCTGAGTGGTTGGTGGAGGCCGCGCAGGTGCAGAGCCTGGACGATCCTGCCGACGAGGCCGTTGGCGCGGGGTGTGGTGTCCGGTCGGGCGTTCTGGTCGAGGACGGTGGTGGATACGCCGGCTAGTTGCAGTTCGGCGGCCAGGAGTAGGCCGGCGGGTCCGGCGCCGATGATGGTGACGTCGCTGGTCATGGTGTGTCCTCTCGACAGAGTTTGTCAGTCTGGGTTGACGGTGGCGCTCGTCAGTCTGGCTTGACAAACTCGCGACTGTCAAGCCAGACTGACGCCGTGGAGAGCACAGAACTGACCGACCGGCTGCGGTCGCAGGACCCGAGGGTCGGGCTGCGGGCGGTGGGTGCGCTGCACCGGCTGGCCGAGCAGGTCGAGGCCGCCGCGGTGGCACGAGCTCGCGAGGCGGGTTGGTCCTGGGAGCAGATCGGTGATGCGCTGGGCGTGTCCCGGCAGTCGGTGCACGTGAAGCACGGGAGGTGAGCGCGGTGTTCGAGCAGTTCGCCGGAGAGGCGCGGGCCGCGGTCCGGGCGGCGCTGGAGGAGGCCCGGCAGCGGGGTGACCGCCGGCTGGGGACGGAGCACCTCTTGCTGGGGGTCCTGCACGCGCGTGAGTTGGCGCCGCTGGGGGAGTTCGGTGTCGAGCTGGGTCGGGTGCGGGCCACGCTCGCCGACCTGGACCGGGAGGCGCTCGCGGTGGTGGGAGTGGATGTGCGAGGGGTGGAGCGGGCGCCGGTGCCGCTGTCGCCCAAACGCACCCCGCTCACCTCGGGTGCGCGGTCGGTGCTGCGGCGCGCGGTGGGGGCAACGCGTTCTGGCGGGGGTCGGCGGATCACCCCGGCGCACCTGATGATGGCGATCGTGGATGCGCCGCATCCGGATCCGGCGGCCGAGGTGTTGAGCGAGTTGCACGTTGACCGGGAGGCGGTGCGTGTCCGGCTGCGGCAGCTGCCGGCCTAGGTGGGCGTTCCGGTGATCACGGAAGCGGGCGTGTGGCTGTCGACGGGGCAGTGAACGTCGCTCACGTCTGCGATGATCAACGTCGTGATCCGGCCTCGGTTTCGCCCGTTGTGTCGCGTGCTGATTGTGTCGGCCGTTCTCGGCAGCGTCGCGTGCACGGCGTCCCGGGCGTCACCGCCGGCCGCGCCTGTCTTCGTCGCCCCGTCCCCTTCTTCGGCCGCGCCGTCGGTCAGCGTCGCACCACAGAGGACGGTGGCCGCCGTGCCGGGTGCGACGCGGGTGGGAAGCCGGCCACCGGTGGTCGATCACGGGCCACGGGTCGGAAACCTGGTGGCGTTGACCTTCGACGCGGACATGACCGACGGGATGCTGGGCAACCTGCGCACCGGTCGGGTCACGTCGTACGCCAACCTGCGCATCCTGGACCTGCTGGAGCGGGAGCAGGTCCCGGCCACCTTTTTCCTGACGGGCAAGTGGGTGGAGCGGTATCCGGATCTCACCCGGCGGATCGCCGACAACCCGCGCTTCGAGTTGGCCAACCACACGTACGGGCATCTGGCGTTCACCGGCGACTGTTACGACCTGCCCCGGGTGCCCGCGAAGGGCATGACCGACGACGTGGCGAAGACGTTCCGGGTGATCGAACCGTACGGGGGTCGGCAGACCCGATACTTCCGCTTTCCGGGGTTGTGCCACAACGCGGCGGCGCTGGACGCGTTGGCACCGCTCGGGTTGACAGTCGTCGACGGGGATGTGGTCAGCGGCGACCCGTTCGCCACCGCGTGGAAGCCCCTCGTGCGCGCGGTGCTGGACAACGTACGCCCCGGCTCGGTGGTGATCATGCATGTGACCGAGGCGAACGCCGCGATGACCGATGAGGCGCTGCCGCACATCCTGGCCGGGCTGCGCGAACGAGGGCTGGTGCCGGCGCCGTTGTCCGAGGTGCTGACCCCCGCCTGACCCCGCCGCGCCCCCCGCTGCCGCGTCGATCTAGGGCAGATCGCTGCCAGTTGATCTCAAGGCACAACGATTCGCCCTAGATCGACGCGTCAGAGGGGCGGGGAGGGCGTTCCGCGGGGGGCGGGTCGGGCGGCCTGTCACGGTTGGGGTTCTGCCGGACATGGAGTGAACGTGAGCTCCGGCATTGAGTACTACGAGGACCGCTTCCGGCGCGTCTACCTTGAGGGCTTCGAGCCGTTGTTGGCGTACGCGCTGCGGCGCGTCGAGCATCCGGAGGACGCGGCCGACGTCGTCGCGGAGACCTTCCTGGTCGCGTGGCGTCGCCGGCACGACATTCCGGCCGACGGCGAAGCTCGCCTCTGGCTGTACGGGGTGGCCCGACGGGTGTTGGCCAACCATCACCGCGGCGGCATTCGCCGGCAGCGACTGGGTGAGCGGTTACGTGAGCAGATCGGCGCCACGGCTGCCGCCGACCCGGGCAGTGAGGTGCCCGAACGGCTCGCTGTTCGGGCGGTGTTGGCGGGTCTGGGCGAGTTGGACCGGGAGGTGCTGATGCTCACGGTCTGGGAGGGCTTGCAGCCGCGCGAGGTGGCCGCGGTCCTTCAGGTCAGTCCCGCCGCGGTCCGGACTCGTCTCTCGCGCGCGCGAGCGAGGCTGCGTGGACTGGTCGGTGACGACCTTGGCCCGCCTGGACATGTACTCGATGTGCTGACCGCAGCCACTCGAAAGGAGGAGAGATGACCGAGGAACAACTTGACCGGCTGGTTCGAGAAGCCGATCCGGCTCGGCTCGACGTCATGGGGAACCTCGGTGGGGTGAAGCAGACCCTCTTGGAGGAGATCATGGCCGAGTCGACGCTCCGTCGCTTCGTGGAACGACCGCAGCAGCGGTCGTGGGCGGGGCGCCAGGCCCGTCGCTTCGCCGGTGCGGCGACGGCGGCCGCGGTGCTCGCCAGCGTCCTTTCCGTGTCCGTCCTGGTGCGCGAGCCCGAGGAGTTCGGTGAGGCGGCGGCTCCTGCGGTTTCCGCCAGCGCTCCGGTCGTCTACTCGCCGGTGGCGATGCGGGCCGCCGAGAAGAATCCACGGTTACTGATCAACCAGCCTGGCTGGAAGGCGACCACTGTGTACGGGTTCGCGCAGGAGTCTGGCACCATCGCGTTTCGGCGAGGTGAGCGCGAGCTGGAGATGAACTGGTATCCGGCTGACACCTATGCGGTCCGTTACGCCGACCGGCTTTCCATCAGTCGGCCGGAGACGGTGGAGGTCGACGGCTGGCCGGGTGATCTGTTCCGGTATTCGGCCAGAGACTTCGCGGTGATACTCCGTCCGCGCGACGGCGTTTTCGTCGAGATGCGTACCGGGGACAACTGGTCCCGGAAGGAGTTCGACCGGGTCCTCGCGGCCGTCGTCCGCGTCGACGCGCGTACGTGGTTGGGTGCGCTTCCGCCGGAGATCGTCGTTCCTGATCGGGTGCAGGCGCGGGCGGCCGAGGTGCTCGCCGACGTGCCGCTTCCGCCGGGCTTCGACGTCGCGGCACTGGGCGACGTGGGCATCAACGATTCCTACCAGTTCGGTGCCGCCGTGACGTCGCGGGTCGGCTGCGCGTGGATCGCGGAGTGGCAGCGGGCGAGGGCGAGCGGGGACGACGCCGCGGTGCGGCGGGCCGCTGACGCGATGCGGAGCAGTCACGGGTGGCGGGTGCTGCACCAGATGAACGAGCCCGGTGACTGGCCGGAGGTGTTCTGGGAGTACGCCGACAAGATCGCCGCCGGGACTGTGCCGGCCGGGTACCGCCAGGGGCTGGGCTGCGACTGACCGGGTCGGGCAGAACGCGCGACACCCCCGGGAAGTTGGTCTTCCGGGGGTGTCGTCGTCGGTGGGTCAGTCGTCGCGGTGGTCGTTCCACCACTGTTGCCCGCCCTCGGGCAGGGTGTCGATCGGGTCGTAGTAGGCGTAGCGCTTGTTGAGCGCCTCCAGGTCAGCGGACTCGATGGAGGTGCGGTAGTTCTTGGTCCAGTAGGAGATGCCGCGCTCACGGTCGTAGTCGGTGAGCATGTGCACCCAGCGCTTGCCGACGAACGGGACGTCGCAGACGATCCGGGGGGTGGCGTAGCCGGGGAGGTAGCCCATGATGTCGTGCTGGAGTTGCTGGGCGTGCCAGACCGGCACCCGCCAGTGCTCGGCGTTGGGGATCATGTCGCACATGTAGAAGTAGTACGGCAGGATCCCGGCTTCGCCCTGTAGCGCGAAGCAGAGGTCGAGCAGTTCGGGGGTGGTGGCGTTGACGCCGCGCATGAGCACGCCCTGGTTGCGGACGTCGCGGACGCCGACGTCGAGGGCGGTCTGGGCCGCTTTGGCGACCAGTGGGGTGAGCGACTGGGCGTGGTTGACGTGGGTGTGGATGGCGAGGTTGACGCCGCGTCGGGCGGCGGTGCGGGCGACGCGTTCGAGGCCTTCGACGACGTCGGGCTGCAGCCAGTGCTGGGGGAGGCCCATGAGGGCCTTGGTGGCGAGCCGGATGTCGCGGACCGTGTCCAGTTCCAGCAGGCGCATCAGGTACGACTCGAGGTTGCGCCAGGGGACGTTCGCCACGTCGCCGCCGGAGACGACGACGTCGCGTACGCCGGGGTGGGCTTTGAGGTAGCTGATGTGGGCGTCGTAGCGGTCGACGGGCTTGAGGGTGAGTTTGAGTTTGTCGACGGCGGGGGTGGAGTTGCCGACGAGGTCCATGCGGGTGCAGTGCCCGCAGTACTGGGGGCAGGTGGAGAGCAGCTCCGCGAGGACCTTGGTGGGGTAGCGGTGGGTGAGCCCTTCGGCGACCCACATGTCGTGCTCGTGCAGGCTGTCGCGGCTGGCGTAGGGGTGTGACGGCCAGTCGGTGCGTCGGTCGGAGGCGACCGGGATCATGTAGCGGCGGATGGGGTCGGCGAGCAGCGCCTCGGTGGTGAGGGGCGCGAACGGCACCATTGTGTTGATCATTTGGGGTGGGACGAGCATCGACATGGTGGCGAGGGCCTGTTGGTCGGCCTCAAGGTCGGTGTAGAAGCTGTCGTCGATAAGGTCGCCGAAGACGGTGCGGAGCTGCTTGATGTTCTTGACGCAGTTGACGCGTTGCCACTGGGCGGATTCCCACTGGTCGCGGGTGATGTGGCGCCAGCCGGGGAAGCGGGTCCAGTCGGGTTCGACCAGGGGGCGGCGGTGGTATTCGTAGGGCTGCCCGGCGGTCGGTACGGCGACCGGGGCGTGACGGGGTTGAGGGATGGTCTCAACCGGTTGGGTCTGGGTCACGGCCCCTCCTCGGTGTTGTGGCTGATCATCGGGCTCGAAGGCTACTGGAAAATATTCGGTACAGAAACTAGTCTGCCGTAAGTTTTCCCGTTACGCGAGCCTTGACCGGGGCTTCGGGCGGCTGGACAGGGGAGGTTGGCGTGACGTCACCGGTGGGACTGCACCGCGTCGTGCAACCGGCGGGGGTGCTGCCGCAGGCGGCTTGGCGCCTGGACGCATCGGCGGCGATCGGGCCGAACGAGGTGCGGATCCGGGTGCAGCGGCTGAACCTGGACGCGGCGAGCTTCCGGCAGTTGTCGGAGAAGCACGGCGGGGACGGTGACGCGGTCCGCGCCGAGGTGCTGGAGATCATTTCGACCCGGGGGAAGATGCAGAACCCGGTGACCGGCTCCGGCGGGATGTTGATCGGCACGGTCGAGGAGGCCGGCCGGCGTTCCCCGCTCGGGCTCAAGCCGGGGCAGCGGGTCGCGACCCTGGTGTCGTTGACGCTGACCCCGCTGGTGGTGACCGACGGGCTGGCCCGCTGGGACGGGCGCAGCGAGCAGGTGCCCTGTGACGGGTGGGCGATCCTGTTCGCCCGCTCCATCGCGGCGGTGCTGCCCGACGACGAGGACCCGCAGCTGTCTCTGGCGGTGCTGGACGTGTGCGGGGCTCCCGCGCTGACCGCGCGGGTGGTGTCGCGCTACGTCGAGGATCGTCGCCGGACCGGTGATCCGACGCCGGTGCGCGTCGCGGTGATCGGTGGGGCGGGCAAGAGCGGGTCGCTGTCCCTCGCCTCGGCGCGGCGGGCGGGCGCCGCGCGTACCGTCGGGGTGGTGCCGGTGGCGGCGGAGCGTGACGCGCTGGTGGCCGCGGGTCTGGCGTCGGTGGTGGCGTTGGCCGACGCCCGGGACCCGGTGGGGCTGTCCACGGCGGTGACCACCGCCCTGGGTGCCCCGGCGGATGTCACGGTGGTCTGCGTGGACGTGCCGGGGTGCGAGCACGGTGCGGTGTTGGCCACCGCGGACGGCGGCACAGTGATCTTCTTCTCGATGGCGACGAGCTTCTCCGCTGCCGCGTTGGGCGCGGAGGGGTTGGCTGCGGACGTGACGATGCTGGTGGGCAACGGTTATGTGCCGGGGCACGCGGAGCTGGCGTTGGGGCTGTTGCGCGCCGAGCCGGGGGTCCGTCAGCTGTTCACGGCGCGGATCGCGGCAGACTGAGGTCATGACGAACCCCTCGACGTTGTACCGCGGCGGCGTGCTGCACTGCCCCGCCGACCCGAGCGCGACGGCGCTACTGGTGTCCGGTGGGCGGATCGCCTGGTTGGGGACCGACGGTGACGCGCCGCCGGCCGACCGGGTGGTGGACCTGGGTGGGGCGTTGGTGACGCCGGCCTTCGTCGACGCGCACGTGCACGCCACCGACACCGGGTTGGCGTTGTCCGGGCTGGAGTTGTCCGGGGTGCGCTCGGCGGGGCAGTTGCTCGACGCGGTGGCCCGATTCGCGGCAGGTCTGCCGGCGGACGCGGTGGTGCTGGGGCACGGCTGGGACGAGTCGGGCTGGTCGGACCCGACGTTGCCCGACGCGGCGGCGCTGGACCGGGCGGCCGGCGGGCGGCGGGTGTACCTGTCGCAGGCCTCGATCCATTCGGCGTTGGTGTCGTCGGCGCTGCTGGTGGCGTGCCCGCAGGTGGTGGACTCGGCCGGTTACGACGCGTCGGGGTGGTTGCGTCGGGACGCGCATCACGTGGTGCGGGCCGCGGCGCAGGGGTCGGTGAGTCGGGCGCAGCGGGTCGCCGCGCAGCGGGTGGCCCTGTCGCACGCGGCGTCGCTGGGTATCGCGGCGGTGCACGAGTGCGGTGGTCCGGAGATCTCCGACGAGGAGGACTTCACGGGCCTGTTGGGCATTTCCGGTGCGGGGTTGCCGGAGGTGTACGGGTACTGGGGTGAGCTGGGCGGCGCGGCGCGGGCCCGGGAGTTGGGTGCGGTGGGCGCCGGCGGTGACCTGTTCGCCGATGGGGCGTTGGGTTCGCGCACGGCGCACGTGTCGCAGGCGTACGGCGATGGTGACGGCTGCGGGCACGGGTACCTGACGGTCGAGCAGGTGCGGGACCACCTGCTGGACTGCGCGGCGCACGGCATGCAGGGCGGGTTCCACGCGATCGGTGACGCGGCGATCGGCACGGTGCTGGAGGGTTTCGCGGGGGCGGCGCGGACGCTGGGTGTGGAGAAGCTGCGCGCGGCCCGGCACCGCATCGAGCACGCGGAGATCATGAACAAGCGGATGATCGCCGGGTTCGTGGAGTACGGGGTCGTGGCGAGCATGCAGCCGGCGTTCGACCGGCTGTGGGGCGGCGCGGGCCGGATGTACGAGTCGCGGCTGGGTCTGGACCGGTCGTTGGAGTCGAACCCGATGGGTGCCATGCACGGAGTGGGTGTGGCGTTGGCGTTCGGGTCGGATTCGCCGGTGACGCCGCTGGACCCGTGGGGTTCGGTGCGGGCGGCGGCGGCGCACCACAACCCGGCGCAGCGGATGAGTGTGCGGGCGGCGTTCGCCGCGCACACCCGTGGCGGTTGGCGGGCGGTGCACCTGGACGTCGAGGGGGTCCTCGCCCTGGGTGCGCCGGCGACGTTCGCGGTGTGGTCGACGCCGGCCGGCGTGGAGCGGGGTCTGCCGGTGCTGCTGGCCGAGGACCCGGAGGTGCGGGGTCCGGACGACCCGACGCCGCTGCCGGTGTGCCGGAGCCTGGTGCTGCGCGGTGAGGTCATCTATGAGGAGGGGGCGTCGTGAGCGAGCGAGCCGTCAGGCACATGAGCGAGTGGATGGTCGATGAGCAAGCTTGATCTTGATCCGGTGCTGGTGGCACGAGCGCGGGAGTTGGCGCGCCGGGCCGGGCAGCCGGTGGTGGACCTGGCACGCAGCCACACCACGGTGTCGGTGGAGCGGGCCGTGCTGCGGTTGGCCGGGGTGACCGGTGCCGACCCGGACGGCATCCCGTGGGTCAACCGGCTCGTCGACGCGGTCGTCGCGGACGTGGGGTTGGGGCACGGGGTGGCGGTGCCGGTGTACGACGCCCTCGCCCGTGAGGGCATCACCGACGTGACGCTGCTGGCGCAGAAGGCCGCCGCCGGGTCGGTGCGCTTCGCCCTGCCCACCGGCCGGACCGCCACGACCGCCCGGTCGGCGGCGCGGAAGGCGGTCGGCGCGGGCATCCGGCGTATCGACCGGCGGCGCGCGGAGCGGGACCGTCTCGTGAAGCGCCACGGGGACCCGGCGCAGCGGCCGTGGATCTACCTGATCGTCGCGACCGGGGACATCTACGAGGACATCCCGCAGGCGCAGGCGGCGGCGCGGGCGGGTGCGGACGTGATCGCGGTGATCCGCTCCACCGGGCAGTCGCTGCTGGACTACGTGCCCGAGGGTGCGACCCGGGAGGGGTTCGCCGGCACGTACGCCACGCAGGAGAACTTCCGACTGATGCGTGCGGCGTTGGACGAGTCGTCGAAGGAGTTGGGCCGCTACGTGCGGTTGACCAACTACGCCTCCGGGCTGTGCATGCCGGAGATGGCGGCCCTCGCCGGGTTGGAACGCCTCGACATGATGTTGAACGACTCGATGTACGGGATCCTGTTCCGCGACATCAACCCGATCCGTACGTTCGTCGACCAGCGGTTCTCCCGGCAGGTGCACGCGCGCGCCGGGATCATCATCAACACCGGTGAGGACAACTACCTCACCACCGCCGACGCGGTCGACGAGGCGCACACGGTGACGGTGTCGCAGCTGCTCAACGAGTTCTTCGCGCACGAGGCGGGCCTGGCGGACTGGCAGCTGGGGTTGGGGCACGCGTTCGAGATCAACCCGGAGGTGCCGGAGTCGTTCCGGTTGGAGTTGGCGCACGCGCTGCTGGCCCGGGAGTTGTTCCCCGACGCGCCGCTGAAGTGGATGCCGCCGACCAAGCACATGACCGGCGATGTGTTCCGGGGCAACCTGCTCGACGGGTTCTTCAACCTGGCGGGCGCGCTGACCGGTCAGGGCATCCTGCTGGTGGGGATGATGACCGAGGCGGTGGTGACGCCGTGGTTGTCCGACCGGGACATCGCCCTGCAGAACGTGCGGTACGTGCTGGGCGCCGCCGGTGGGCTGCACGAGGACTTCGTGCCCGCGCCGGGCGGGTTCATCCGGCGGCGCGCCAACCAGGTCCTCGGTGAGGCGCTGGACCTGCTGGAGCGCATCGGGGAGCAGACGTTGCTGACGGCGATCGCGGAGGGCACCTTCGGGATCATGAAGCGGCCCGCGGACCGCGGTAAGGGTCTCGCCGGGGTCGCCGCGCACGAGGCCGACTACTGCAACCCGGCCACCGACATCCTGGAAGGGGCAGCGTGAGCGGGGCGATTGTGCGGCCGTACGGGGACACCACCGGCGACGGGATGGTGCAGGTGTCGTTCACCCTGCCGGTGGCGCACGACAAGCGGGCCGAGGGCGCGGCCGTGCAACTGGCCAACCGGATGGGCATCGACCCGGCGATGGTGGTGCACGCCAAGCCGATGGGTGACGGGTTCACCTTCTTCGTCGTCTACGGGCGGGTGAACCACCTGGTCGACCTGGACGCGGTGCAGGTCGTGGAACGGGACTTCGCGCTGCTGTCGGCCAAGGAGGTCAACACCGTGGTGAAGCAGCGGCTGCGGCGCAAGCTGTCCGTGGTCGGGGCGTGCATCGGCACCGACGCGCACACCGTGGGCATCGACGCGATCCTCAACGTCAAGGGCATCGCGGGGGAGAAGGGCCTGGAGTACTACCGGGAGCTGAAGGTCACCAACATGGGTGCCCAGGTCAGCGTGCCGGAGCTGGTGGAGGCCGCCCGGGTGGAGAAGGCCGACGCGGTGCTCGTGTCGCAGGTCGTCACCCAACGCGACGCGCACCTGCACAACACCCGGGAGATGTCCGCGGCGTTCCGCGAGGCGATGCCGGCGGGGCGGCGGCCGCTGCTGATCGTCGGCGGTCCCCGGTTCGACGAGTCGATGACCGACGAGTTGGGCGTGGACCGGATCTTCGGTCGGGGCACCACGCCCGGCGAGGTGGCCAGCTACCTCGTGCACGCCCTGATCACGCAGCGAAAGGCGATGGCATGACCGACTCCAGGCTCGGATTGACCGTGACGCACCGGCGGTACGTGCCGTACTCCCACGCCCACTACGCCGGCAACCTCGTCGACGGGGCGTACGCCCTCGGACTGTTCGGTGACGTCGCCACGGAGGTGTGCATCCAGACTGACGGCGACGAGGGTCTGTTCGCCGGTTACTCCGACGTGCGGTTCACCGCGCCCATCCGCGCCGGTGACGTCGTCGAGGTGACCGCGCGGGTGTCCCGGGTGGGCTCCCGCAGCCGCACCCTGGAGCTGAGCTGCGCGGTGGTGTGCCGGGGCCGCCCGGACCGCTCAGAGTCCGCCGCCGAGGTCCTGGACCCGCCGATCGTCGCGGTCACCGCGACCGGCACCGTGGTCGTACCCGCCGCGTCGTGACCCTGGCGGTCTGCGCGGACGTCGGGTCCACGTACACCAAGGTGGCGGTGGTGGACCTGGCCGCCGGTGTGCTGGTGGGCGCGGCGGCCGCACCCACGACGGTGGGTACCGACGTGCTGCACGGCCTGGACGCCGCGGTCGCGGCGGCCACCGTCGGCCTCGGCGCGCGGGACGCGCCGTGGTACGTCTGCTCGTCGGCCGGCGGTGGGCTGAGGCTGGCCGTGATCGGCTACGAGCCGCTGGTCACCGCGCAGGCGGGCCGACGGGTCGGGTTGTCCGCCGGTGCGCACGTGGTGCACGTGGCCGCCGGTCGGCTCGGCGCGTCGGACCTGGCGGCGCTGCGGGCCGCCCGACCCGACGTCGTGCTGCTGGTCGGTGGCACCGATGGCGGTGACGCCGACACGATCACCCACAACGCGACCCGGCTGGCCCGTGCGCGGTGGCGGGTGCCGGTCGTGTACGCCGGCAACGGCGACGTACGCGAGCAGCTCACCGGGCTGCTGGAGGCCGCCGGGGTGCCGGTGACGGGCGCGGAGAACGTCCTGCCACGCATCGGGGTGCTCGCGCCGACGTCGGCGCGGGCGGCGATTCGCGCGGTGTTCCTGCGCCACGTCATCGGCGGCAAAAGGCTGTCGAAGGGCACCCGGTTCGCGCGGCTGGTGCGGGCCGCCACCCCCGACGCGGTGCTCACCGGTGTGGAGGTGCTCGCCGACACCATCGGCGGTGACCTCGC
Organism: Micromonospora sp. NPDC005291; assembly: GCF_040607415.1. Classification (NCBI taxonomy): domain Bacteria; kingdom Bacillati; phylum Actinomycetota; class Actinomycetes; order Micromonosporales; family Micromonosporaceae; genus Micromonospora; species Micromonospora sp. NPDC005291. The sequence continues at coordinate 27,990 of NZ_JBEXGR010000014.1, forward strand.
CGTGGTCGACGTGGGTGGGGCCACCACCGACGTGTACTCGGTGCTCACCCCCGACGAGCGGGCCACCGGGCCGGGCCGGGAGGTCGCCGGCAGCCTGTGGCGGGCCCGCACCGTGGAAGGCGACCTGGGCATGCGCTGGAGCGCCCCCGGGGTCGTCCGTGCCGCCGCCGAGGAGCGGCTGCTCGCCGCGGGTGAGTCCGACGACCTGACGGCCGCCACGGCGCGCCGGGCCGCCGATCCGGCGTTCCTGGCCGTCGACGACGCCGAGCGGGCCGTGGACCGGCGCATCGCCACCCTCGCGGCGACGGTGGCGTTGCGGCGGCACGCCCGCGGCGCAGCCACCGGCGAGCGGGCCGGACGGGACCTGCGCGACGTGCGGCTGCTGGTGGGTTCCGGTGGTGTGTTGCGGCACGCGCCGCCGGACACGTCCGGGCAGGTGTTGGCGGCGGTCCTCGCCGACCACGCCGGCGGGTGGGCGTTGCCGCGTGCCGCCGCCGCGGTGGTCGACGCCGACTATGTGCTGGCCGCCGGGGGGTTGCTCGCCGAGGAGCATCGGGCGGCGGCGGGGGCGTTGCTGCGCCACCATCTGCGGGCGCATTGAGACTCGCCGACCCGACACGCCGTGGCGCAACACACGACAGGCCGGGGGTGGGTTGACAACCGACGGGGGTTGGCACGTACCGTCTTTGAGTCCTACCACGGGAAGCGGCTGTTGTTCGCTTCGTCCCTTCGTCCGCTGGCCGAGCGACATTTTCAAGCGTCATCGTCGCGGCGGCCAGGTCCAGCGGGCGGGGGTCGGCGGGGCGGCGCGAACCGGCCGCGGTTACCGGTGTACGGGCAGGGTGAGGTGCACGGCCAGTAGACAACGGCCCGGCGGGGGCAGCCAGTCCACGTCCGGTCGGTCCGAAGGTCGTCGTGCCCCATTCTCGCCACACCGGCCGGGAAGGGCCTGGGAGCATCGGGGCGCGGCGTGAGCCGCGCCCCGATTTCATGTCCGCTGGGCGGTCTGTGCCCGGCGGCCCGATGCGGCCGGCACACCCGCCAGCCAGGTAGCCTTCGCCCCGTGATCGAGGTGAAGCGGTGACGACCCTGGACCGGGATGAGACCCACACCCCGGCAGTGCTGCCCCGGCCGGCCGTTACCGGCCGGCCGCTGCCGCTGAGGGTCGCCGTGCCCCTGGCCGTGGCAGCTGGGCTGGCTCTGCTGGTGGCGTTCCCCCCGTACGGGGTGTGGCCGCTCGCGCCGGTCGGGGTGGCGTTGCTGGCCGCCGCCGTGCACCGGCGGCGGTTGCGCGCCGGTGCCGGCCTGGGTTTCCTGACCGGGGTGGCGTTCTTCGCCCCGCTGTTGGCCTGGACGAACCTGCACACCGGCTACCTGCCGTGGGTGCTGCTGTCGCTGCTGCAGGCCGGTTACCTGGCACTGCTGGGCGCGGCCACCGCCTGGGTGTCGCCGCTGGCCGACCGCAGCCGCTGGGCGTGGCCGGCGCTGACCGGGCTGCTGTGGGTGGGGCAGGAGGCGTTGCGCGACCGCACCCCGTTCGGGGGGTTCCCGTGGGGGCGGCTCGCGTTCAGCCAGGACACCTCACCGTTGCTGCGTCTGGCCTCGCTGGGCGGTGCGCCGCTGGTCACGTTCGCGGTGGCCCTCATCGGCGGGTTCCTGGTCACCGCCGCCTGGCAGGGCTGGGTCACCGCCCGTAGGACGCCGCAGGACGACGTCTCGCACGCCGACGGGTCGCAGGGTGGGGCGACAGGGCGCCGGTGGGCGCCGGTGGCCGTACCGGCCGCCGTGGCGGTCGCGCTGACCGCCGCGTGCCTGCTCGTGCCGGTCGCCACCGCGGGGTCGGGCGCAACGGTCACCGTGGCGATCGTGCAGGGCAACGTGCCGCGGTTGGGCCTGGACTTCAACGCCCAACGGCAGGCGGTGCTGAACAACCACGTCGACGCCACCATCGAGCTGGCCGCGCAGGTCGCCGCGGGCGCGCAACGTCAACCCGACCTGGTGGTGTGGCCGGAGAACTCCAGCGACATCGACCCGCTGCGCAACCCCACCGCCGGGGCGCGGATCTCTCAGGCCGCCGACGCGGTCGGCGTGCCGATCCTGGTCGGCGCGGTGCTGCTGGGCCCCGGCGCCGGGGAGGTCCGCAACGTGGGCATCCTGTGGCGGCCCGGCGTCGGCCCCGACCTGGAGCAGCTGTACGCGAAGCGCCACCCGGTGCCGTTCGCCGAGTACGTGCCGCTGCGCGACGTCGCCCGGATGGTCAGCGACAAGGTCGACCTGATCCGGTCGGACTTCGTTCCCGGCAGCACCCCGGGCGTGGTACGCGCCGGCCCGACCGTGCTCGGTGACGTGATCTGCTTCGAGGTCGCCTACGACGAGGTGGTCCGCGACACCGTCACCGGCGGCGCGCAGCTGCTGGTGGTGCAGACCAACAACGCCACCTTCGACGTGGCGGAGGCCCGACAGCAGATGGCCATGGTGCGTCTGCGGGCGGTGGAGCACGGCCGGCCGGCGTTGATGGCCTCCACGGTCGGGGTGTCCGGGTTCGTCGCCCCCGACGGGCGGGTAAGCGATGCCACCGGGTTCAACACCCGGGAGGTCGTGGTGCGGCAGTTGCGGCTCGACGACGGAACCACCCTCGCCACCCGACTCGGTTGGTGGCCGGAGGTGGCGCTCGCCGGGCTGGCCGCGGCGGCCCTGGTCGGCGCGGCGGTGCTGCGCCGACGGCAGCGGGTCATGCCCGCCTAGCTACAGCCGGTACGCCGGCGGGAGCGGAGGAACCGTGATCCAGGCGACCGATACGATCCGACGCCCGGACGAGGTGCCCGGTGTGGGCCGGGTGCTGGTGGTGATCCCCACCTACAACGAGGCTGACAACATCGCCGCGATCGTGGGCCGGGTCCGGAGCGCCGCCCCGGCGGTGCAGATCCTCATCGCCGACGACAACAGCCCCGACGGCACCGGTGCGATCGCCGACGCCCTCGCCGACGGGGACGCCCACGTGCAGGTGCTGCACCGGCAGGGCAAACAGGGCCTCGGTGCGGCGTACCTGGCCGGGTTCGGTTGGGCGCGTGAGCGCGGCTATCAGGCGGTCGTGGAGATGGACGCCGACGGCTCGCACGCACCGGAGGACCTGCCGGCGCTGCTGAACGCCGCCCGCGACGCCGATGTGGTCATCGGGTCGCGGTGGACCAGCGGCGCGCAGGTGGTCAACTGGCCGCTGCGGCGGCTGCTGCTGTCGCGCTGCGGCAACCTGTACGCGCGCCTCGCGCTGGGCATGCCGGTCTCCGACGCCACCGGCGGTTACCGGGTGTACCGGATCAGCGCGTTGGACGCCATCGACCTGGGGTCGGTGACCTCCCAGGGTTACTCGTTCCAGGTGGAGTTGTCGCGGCTGGCGCACCTGGCCGGGGTACGGATCGTGGAGGTGCCGATCACCTTCGCGGAACGGGAACGCGGGGACAGCAAGATGAGCCCGCTGATCGTGGCGGAGGCGCTGTGGCGGATCACCGCCTGGGGTGTGCGGGACCGACGGCAGGCGGTACGCCGCAGTCTGCACGGCACCGCCACCGGTCAGGCACGGTGGCCGTGAGCGGAGTCGTGTCATGCTGGATGGACGGGACACGTCAATGGTGTCGCGGGAATGGCGATGAGGTGAGATGCGCCGAGGACTGAGATTCGTACCGTTGGCCCTGTTGCTGGCGGTGGTGGTGGAGCTGGCGGTGTTCGTCGGCGTGGGGCGGGCGCTGGGGTTCGGGGCGGCAGTGCTGCTGGTGTTCGCCGCGTCCCTGCTGGGGCTGGTGCTGCTGCGCCGCGAGGGGATGCGCGCCTGGCGTGGTTTCCGCTCCGCCGCCTCCGCCGGGCAGCCACCGGGTCGGCAGGTGACCGACGGGCTGGTGGGGTTGGCCGGCGCGATGTTGCTGGCGGTGCCCGGTCTGGTCAGCGGGTTGATCGGGTTGCTGCTGCTGGTGCCGCCGGTGCGCCGACTGGCCCGCGCGGGGGTGCAACGCACCACCGAGCGGCGGGTGTCGTCGATGGTCGCCGGTGACCTGTTCGGGCCCCGGACGGTGCGGGTGCGCCAGGGTGCGCCACAACCGGCGTCGCAACCGGCCCCGCAGCCGGAGCAGCCGGTGGTGGTCGACGGCGGGCGGGCCATCGAGGGCGAGATCATCGAGCCCGGTCGCCACTGAGCACGGACACACGGACACGACGGCGCCCCCGGGGTTTATCCCCGGGGGCGCTGTGTCGTGCGGCTCAGGCGCGGCCGCGGCGGGTACGAACCTCCTGCAGCCGCTCAGCGAGGATGTCCTCGAGCTCGGCGATGGAGCGCCGCTCCAGCAGCATGTCCCAGTGGGTACGCGGCGGCTTGGCCTTCTTCTGCTCTGGCTCGTTGCCGTCGACGAGTCGGGCGACGCTGCCGTCGAACTTGCATTCCCAGGTCATCGGGACCTCGGCGTCGACGGCGAACGGCACCTCGAACTGGTGGCCCTTGGCACAGAGGTACTCGCGGGTCTGACGCGGCGCGAGCTCCGTGTTGCGGTCGGATTCGTAGCTCACCGCGCCAAGGCGGCTTCCGCGCAGCATACGCTCGCCCATGATCGACTTCCCCTCGTTCGTGGTGCTGGTCTTCTGGGTGTAACGGTGCGTTCCCGTCCAGCCATTCCCGCCCGAGGGCGTGAGGCGTCCACGGGTGGGCCGGGACCAAGGGTAACCGGCCGGGACGGTCACCCGGCCAGGTGATCCCCGGGCGGGTCGCAACGGGGATGTGTATCCGCTGCCACCGGGGATGTTAACCGCTCGACCGCGACGAAGGTTGCGCTGGTGTCCGCACCGATCAGCGGGTGGTCTCGTCGGGAGTGGCGGCGCCGAGGCGGGCCAGCGCCAGCGCCAGGTCGCTGACCTGGTCACCGAGCTGCGCCACCCGCCGCTGGGCCAGGTCCCGGTCGGTTTCGGCGGCGTCGAGCCGTACCGTCAGGGCGGTGACCCGGCCCTCGGCGGTGGCCGCCGTCTGCCGGGTCGTGGTCAGCTCGGCGGTGAGCGTGTCGCGGTGCGCGACCGTGGCGGCCAGCTCCGCGCGCAGCCGCGCGGCCAGCTCCGCGGCCTCCTGCCGCGCGTCGTCGGCCTGAAGGGCGGCGACCTGCGCGCGGTCGCGGGCCCGGTCGGCCTGCTCCCGGGCCCGGGCCGCGTCGGCGGCCTCGGCGCGGGTCCGCGCGGCGTCGGCGCGGGCCTGCTCGATCTGCCGCCGCACGTCCTGCACCTCGGCCTGCCACCGCCCGGCCCGCTCGGTCGCCTCGGCCGCGGCCCGGGTGGCCCGCTCGGCGTCGGCGCGCAGCGCGTCGCGCTCAACGGCCAGGTCGGCCACCCGCTGTCGCTCGGTGTCCCGTTCCGCCCGCAGGTCACGCACCTCGCCGCGGGCCTGGTCACGGTCGCGTTCGGCCTGGGTGCGCAGCGCCTCGGCGGCGCTGGCGTCGTGCCGCGCCTGGTCACGGGCGGTCTCGGCGCGGTGCGCCCGCTCGTCGGCCGCGGTGGCCTGCCGCACGGCCTGCTCGGCGCGTTGGCGGGCGTCGTCGGCCTCAGCGCGGGCAGCGCGGGCCTGCTCGCGGGAACGCGCCGCGTCGGCCGCCGCGGTCTCGGCGTCGTCGCGGGCCTCGTCGCGTTCGGTCTGGGCCGCGGCGACCTCGGTGGCGGCCTCGGCGCGAGCCTGGGCGAGCTGCCGCTGCACACCCACCGGGGACAACTCGGCGTGCAGCGACTCGGTCAACGTCTCGACGACCTGGTCGAGCCGGTCCACCACCTCCCAGGTGCGGGCCACCTGCCCGGGCAGGCCGGGGGCGTTGCGGTGACGCATCCGGCTGTTGCGGGAGGCACGCTGGCAGGCGCCGTCGTTGTCCCGGCAGTAGCGAAATGGTCGACCCGCGCCGACACGCTGCGGCACCGGCTGTCCACAGTGGGCGCACGGACGGGTTTCGGTGGTGGTGGGCTGGGCGTCCATCGAGGTCGCAGTCTAGTGCCGGGCCGTCGACGGTCGCACCGCGCCCACCGGGTCAGCTGGCCGCGCGGGCGGTCGCGTCCAGGGTGTAGCGGCGTTGCAGCAGCAGTGCCGCGAGCATCGCCACCGCCGGCAGCAACCCGAAGCCGTAGCGGACCGCGGCGAGCGCCGCGTCCGGCTGCACCGGCGATTCACCGGCCGTCGAGGCCACGAAACCACCGACGGCCAGGCAGAGGGCGTACGCGTACGGGCCGAGCGCCGCGCCGGTGGCCTCGGTGGCCGTCCACACCCCGGTGTAGGTGCCGGCGCCGATCGTGCCGGCGGCGCTGGTGTCAGCGCCGCCTGGTTCGGCGGCGGTTGTGTTGGTGACGGTGGTGTTGGCGGCCCGGATCACGTCGGGCAGCATCGAGAACGGCAGCAGTTGCATGCCGGCGAACGCGACCCCGAGCACCGCCACCGCGCCGATCAGCACCGGCAGCCCGGCCGGGCGGCCCACCGCCAGCACCAGCGAGCCGACCGCGAACGCGCCCTGGGCGGCGAGCAGCGCCCGCTGCTTGCCGACGCGGCGGGCCACCCCCAGCCAGACAGGGGTGACCAGCAGCGCCGGCGCCACGAACGCGGCCACCAGGACGGTGGTCAGGCCGGGTGCCCGCAGCTCGTACTCGGCGTAGTAGGGCACTCCTGCGAGCACCAGGTGGGTGGTGGTGGACATCGCCAGGTACGCGGCGACCAGCCAGCGGAACTGCTTATCGCGCAGCGCCGTGCGTAGTGCCCGCCAGCCGCTGTGCCCCGCCGGCGTGGTGACCGCCGCGGAGCCGCGCAGCCGGGCGATACCGGCCACACCGACCAGCATGGCGAGCAGCATCCCGACAGCGAGGACCACGCCCATCCGCTGGTAGCCGCCGCGGGTCGCGGCGTCGCCGCCGGTCAGCAGCGGGGCCAGCAGCCCGGAGGCCAGGATGCCCAGGGTCAGCACGACCATCCGGAACGCCATCAGCCGGGTGCGTTCGTGGTAGCCGATCCGCAGGTCGGCCGGGGTGGCCAGGTAGGGGACCTGGTAGGCGGCGAAGAGCAGGTTGCCGGCGACGAAGAACACCGCCACCCACGCGGCGGCCGATGCGCCCGTCAGCCCGCCGGGCACCGCGAAGAGCGCGGCGAACGCGAGCGGCAGGGCGCAACCGAGCAGCAGCAGTCGACGCCGGTCACCCCGGCGGGTCTGCTCGACGTCGGCGCGGTGCCCGATCCACGGGTGCAGCAGCACGTCGGCGATCTTCGGCAGCAGCAGCGCGAGGCCGGCCAGCCACGGCGCGACGGCCAGCAGGTCGGTGAGGAAGTAGAGCAGCAGCAGGCCGGGCACGGTCACCCAGACACCCATGCCGAGCGAGCCGGCCGCGAAGCCGGCCAGGGGGCCACGGGGCAGCGTCGCATCGGTGGCGGCCACGAGCCGCCGGTCGAGCCCGGTCATCGCCGCGTCCTCTCCGCAATCCAACGGTTGCTGGATTCTAGGGGCAGAATGGCGGCCATGACCATGCCCCGACGCCGTCCGGGTCGGCCCCGCCGCGACGAGACCCGGCCGACCCGCGAGGTGGTGCTCACCGCGGCGACCGCGCTCTTCGCCGAACGCGGCTTCGACGCCGTCGGGCTGCGGGAGGTCGCCGCCGCCGCCGGGGTCGACGTCGCCACGGTCGCGCACCACACGGGTACGAAGGCAGCGCTCTACGACGCCTGCTTCGCCCGGGTCTTCGCCGCCGAGCGGGAAGTCCTGACCGAGGCCGCCGAGCAGGCCCGCTCGGCTCTCGACGCGGGGCCCGACGCGACGCGGCGGGCCCTGCACGAGTTGGTCGACGTGTTCGTCGACTTCCTGGAGGACCACCCGGAGACCACCGCGCTGTGGTTGCGCCGCTGGCTGGAACCGCAACGGCACGCCGAGCTCGACCAGCGCTACGCCGAACCGTTGTACCGGCTGGTGGCAGAGCTGCTCACCGCCGCGGCGGCGGCCGGCGCGCTGGCGGAACCGACCCCGCACATCACGGTGCGCAGCCTGGTGTGGGCGACGCACGGGCACGTGGTGGCGCTGGCCGCGGGTGCCCCGGGCGCTCGGGAGCGGCGCGAGTTCCGGGCGTTCGTGCATCGCCTGCTGAACGGGCTGTACGGATCGTCGACCCCTTGACGGGCCGCCCCCGCGCGACGATTATCCATCCGACGTTGGATTAAATGGGGGCGGCAATGCAGGCACCACCCAGGGTGGCGGTGATCGGCGCCGGCGCGGCCGGGCTCGCCGCGGTCAAGGCACTGCGCGACGCCGACGTGTCGACGGTCTGCTTCGAGACCACCGATCAGGTCGGCGGCCTCTGGGTGTACGGGGCACCCGACTCGCCCGCGTACCGCACGCTGCACCTGAACACCAGCCGTGGCCGCACCCAGTTCGCCGACCATCCGATGCCCACCGACTGGCCGGACTACCCCGACCACCGCCGGATCGCCGCCTACCTCGCCGACTACGTCGACCGCTTCGAGCTGGGCGACACCATCCGTCTGCGCCACACCGTCGAGCAGGTCACCCAGGATCCCGCCGGGACCTGGACGGTGCGGGCGAGCGGACTGGACGGGCCCGTCGAGGTCACCGTCGACGCCGTGGTCGTCGCCAACGGGCACAACCGGGTGCCCCGGCTGCCCGACCCGCCGTACGCCGGTACCTGCACGGCCGAGCAGATGCACAGCCACGACTACCGGGGCCCGGAGCAGTTGGCCGGCAAGCGGGTCCTGGTCGTCGGGGGCGGCAACTCCGCGATGGACATCGCCGTGGACGCCTCGTACGCCGCCACCCGCACCCTGCTGTCGCTGCGCCGGGGCGTCTGGGTGGTGCCGAAGTACCTGCTGGGTCGCCCCTCGGACACGCTCAACGGGGCGCTGGCCCGCCGGCTGCCGTGGCGACTGCGCCAGCGCATCAGCCAGACCATGCTCACCGCCACCGTCGGCAGTCCCGCCCGCTACGGGCTGCCCGCGCCGACGCACGGCTTCCTGCAGGACCATCCGACGCTCTCCGACGGGTTGCTGTCCCGGCTGACCCACGGCGACGTCGAGGCCCGGCCCGGTGTCGCCGCCCTCAATGGTGACCGGGTCGAGTTCACCGACGGCCGCAGCGACAGCGTCGATCTGATCATCTGGTGCACCGGCTACCGGGTGGAGATCCCGTTCCTCGACCCGGCGCTGCTCGGCGGGGGCGCCGACACCCTGCCGCTGTACCGGCACGTGTTCCACCCCGACGCCCCCGGCCTGACCTTCGTCGGGCTGATGCAGTCCACCGGTTCCGCGTTCCCCCTGGTGGAGGCGCAGGCGAAGCTGATCGCCGCGCACCTGACCGGCCGGTACACGCTGCCGGACCCGGACCGACAGCGGGCCGCCTGCCGGGCCGAGTTGCGGGCCGCGACGGCCCGCTGGGGCCAGCGCCGCCCGGCGATGCGGGTGGACTTCGACGTCTACCTGGCCGAGCTGACCCGGGAGCTGACCGCCGGCACCCGCCGCGCCCACACCGCCACGCCCGCCGGTTCCGGCGGGGTCACGTCGGTCGGAGCGGGGCAGTGACGAGCCGGGCGGCGACCGGGCTGACCGGCCGCCGGGTGCTGGTGACCGGGGCGAGCGGCACCTTCGGCCGACACCTCGGCGCCGCGCTGACCGCCGCCGGCGCCCAGGTGGTGGGGCTCGACCTGCACGCGCGGCCCGACGACGACCTGCCGGTGCTCGGCTGCGACCTGACCGACCCGGCCGCCGTACCGACCGCGGTGCGGGCCGCCGTCGACCGCCTCGGCGGGCTCGACCTGTTGATCAACAACGCCGGGGTCGGTGGCCCCGCCCCGGCCGAACTGCCACCCGACGAGGTGGTCCGCCAGCAACTGGAGGTCAACCTGCTCGCCGCGTGGCGGACCACCGCCGCGGCGCTGCCCCCGCTCGTCACCGCGCGCGGACGGGTGATCTTCGTGGCCAGCCGGATGGCGGTGCTGCCCCTGCCGCTCGCCGCCGCGTACGGGGTCAGCAAACGGGCCCTGGTCGCGTACGCCGACGCGTTGCGCCACGAGGTGGGCACCCACGTCGGGGTGAGTGTCGTCTACCCGAGCATGGTGGCCTCACCGATCCACGACAGCACCGCCGAGGCCGGGCTGTCCCTGCAGGGCGTGTCCCGCCCGGAGCCCGTCGAAGGGGTGGTCGCGGCGATCCTGCGTGCCGCCACCGCCCGGCGGGCGCCCCGGGATGTGGCGACGACCGCACGCGGACGCCTGGAGATGGCCGTCGGCCGGCATGCGCCCGCGCTGGCCGACCGGCTGGTACGCCGTACCCTCGCCGCCCGGCTTGCCGCCGGCGACCTGGACGCCGCCCCGCTGGCCGCCGGGATGCTCCGCCGGCACCGCGACCCCGACAGCTGACCCTGGTACGTCCGCTCAGGGAGCGGCAATCTCCGCGATGTCGGCGTCACGCGCGACGAGCCTGGTAAGGGATCATTGGTGGATGGCTGACATCCCGCTTCAGGTCCGTGCCCAGGTTCGCCACGAGCCGGACCGCTCCTACGCGGTGCTGGTCGAAGGACCTGAGGGGGAGGTGCTGGTGGGCACCACCCGCAGCATGAGGGAGGTACGCAGGGTGGCACACGAGGGTGCGGCTCGCCTGTTCGGCGTGCCGACGGACCGGATTGCCGCGGAGTACCTGGACGTGGTGATCCCTCAGCCACCCTACGGGCGCGACGGGCAGTGGGTGCGGATCGTCTCGGCGGGCGAGTCCACCAACCCGGAGGACTTCCTCGACCTCGGTGCGGCCGGACAGGCGCACTGGTTCGGCCACGAGGGCGGCTGGTTCGTCACGGTTGCCGGCTCCGGGACAGCCATTCACCCCAGCGAGAACCTCGACTTCACCCCCGTCCTCACGGACGAGGAGGTCGCCGAGCTACGGAGTTACCTCGCTCGGTCAGCCCAACCTCCTTCTTGAGGGTCTGAGGCTCAGGGCGTGGCAGCCCGGAGTTTGGCCTGGTGACCGCCGCTCAGGGGGTGGCGACCGCCGCGCGGGACCGGTCGGCTGCGATCCGAACGGCCAGCGCCGCGAGGGCCGTCCCGGTCACCCACCGCTGCACCCGCAGCCACAGCGGCCGGCGGGCGAAGAACCCGGCGAGGGAGCCGGCACTGAGCACGATCAACGCGTTGACGGTCAGCGCGACGGCGATCTGGGTCAGGCCGAGTAGCAGACTCTGCGCCGCCAGGTGCCCCCGCGCCGGATCGATGAACTGCGGTAGCAGCGACACGTAGAGGATGGCGATCTTCGGGTTCAGCAGGTTGGTGACCAGGCCCATGGTGAACAGCCGACGGGGTGGGTCCGGCGGCAGCGGTGCGGGCGTGAAGGGGGACTGCCCACCCGGACGCAGCGTCCGCCAGGCCAGCCAGAGCAGGTAGCCGGCCCCGGCCAGCTTCACCACCGCGTACAGCGTCGGCACCAGGACGAAGACGGTGGCCAGCCCGGCGACGGCCGCCGTCAGGTAGACGCCGAACCCGGCGGCCACCCCGAGCAGCGAGATCAGCCCGGCCCGGCGGCCCTGCGCCACCGAGCGGGAGATCAGGTAGACCATGTTCGGGCCGGGCGTGAGCACCAGCCCCAACGCGACCAGCGTGATGCCCAGCAGTGCACCCGTACCCACCATGACGCCCCCCGTTGATCGGTTACCCACACCGACCGTAGGCCGGGCGGGCGTCCCGACCCAGGGCCACCTGCCAGAACGTGGCCTGCCGTTGGAACCGGTCGTTCAGTCCGAAACCGCCCCTCGGCGGAAGCCCATGGGAATGGTCACGGGCCTGACCGCGCTGTCCGTTGCGGGGCGTGCCACCGTGCGGAGGTGGCGCGTTACGGTGGCCAGGGAGGTGCCGCAGGGTGACTGAAGCGTGGGACGCCGCCGTGGAGGCGCAGATCCGGGGAGCCGTGCAACGCGGCGAGTTCGACGACCTGCCCGGCATGGGCAAGCCCATCCCCGGCCAGGGAGCGCCGTACGACGAGTCGTGGTGGATCAAGAGTTTTCTGGAGCGTGAGGCGCTGCCCAGCGACCTGCTCCTGCCCACACCGCTGCAACTGCGCCGGCGCATCGAGCAGGTTCCCGACGAGGTGCGCGACCTGCCCACCGAACAGGCCGTACGCGACTTCGTGGGGCAGTTGAACGCGCAGATCGTGGCCTGGCTGCGCAACCCCGACGGCCCTCGGGTGGCGGTGCGTCCGGTGAACGCCGACGAGGTGGTCCACCGGTGGCGCGCGGAGCGCACCCGACGCCAGGCCGGTGCGCCCGCCACCGAGCCGGCGACCGTCGCCGCGCCGGCTCGCCGCACGCGTCGTGGCTGGTGGCTGCGCTGGCGCCGCCGGAGCTGACCCCCCACAGTGGCGAGCGCGGCGGCAGACTGTGCGGATGCTGATCGAGCCCACCTCCCCGAAGCTCGTCCTGCGCCCGTGGAGCGCGGACGACCTGGACGCGTTGCTGGCGGCGTACCGGGATCCGGTGCTACGCCGGTGGACCCGAGTCCCGGCGACCAACGCCGCCGAGGGCAGGCAGTGGCTGGATCGGGTCCAGAAGGACTGGGACGACGGCAGCCGGTACAGCTTCGCGGTCCTTGAAAACGACGCGGACGGCCCACGGCTGGCGGGAAACGTGGTGCTCAAGATGGTCACGCGGGACTGGCCGACGCCCGAGGTGGGCTACTGGACGGCGTCGTGGTCGCGCGGCCGAGGTGTCGCCCCACAGGCGGTCACCGCGCTCAGTCGGTGGGCGTTCGACAGGTTCCCCGAGCTGACTCACCTCGACCTGCTGCACCAGGTGGACAACGTGGCGTCCTGCCGGGTGGCGCAGAAGAGCGGCTACCTGTTCCAGGAGGTGTTGCCGGCCCAGCCGCCGTTTCCCCTCGACGGTCACCGGCACACCCTCACCGCCGGCTGAGTCACTCCACGGCGGCCCGCCAACTCCAGGAGGTACGACGTGCCCGGCCGGGCAGCTCGCCGCGACCGGTCATAAAGAGCAGCACGTCCGGTGCGGCGCCGTCCGGGGCATCGGGGAAGAGCCGCCGCAGCACCAGCGCGCTCAGGCGCTGCGGCGGCCCCCACGGCACGCCGAGCCCGAGAGTGATGTCGTGCGTGTGCAGCAGGGTCTCGGCCACGCCCATCGCGGCGAAACCGGCCGGGTCGCAGGGACCGAAGTGCCAGGCCCGCACGTTCGGCCCAGCGGCGTCGACCGCGGCGGCGAGCAGCCCGGCGCAGGCGCGCACCACGGTGAGCACCTGCGCCGGGCTCGCGTCGGGGGAGACCCGCAGGTCGTACGGCAGGTAGCCGTCATCCGGGCGGCCGGTGACCTGGCCGGCGTACCCGAGCAGGTCGTGCGCGATGTGCGCGGCGGTGGTCCAGCAGCTCCAGGTCAGCGAGCCAGCGGGCACCGACCAGTCGCGCTCGGCGTGCGGGTGTAGCACCCGGGTCATCTCGTCGGCTGCCTGGAGCAGGTCTGCACCGGTCATCGCTGGCATCCGTCGACCCTCGCAGTGGTGCGGCGGCGGCGCAACCGGGATCGTCAGCCGGCCGAGGAGGGGTGCGAGTCGAGGCGGTGTGTCGATCCCGCGGCCAGGGCCTGACTGACGTTCTGAATGCCCGCGTGGATCAGGTCGCCGTACTGGTCGGCCGGCAGCTGCGCGACGAGGGTCCGAGCGGTGGACAGGTGCGCTCGGGCCAGCGTGGTGTTGCTCAGGCGTCGGTGCACGTCGGCGAGATTGAGATGCAGCGACGGCAGGAACCCCCGCACCCGAAGTGCGTCGTCGTGCCGTCGGGCGCGGTCGTCGGTGAGGTCGGCGACGGCGGCCAACGCGCGTTCGTCCCACACCAGTTCGGCGTCGGCGGTGTCCTGCAGGTCGGCGAGGTAGTGGGCGAGAGTGCAGCGGTGCAGGGCGTCACCGGTGGGGCCGATCTCGTCCCACAGCGTGCTGAGCAACTCACGGGCCTGGACCGGTGTACCGGATTGGCCGAGCTGCACCGCTTCGATGATGCGCGTCATGGTCGGGTCGGGTGTCGGCTGGTCGTCCATGCCGCCGATGCTCGGGCCTCAACCCGGTCGAGGGTCAAATCACGGGCGGTCGTCACCCCCGCGGCAGGCAGCGGCCCTCCGGGCATAATCTCGCCGTGCGCTACCTGATCTCTCACCCTGACGCAGTGGCCGAGCTTGGCGATCATGACGTCGCGCTGTACGACGGCACTCAGCCCATGCCCGAGAACCTGGACGATGTCGAGTTCTACGCGCTTCCGTACGGAGTTATTGATCCGCGCCTCTGCGCGCCGATCGCCCGGATGCCCCAACTCAAGGTCGTGCAGACCGTGACCGCCGGTTACGAGCACATCCTGCCGTTCCTGCGGCCCGGACTGATCCTGGCCAACGGCCGAGGCGTGCATGACGCGGCCACCGCCGAGTTGGCCGTGGCGCTCACCCTGGCCGCCCGGCGCCGACTGCCGGACTTCGTCCGGGCGGGGGGAGAGGGCCGCTGGGCCACGGCCTGGTCGGCTGGGCTGGCTGACGCCCGGGTGCTGATCGTCGGGTACGGCTCGATCGGCGCGGCGATCGAGCGCCGGCTGGTGGGGTTCGAGGTGGAGATCAGCCGGGTGGCCCGGCGCGCCCGCCCCGGCGTACAGCCGATTTCCGAGATCGCGGAGTTGTTGCCGCACGCAGATGTTGTCATCCTGGCTACCCCGCTGACGCCCGAGACCGAGGGCCTGGTGGACAAGGACTTCCTCGCCAGGATGGCCGACGGTGCCCTGCTGGTGAACGTGGCGAGGGGCCGGGTGGTGGACTCCGAGGCGCTGCTGGCCGAGCTCAACGCGGGTCGGCTGCACGCAGCCCTGGACGTCACCGAACCCGAACCGCTGCCCGCCGACCACCCACTGTGGTCCGCGCCGAACGTCCTCATCAGCCCGCACGTCGGCGGCCTCACCGCCGCGATGGCACCCAGGGCTCGCCGACTGCTGGTCGACCAGGTACGGCGGTACGCGGCGGGCGAGCCGCTCGCGAACGTCGTTGTCGGGCCGTAACGCCTGGTCCACCAGCGAACGTTCACCTTCGGCACCGACGACACGTACCCAACGGGCGCGCGGGCGTCAGTCGTCGCGTCCGGCGCCCCGATCGGGTGCGCTCATGTCGCCCGTGCCGGGCGCGCCGTCGGCGAGGCCGTAGCGCAGGTACACGGTGCCCTTCGGATTGGCTACCGGCGGTTCGAGGAGCGTGAGGTTCGTGGGCACCGCGCCACCGTCGAACACCTTCTTCCCGACGCCGAGCACGATCGGGTGCACCCAGAGGTCGAGACGGTCGAAGAGCTTCTCGCGCAGGAGGGTCTGCACCAGATTCAGGCTCCCGACGACCTTCACGTGCTCGTGCCGGTCACGAATCTCGCGCACCGCGCCGGCCAGATCGGGGGCGAGCTGCGTGGACCCCGCCCACGAGAGATCGGGCGTGCCACGGGAGGCCACGTACTTCGGGACGCTGTTGAAGAGCGCGGCGATCTCGTTGTCCTCGCCGCCCTCCTGGTGTGGCCAGTAGGCGGCGAAGATGTCATACGTCCGCCGGCCGAGCAGGAGGGCGTCCGTGCCCTCGTACGCGGCAAAGACCTGCGCCCCGGCAACCTCGTCCAACAGGGGCGCCTGCCAGCCGCCGAACGAGAACCCCACCGGGTCCTCGTCGGGGCCGCCAGGCGCCTGCCCCACGAGGTCGAGGGTTGCGAACAGCTCGATGTGGATGAGGCCCATGCCGTACTCCCAATGAGTTGGTTGTCTCGCACGGTGCCCTGCTATCGCCACCAGGCCGGGACGCCGCACCGGAACTCCCGCTGACGATAGATCACAGGCCGCGCCAAGCACGGTGGCTTGCCGCCCTGTTGCCCCAACGTCACCGGCCCGATCTACACCGTGCTGCTCTCCACGCTTGCCGGCGTCTCCACTGTCCCACCGCGGAGGTCGACGCCGTGGCGTCAGCGTTCCTACTGCTCCGTACGCTTCTCGCAGTGCTGTGCGTCCCTCATCGACAATTGAGGCATGGCAGCCATCCGCAATCCGCGGTCGGGCTCGCCGGTTGGGGCAGTCGGGGTCGGCCCAGTTGGGCGCCGGACGGACGCCTTCCGCAATGGCCATTGGCGGGGTCGAGTGCCTGGGTCGTAGTGGAACGACAGAGGGTTGAGGCACCCGGTCGTGTTGTCCTGAATTGCAGTCAAGGTCGCGACGAAGTTCTGTGGCTTCGTGCCGAAGGTGCTTGGTCCCGCATCACGGTGTAGGAATTCTGGCCCGTCCGTAGTTTCCAGACCAGAACGGTAAGAACTGAGGGTTGATCAAGCTCTGCCACGAGCCATAGCGTGCCGCCCGCTTGGTGACGGTCGATGCTCAGGCGGTGGGTTCGTGGCGACTCAGGATGTGTTCTCGGCGGAGGAACTGGCGCGGCTTCGGGGTTTCCCGGAGATCAACGGGGTGGGGAAATCCGTTGTCGGTTGTCGGAGGGGGTGGTACAAAGCCGCGGTGGAAAAGACTCTGGAGTTCGCTGACCTGTTGCGGCTGATGGACGAACGATCGGCCGCTTTCCGGGCGGCGGTCGCCGCGGCACCCAGCCTCGACGTGCGGGTGCCGACCTGCCCTGAGTGGACGTTGTTCGACCTGGTGCAGCACCTGGGCGAGGGGCGCCGCAAGTGGGCCGCCATCGTGGCCGCGGGGCCCGCCGACGCTCCGCCGGCGATGTCCGCCCCGGTGGCGCCCCGGGAGCGCGAGGCCCTGCTGGCCTGGTTCGCGGCGTCGACGGAGGAGTTGCTGGACGCGCTGCGGGAGGCCGGCCCGGATCGTGGTTGCTGGACGTGGTGGGGTTCGTCGCAGGCGCCGCAGACGACTGGTGCCGTCGCCCGGCACCAGCTCCAGCAGGTCGCCGTGCACACCTACGACGCCCAGGTCGCCGTGGGCGCCCCGCAGCCGCTGCCGGACGAGGTGGCCCTCGACGGTGTCGACGAGTTCCTGACCACCTGCGTCGCGACGACGGCCGCGTGGCCGCACAAGCCCGCGGTCATCGACTACCACGCCACCGAGGGCCATTCCTGGCGGCTCTGGTTCTCCGCCGACGGCGCCCGGACCGCCCGCCTCCTCACGCCGGTCGCCGACGAGGGCCCGGAGGTGGCCTATGTCTCCGCCCGGGGCACGGCCAATGAGCTGGTCATGTTCTGCTACGGCCGCATTTCGATGGACTCGCTGCAACTCGACGGCGACCGGCGCGTCTTCGACCAGCTGATCGCCTGGGAGCCGGAGGAATAGGACCCGACGACGGACCCACCGCCCTGCGCCGACCTCGGCCTCAGCGCACGGTGTGTCCGCGGCCCGTCACTCGTAGCGGTATTTCAGCGCGTCCGCCTCCACCTGTTCTTTGTCAGCGATCGTCAGCTCCGGCATCCGCAGCTGGGCCAGCGTCACCTCGGCCGAGGTGGGCTGGGCGTCCGCCGGCAACCACTGCTCCGGCTTCCAGGCCCCGCTGCGCAGGAACGACTTGGGGCAGTGCGGGTAGGCCCTTGAGAAACATCGGAACGAGAAGTAACGCTAGCGATGATCTTGGCGGGAAGCTTGCCCGACTGCTACCGCTTTCGCAGAAGCGGTCCATTTTGGGAACAGATCAGCATCCGGTCCGGAACCGCTGATCCGGACCCGGATCCGTTTTCAGAATTCGGCCCTTGAGGACCAATGGCAGTGGATCCGGCGCTAAGCCTCTGGCCTGTTGATGTTCGTGGATGTGCCGTCGGTGGTCCACACCGGGCTCAAGCACCGCGACATCTTCGCGACGGCCTCCGACCGCGGACGCCCGGGCGAACCAGAAGTACTTCGCCCGCAAGCGGGGCGTGACCTGGCTCAACATGATCTCCGATCACGCGGTCGGACTGGCCGCCATGGTGCTGTCCGGCACCCCACGCGACACCCTGAACGTCGTCGACCTGGTCTACAACCCCGCAGCCGGAGGTACTGATCACCGACGCCGGGTCGTATTCCGACGTCGTGTTCGGCATCGTCACCTTGCTGGGCTTCGACTACCGGCCAGTGCTCGTGGACCTACCGGACACCAAGCTGTGGCGTATCGACGCGGCTGCCGACTACGGCGTGCTCGACAAGACCGCCCGCGGCCGGGTCGACGAGCTGTACCAGGCGTACCACGCCGGCATGGAAGATCAGCTCGGCGCGCTCGGGCTCGTCCTGAATTGCATTACCTTGTGGAACACCCTGTACCTAAACCACGCGCTGGACGCTCTACGGGGCCAGGGTTACCCGGCGCTCGACGCCGACGCCGCCCGGCTGTCGGCCTACCAACACAAAAACATCAACGTGCACGGCCATTACACGTTCGCGTTGCCCGACCTCGGCGGTGAACGACGACCGCTGCGCGACCCCGACAGGGTCGAGGAGTGAACGCCTGCAGCGCCGCACCGAACGATTGTGTCCCTGGTCGGGACCGGCGGGGCCGTTGCCCACGCGGGATGACGGGTCGGCCGCCAGGGGGTGGTCACCACGTGGGCAACGCGATTTCTCCTGTCGTCGCGGGTCAGCTCCGCTGCCGCCTGGGCAACAGCACGCTGACCAACGCGATCGCCAGGGCGACTCCGACCGCCAGGCCGAAGACCAGTTCGTACCCGGAGGCCAGAGCCTCGGGGGATGAACTGTTCCTGCTGTGCGAGGCGGCACGGGCGGCGGCCGCGGTCGCGAATACCGCCAGCGCCACCGAACCGCCGACCTGGCTGGCCGTGTTGGCCAGACCACCGATGATGCCGGCGTCGCGCGGCTCGACGTCGGCGGTCGCCGACGCCATCAGCGTCGGGAAGACCAGGCCGATGCCGATCGCCACGAGCAGTGTCGGGCCCAGGACGCTCGCCACATAGTGGCTGCCGACGCCCGCCTGCGAGAGCCAGCCGAACCCGGCTACGAAGCACGCACACCCGGCCAGAATCAGCAGGCGCACGCCGGTCTTGGGCAGCCAGCCGGCGGCAAACCGCGCGACCGCCACGAACATGACCGCGGCGGGCGTCTGCCCCAGCCCGGCGTCGAGCGCGCTGTAGCCCAGCACGTTCTGCATGAAGAGCGAGGTGAAGAACCACATCGCGGTGGCGATGCCACCGAATAGCAAAAGCAATGCGTTGCTGACCGCCACGCTGCGGTTGCTGAACAGGCGCAGCGGCATCATCGGCGCCGTGGCGGTCCTCTTCTCCACCACCAGGAAGACCGCCAGCAGGAGAACGCCGGCCACGACTGGTACGAGCACCCGCGCGGATCCCCACGCGTGGTCGGCGGTCTGCATGACGCCGTAGATCAGCGCCGCCAGCCCGGCCGTACCGGTGACCGCACCAACAAGGTCCAGCGCCTCGCGGCGGCCGGGCCGCGCGGTCAGCGACGTCATCGCCACCGCGATCAGCACCGCCCCGATCGGCACGTTGATCAGGAACACCCACCGCCAGGACAGCCCGGTCGTCAGCACACCGCCAGCAACCGCACCGACCATGCCACCGACGCCACCAGAAGCGGACCATGCTCCGAACGCCCGGGCGCGCTGCGGGCCCTTCGAGAAGTAGGTGTTGATCACGGCGAGGGTGGCCGGGGCCAGCATCGCGCCACCCAGACCCTGCGCGGTGCGGGCGGCGACCAGCATTTCCGCAGTGGTCGCCAGGCCCGCCACCAGGCTGGCCAGCGAGAACAGGGCGAGCCCGGACACCAGCACACGGCGGTCACCGAATAGGTCAGCCGCGCGACCGCCCAGGAGCATGAAACCAGCGAACGCCAGGACGTAGCCGTTCACCACCCAGACCAGTCCGGTGTCGCTGAACCCGAGATCCCGCTGCACCGCCGGCAACGCAACGTTGACGATCGCCACGTCGAGGATGACCATGAACTGGCAGGCGCACGCCAGCGCCAGAACCAGCCAGGCCGGACCGGTGTACGGCTTGACCGCCCGGCTGTCGGCACGGGTACTCGTCATGACTTCCTCCGCTTCATCGGACTTTGCCTCAGGCACTTCGGGCAGCGCCCGCGACGAGGGGGGCGCCCTTCAGCCGGACGGCGAAGTTGGCCAGCCGCTGGCCCTGGTAGCGGGCAGCATCGAGTGCCGCGGCGTCGGCGCCGTTACCCCCGGTCGAGACGGTGCCGTAGGGGTTGCCACCGGCGGCGTAAACCGTCGCGTCGGTGAAGCCGGGCGGCACGATCAGCGCGCCCCAGTGGTAGAAGACGTTGCCCAGGGCGAGGATCGTGGCCTCGCTGCCGCCGTGCCGGTTGTAGGCCGAGGTGAACGCCGTCACCGGCTTGTCGGCGAGGACTCCTTCGCGCCACAGGCCGCCGGCCTGATCGATGAACTGCTTGAGCTGCGCGGCCGGCGTCCCGAACCGGGTCGGCGTACCGAACGCGTACGCGTCGGCCCAGGCCAGGTCGTCGAGCTGGGCCACCGGCACCGAGCTGGTGGCGTCGAGATGCTGACGCCACTGTGGGTTCTGGTCGATGGCGTCGGCGGGGGCCAGCTCGGCGGCCCGGCGAAGCCGCACCTCGGCCCCTGCCGAGGTGGCGCCCTCGGCGACGGCTTCAGCGAGAGCGTGAACCGTGCCCGTCGAGCTGTAGTAAAAGACTGCGACCTTCACCGTCATGTCGACTCCTCGAGTCTGTGTAGCATTAGTTAGGCGCATAATGGTTATGCGCGTAATCTTATGCGCGTAACCAATGCTGTTGTCAAGGAGTGCCCATGGATCCCGAGTACGCCGACGCCCTCAATCAGGGGATCCGCCTGCTCAGCCTGCGCCACCGGGCACGGGCGGCGCAGTTGCTGGCTCCGCTCGGCTTGCACCCCGGCCAAGAGGCCGTGCTGCTCGAGCTCGACCGGACCGGCCCGCTGATCCAGGCTCAGCTCAGCGAGGCGCTGGGCTGCGAGCCACCCAGCGTCACGCTGATGACTCGAAAGTTGGAAGCCTCCGGCCACATCCGACGCGTCCCCGATCCGGCCGACAAGCGCGCCACCGTCGTATCGCTGACCGACAGCGGCAAGGCGCTTGCCGACCAGATCCGGGAGCTGTGGGTCACCCTCGCGCAGGAGACGGTTCACGACCTGCCCGCCGACACGCTGAGGCAGCTGCCCGGCATCCTGCACACCATGTCCACCAACGTCGACGGCAAATCTTCTGCCTAGGGCGTGTCCTGCCGATCTTGGTAGCAGACTATGCGGGTAGGGTGCTCGCCATGATCGAGGATGCTCCATGCCGTTGACGAATCCGTGGCTGTCCGGGCCCACGCCGGCGAAGCGGCTCGATCGTGAACGGCTTGAAGAGCGCCTTCTCAACCTACTGTCGTCCCAGAACATGTGTGTGCTCGCGACCACGGGTCCGGACGGGCCGCTGGCCACACCGGTTCGGTATTACCCGCTCGGCTTCGCGGTGCTCTTCACCGTCGCGCCACGTTCGCCGAAGATGCGCAATATCGCCGCCGACCCGCGGGTGTCCGTCGGCATCTTCGCGCCGCTGGTCGGGCTGGCCAGCAGCCGCGGTGCCCAACTGTTCGGAACTGCCAGGGTGCT
Organism: Micromonospora sp. NPDC005291; assembly: GCF_040607415.1. NCBI lineage: Bacteria > Bacillati > Actinomycetota > Actinomycetes > Micromonosporales > Micromonosporaceae > Micromonospora > Micromonospora sp. NPDC005291. The sequence goes on from NZ_JBEXGR010000014.1 coordinate 49,571, forward strand.
TGACCCGGAGCATCCGGACCGTGCGCACTACTGGGCAGCGGTCCGATGGGAGAACGAGCACGCCGAGCGGGGACGACCGCTGTCCGAGCCGCCCGAGGACACACTTGTGGTCGTTGAAGCGGAGCGGATTGTCTATACCGAGCACTGGCTGCGGCGTGAGGGGTTTGCGCCACGCCAGTTCTGGCGTCGTTGAAGATGCCTCTTCCGGCCAATCACGAAAGCCAGATGATGGCGGCGATCAGGACGAGGCTGGCTCGATAGAGGGATGCGCGTTTGGCGTATCGGGTTGCCAGGTCACGCCACTGCTTGAACCGGTTGAAGCAGCGTTCCACGACGTTGCGCTTCTTGTAGATCTCCTTGTCGAAGGTTGGTGGTCGTCCGCCGGTGCTGCCCTTGGCGGCCCGGCGGGCGATCTGGTCCGATCGTTCGGGGATGACGTGGCGGACTCCCCGTTGCCGCAGCGCTCGGCGGGTGGAGTCGTGGGCGTAGCCCTTGTCCGCGATCAGCACCTCGGGCCGTTTGCGAGGCCGTCCGGGGCCGGGTTCGTTGACTCGGATCGCGTCGAGCAGGGCCAGTAGCTGCGGGTTGTCGCCGGCCTGGCCTGGGGTGAGCAGGATCGACAGCGGCCGGCCGCGTCCGTCGACGGCGAGGTGGATCTTCGTGCTCAGTCCGCCTCGGGATCGGCCGATGGCCTCGCCATCTTGCGCACCAGGCGTCGCCGGACTTGCCGGGGAGCCCCCTTTTTGCGGGCGCCAGCGGCATGCTGGTGCGCCCGCACGACCGACGAGTCGATGCTGATCGTCCATTGCACCGGTATGCCGTCGTCGTGGACCTGCGCCGCGGCGAGGATCCGATCCCACGTGCCGTCGGCCGTCCAACGTCGCAGGCGTTCGTGGCAGGTCTTCCACGGCCCGAAGCGTTCCGGCAGGTCACGCCACGGCGCACCCGTGCGCAGCTTCCACAGGATCCCGTTGATGACCTGCCGGTGATCCCGCCACCGCCCCCGACTGCTGCCCGGCTCCGGTAGCAACGGCGCGATCACCGCCCACGCCTCATCAGTCAGTTCACCACGACGTACCACCGGCACATCGTCAACGATCAACCACTACAAGATCGGCAGGACACGCCCTAGTCGACACCCGCCGAGCGTCAGCCCAGCACCCATCCCTACCGCCCACGTCGACCAGCACTACCTGCGGCCGGAGAACTCGATGCGCTCGCCAGCGAAGGCTGCCTCAAGATCTACAAGGACGTGGCCACCGGCACCAAGGCCGACCGCCCACACTGGCAGGCATGTCTGGACGACCTGCGTCCCGGCGACACCCTGATCATCTGGAAGATAGACCGGCTCGGCCGAAGCCTGCGCGACCTCGTCGACATCGTCGCCGTCCTCGAAACCCGCGGCGTCGGCGTCAAGTCGCTGACCAACGGCATCGTCGACACCACCACCGCGCACGGCAAACTTGTCTTCGGCATGTTCGCCCTCATGGCCGAATACGAAGCCGCCGTCATCAAGGAACGCACCCTCGCCGGCCTCGCCGCCGCACGCGCCCGCGGCCGCACCGGCGGCCGCAAACCCAAGATGACCCCCGCCCTGATCGACAAGGCGCAACGCATGTACGACAGCCGCCAGTTCATGATGGCCGAGATCGCCACCTCCTGCGGCGTCACCCCCAGGACGATCTACCGCAACATCCGCACCGACCGCGCGACCGCGCCAGAGCCGTCGTTACGAGGCTGACCAGGAACGTTATGGCTTAGCGCCGGATCCACTACCGTTGGTCCCCATAGGCCAATTCGTTCTCACGCAAGAGTGTGGCTGTGATGTTCTGAGAAACGTTTGTGCGAGCATGCTGGGCATGGCTGGTGAAGAAGGCCGCGATCCGGAGACCCAGACGCCGATGATGTCGAGCGGCACCCGTGCCCGCGCTGTCAGGCGCAGCCCGGCTCGCCGTGCCGATCGCGGTCCGGCGTGGTGGCCACCTCGTACCACACCGGCCGGTTCACCAAGGTCCGCCGACTGAGCAAGGCTCTGCGGGTGCTGGCCCCGGCCGCGGGCATCCGGATCGGGTACGCCCGATGCAGCACCCTGACCCAGGAACTCCAGTCACAGCTGGCCGCCCTCGCCGCGCACCGCATCCCCCGCGACAAGATCTTCGCCGAGAAGGTCTCCACCCCGGTCCGGATGAGAGCGCAGTTCGAGGCGGCACTCGCTGGCCCGGCAGATCAAGGCCCACGCCCCGCACAGCCGGGTCATCCTGACCGTCAACGAGACGAAACGCCTTGGCCGTGACGCCGCCGAACTTACTGCGCTGGCCGATCATCTCAGCGCGCACGGCCTGGTCCTGGAGATGCTCGCCGGCCCGCTGCCCGGCCTCTACGACCCGGCCGGCTTTGGGCGCATGCTGTTCGCCTTCTTCGCCGCGATGGGCGAGACCGAACGGGAGAACGTTCGCGAGGCCACCCTCGAAGGCCTCGACGCCGCCGCCCGCAAGGGCAAACACGGCGGCCGCCCGGCCGTCATCACCGAGGACATGCTGCATACCGTGCTGCGTCGGCGTGCCAACGGTGAGACCGTCGAGCAGATCCGCCCTGACCTGTTCATCGCGACCGGTAAGCGCAAGGGCCGCAACCCGAGCGTGGCCAGCATCTACCGCGCGCTCGCCGCCCACGAGAAAACCCAGGCGTACCCAGCCGCCGTCGAGCAAGCCCGTATCCAGCATGCGCAGCGCACCGGCGCCGACCTCCGGCGATCGTGCGCCCCCGGCCCGCCCGTGTCCTCGACCCGATCGACGCCGAGCTGGCGCCGAAAAACAACGCTTAGCCGTACTGGCCCCACCTCGACATCGAGGGCGTGCCCGACCCCGGAGCACGTCCCCTGGATCGACCCGGCCCATCCGGCCTGGCGAACGACCCGGTGTCAGCGGCTTCACCGATTAGAAATCCTCCGCCGCGTCGTCAGTTCTGTCAGCCCTCTCGCACCGGTGGAAGGATTAACGACCATGACCGACGCCAGACCGCTGGGCGCCGACGAGACCGCGTTCATCGCGGCGGTCCGCGCGGAGGATTCCGGGCGGTTCGCGTTCCTGACCGAGCGCCACCGGCGTGAGCTGCAGGTGCACTGCTACCGGATGCTCGGGAACTACGAGGACGCCCAGGACATGACGCAGGAGACCTTTCTGCGAGCGTGGAACAAGCGGGAGTCGTTCAAGGGCCACGCGGCCCTGCGGACCTGGCTGTACCGGATCGCGACGAACGTCTGCCTCGACTTCCTGGAGAAGCGCAACGACCGCACACCCGTACCGTCCGAGCTGTCGGACTCCGACTCCGAGGTGCTGTACCTGCAGCCGTACCCCGACCGGATGCTCCCCGAGGACCCGCAGGAATCGGTGGTGGCCCGGGAGACGATCGAGCTGGCGTTCATCATCGCCGTCCAGCACCTGCCGCCGCGGCAGCGGGCGGTGTTGATCCTGCGCGACGTCCTCGGCTGGCCGGCGTCGAAAGCCGCCGACGCCCTTGAGCTGACCGTCGCATCGGTGACCAGCGCGCTGCAGCGGGCCCGCGTGACGATGCGCGAGCAGCTACCCGACCGCCGCCTCGACTGGCGGAGCCCCGCCACGCACGAGCTGTCGCATGACGAGCGCGGCGTGGTGAAGTCGTATATCAACGCCCATGAGCGCAACGACCTCGACGGGCTGGTGTCCCTGCTGCGCGACGACCTGCGCTTCGCGATGCCGCCCGAGCCGGGCACCTGGAGCACGACGGCCAAGGACGCGGTGGACGGCTGGGTCTCCCATGGGCTCTTCCAGCGCGGCTACGACGACTGGCGCTGTATCACCACGACGGTCAACCGCATGCCTACCGCCGCGCTGTACCTCCGCACCCCCGACGACCCGGAGTACCGGCTGTTCACCATCGCGGTCCTGCACATCGTCAACGGGAAGATCGCCGAGCTCACCGGATTCGACGCCACCGACAAACCATGGCTGGGCTTGCCACCGACACTGTGACCACACGTGTCACCATCGTCGACGAGTACAGCGCACGCCGTCGTCACCGAAGTCGCCACGGAAATGAGCACCCCGACCGACTGAACACCAAACGCGACAATGCGAACACCACCGCCCCGCCGGCGTTGCCGGCGGGGCGTCTTGATGTCAGAAGATCATCGTTCGGAACGCAAGGAAGGGCCTGGGGAAGGTTCCCTCAAGGCCAAGGGCCACGGTGAGCACGCCAGGAAGGATTTTGACCTGGCCTCACGAGCCCAGGACTCGGCCCGTGCTCATCGCCTCGTCTCGTATCGGGTCATTACCACGCCGCCGGGAAACGTCCGCGTCTCCACCAGGTTCAGGTTCACCCAGCTGTCCAGGGCCGTGAAGAACGGCGTGCCGCCGCCCAGCAAGACCGGTGCGGTGACCAGCACGTACTCGTCGATCAGCCCGGCCTGCATGGCCGCTGCGGCAAGTGTGGCGCCGACGATGTCCATGGGGCCGCCGTCTTCGGCCTTGAGCCGGGTGATCTCGGTGACCGCGTCGCCGGTGACAAGGCGGGTGTTCCAGTCGACCGTGCGGGTCGTCGAGGAGAACACCACCTTCGGCATGTCCCGCCAGCGGCGGGCGAACTCGATCTCCGCCGGTGTGGCGCCGGGCTGCTGGTCGGCGGTCGGCCAGTGGGAGCTCATCGCCTCCCACAGCTTGCGCCCATACAGCGCCAGGCCGGTCGCCCCCACCCGGTCGGACCACCACTGGAACAGCTCGTCGCTCGGTGCGCTCCAACCGAGGTCGTTGCCGGGCGCGGCGACGTAGCCGTCCAGGCTCAGGTTCATGCCGAAGATCAGTTTCCGCATCGTGTCAGCCTCTCGTAGTCGATCTCACACGTACAGACGGGCACGGCGCGCAAACCTAATCGGTGCGCGATCTGCGTCCGCACATAGTCCTCGCGTTCCGGACTCGGCACGGCGTACTCGGGTGGGCTCGAGCACTACCCACCGAATCTCGACTTCACCCTCGTACGGGCAGCGGCGCACCCATGGCCCAGCTCTCCCCGGCCGCTACTGCCGACTGCCCGGACGGGAAGGCCTTCCACGGCCACCTGCAACAGAGGCTGTCTATTTCGCAGAGACGTTGCGGTAGCACTCGACGCGCTCGCCGCGTGAGGGTCGCCGTGGTGGGCCGCTCCGCGGTATCAGTGCGGATGTTGCGGTAGATGGTCATGGGGAGTGACGCCGCGTGGCCCAACCGCACCAAGAAACGAACAGCCGCGGATGTGCCGTTCGCGCCAGCAGGCTTGCTCGACCCTCCTGTAGGTGATTATCGGTTTTCCGGTAACACTAATCCGATAATCACCACCGACAAATGGTGCATACCGGCACTGCATCATAATGACAGTTATGGTGTGTAATGAATGAGGATGGCGTAGCCGTCCAGGGTGGGCCGGAGCCAGGGCCTGCCCTGGAGGCTCAAACAACCTCTCGGGGCGGCGCGGATGGCGGCTCCGACTTCAGGTAGTCCATTGCGCGGCGAGTTCATCCGGCACTTCACGTTGACCCAGTGCGGACGAGGGATTGGTGCGGAAGTTCCGGACTGTGCGCAACGTGCTTGGCGTTCCGGTTCAGTTGTGCACGTTGACGTGGCTGGGGTTCGTGCCGGACGGCGTGACGGCGGCGGCGGTGATCGCGCTGGGCCGGTTGTCGCAGCGGGTGCCGGCGCGTCGGAGCTGGAGAACAGCGACCGAGGACAGCACCAGGGCGCCGCCGGCGAGCTGCACCGGGGTCAGGGACTCGCCGAGGACGAGCGTGGCCAGTGCCGAGGTGACGACGGGCTCGAAGGTGGACAAGATGGCGGCGGTCGACGGGCCGGTGCGCTTGAGCCCGGCGAAGAAGCTCAGCATCGCCACGACGGTGGAGACCACGGCGATGCAGGCCAGCCAGAACCACCCCCGCCAACCGAAATCGAGGTCGACGCCGCCGGTGAGCAGAGCGCGGGCGCCGAGGGTGCCGGCCGCGCCGGTCATCACCAGCGCGGACAGCACCACGGGTGCCAGCCGGTGCACGACGGTGTCCGCGACCAGGATGTAGACGGTGTAGGTGATCGCGGAGGCAATGGCCAGCAGCGCCCCGACCGGGTGGAAACTCACGCCGCCGGCGCCGAGCAGGACCAGCAACGTGCCGCCCGAGGCAGCTGCCAGGGCGGCTGCGCGCGCGGGGGTGAGCCGGTCACGGCCAAGCAGCACCGCCACCACGGTGACCATGACCGGATAGGTGTAAAGGATCAACGCCAGCAGAGACGCGTCCATCAGCTGCAGCGCGGAGAAGAACAGACTCGCCTGCGTGGCGTACCCGACAGCACCCAGTCCGACGGCGATGGCCAGCACCCGGCCTCGGGTCATCGCCGTCCGACCGGGGGCCTCATCCCGCGGCGGACCGGATACGGGGCGGCGTAGTCCCGGCCGCATCAACAAGACGACCCCGAGCAGGACAGCGGCCAGGGTGAAACGTACGAGCAGCAGCGCCCCGGGCGAGACGCCGGCGTCGTAGGCGAGCTTGCCGAAGATCGCCATCGCGCCGAAGCAAGCCGCGGACACCAGACACAGTGCTGCACCCATGCACCCAAGGATCAGACAACCGACGCATCGGGTCCAGCGATGATTCCAGAGGGTGAATCGTTAGGATTCCCGCATGATCGAGCTGGACCTGCGGCGGTTGCGCTTCCTGCGCGAGTTCGAGGAACGCGGCACCCTGGCCGCGGTCGCCGCGGCTCTGGGCTACAGCCCGTCCACCGTCTCCCAACAGCTCGCCCTGCTGGAGAAGGACGTCGGCGCACGGCTGCTCGACAAAGCCGGCCGCGGCGTGCGGCTCACCGACGCCGGACACCTGCTCGCCCAGCACGCCCGGATTCTGCTGTCAGCCGCTGAAGCGGCAGAAGCCGACCTCGCCGCCCTCAGCGGCGACATCCGGGGCACCGTCCGCGCCGGCGGTCTGCAGTCGGCCGCCCGCCGCCTGCTCATCCCGGCCGTGGCCCGCATGAAAGCTGACCACCCGCAGGTCCGGGTGGAAATCTTCGAGCTGGAACTCGAACAGTCCCTGCCGGGCCTACGCCTCGGCACGGTCGACCTCGTCATCGGCGACGAGTACGACAGCCATCCCCGCCCCCGCCCGACCGGTCTGCGCTTCACGCTCCTGCTCGAAGAGCCCCTCAAGATCGTGCTTCCCGCCGCGCACCCACTCGCCCAGCCCGGCGGGCCCGTCGCGGTCACCGACCTGCGATCCGAGATCTGGACCGCCTCCGCCGAAGGCACCGGCCACCACGCCATGGTCGTCGGCACCTGCCGCGCCCTCGGCGGCTACGAACCTGACCTACGACACCGCTCCAGCGACGCCGACGTCCAACTCGAACTCGTCCGCGCCGCGACCGCCGTCGCCCTGATGCCGGCCCTGACCTTGCCCTGCAACGACCCCGCGCTGGCAATCCGAGACATTGCCGAAGCCACCCTCAAACGTCGCCTGGTCGTCGCTACCCGGGACACCCCACCCGCTCCCTCACTCACCGCCCTTCTGACAGCCGTGACGGACCAGGTGCACAAGCTCGATCCGAAGAAGCTCTCGTCAACCGCCTAGCGTTGGTGCTTGGCTGAAAGCTACGAGCGGCCGTACGTGGCGCGGGCCTGGGCTACCTCGGCGGCCTCGCGTTCACGCCACCGGCGCTGAGCCTCTCGGTTGCACGCCCGACAGACCCGGCGGTACCGGCCGGTCGCCGGGTCGAGCTCGCGGTCGTGGCCGTTGCGACACCGTGGCGGCTGTAATCGGCTGCGGCAGGCCTCGGCACGGCTGACCTGACGCAGATGTGTCGGCTCGATACAGTCGGCGGCGCCGCAGCTCTGGCCGACGTCGAGGGCGGGGTCGTACCCGCCGACGAGGACGACGTACGCGGCGATGTGCGCCCATGCGCGACCGGCAACCTTCTGGTGTACCCGGCGACGCGGCCCGTAGCCGTGGATGACCAGGCAGCCGTTCTCGGTGCGGTGCGAGCGCTCCAGCAGGTACGCACGCAGCGACTCCTCGGTGTGGACCGGGACAGACCCTTCACGGCCGAGATCACGGTGTCACCGTACCCGCGCGGTACCTGGTGGTCGGTCAGGCCGACCCGTGGGCGGTCAGGTCGAGCAGGTCACGGGCGCCCTGCCGGAGCAGGGCCGCGGCGACGGAGGTCCCGAGTGTGATCGGGTCCGCGGCCCATTCGTGCACGTCGAGCACGGTCTTGCCGTCAAGGCTGATCACCCGCGCCCGCAGGCCGAGACGCCCGTCAGGCTCGGCGCGCGCCAGCGCGGCAATGGGGGAGTGGCAGTTGCCCTGCAGGATGTGCAGCATGGTCCGCTCGGCCACGGTCTCCTGCCAGGCCTGCGGGTCGCTGAGGCTGACTGCCAGGTCACGGGTGCTGGTGTCGTCTTCCCGGCATTGCAGGACCAGGGTGCCGGAGCCGACGGCCGGGACCATCGTGTCGACGTCGATCGGCTGAGTGATGCGGGCAGCCTGCCCGATCCGCTTCAGTCCGGAGACCGCGAGCAGCAGGGCGTCGTACGTGTCGCCGGCGTCGAGCTTGGCAAGCCGGCTGTTCGCGTTGCCCCGGATGGCCACCGGCACCAGGTGCGGCCAGTGCAGGGCCAGCTGCGCGACCCGCCGGACCGCGGAGGTGCCGATGCGGGTACCGGCGGGCAGCTGCTCGATCCGTAGCCCGGCCGGGTGCACGAGGCAGTCCCGGACGTCGTCGCGGGTGAGATAGGCGGCCAGCACCGTCCCGGCTGGTGCCGGCCGGTCCCCGGGGACGTCCTTGACGCAGTGCACCACCAGGTCGACGTCCCCGGCGACCAGTGCGGCGTCCACCTCCTTGGTGAACGCCCCCTTGCCGCCCAACGCGGCCAGGTCGCCGTGCCACCGGTCCCCGCTGGTCGACATCGACATCACTTCCACGGTGACGTCGGGGTGCCGGTCGGCGAGCATCACGCGGACCCGATCGACCTGGGCCAGCGCCATCGGGGAGTTGCGGGTACCGATGCGCAGCAGGCGGGAGTCGGACATACCGGCGAGGGTAGTCCGCTAAATACGGGCGCCGACGACCAGGCCGGAGGCCCAATGCTCGCTGCTCTGCCTTACGCAGTGCCCGTGGTGACGGCGACCGTGCCGGAACCCACCCCTGGCATCTCCCTGATGGTCAGTTGCTGATGGCGGGTGCCGCGTTGTGGAACCGCTCGTCGGTGAGCTGCGCGACGGTGAAAGCGGCGATATCGGCGCGGGTCACGGTGCAGCATGGTGCGGCCCATGAACCCGACGAGTTTCTGCTGCAGGTTCGGGTTGTCGCGCTTGTCGATGATGCTGTGCGTGCCGTTGCCGATGAAACGTTCGACGCCGTGGCGCTTCATCGCCTCGATGATCAGCCGGGTGCCCTGGACGAGCGGCAGGCCGGTGGCCTTGCGGTCCATGCTGGGGCCGAGAGCGGAGATGATCGCGTCCGCGCCGGTCACGGCCTGGTCGATCGCGGTGGCGTCGGCGATGTCACCGACGATCGGGCGCAGGTCCTGCGGCCAGGTCGAGGGGAACCTTGCCGGGGTCGCGTACGTAGGCGGTGACGGTGTGCCCGGCGGTGAGTAGGTCGGCGACGACGAGCTGGCCGATAACGCCGGTGGTGCCGAAGACGGTGACGGTCACTGGCTCAGGCCTTCGACCAGGGACATGCTGGGGTGTCCGATGAGGCGGGTGCGGTCGTCGCCCACGTGAGCCATGATCCCGGCGCCCATGGGGGGCCGGTAGTCCTGGCGGAAAAACCAACGGATATGGCTGACCTGAGTAGGCCCGCCCGTAGCTTCCAGCGAAAACCAACGCCAAGCGCCGTATTTCAGAGGCACACCCGTGCTGTTCTGCCAGCGGCGAACGCCGGCCCGATCGGGCTTGACGATCACTACGCTCAGTCTCATGACGGCGATTACAACGCGCACGGTCGAGTACCCGGCCGACGGCCTAACGATGATCGGGCACCTCGCGCTCCCTGCCGGTGTCGACCGCCGGCCCGCGGTGCTGCTCGGGCCCGAGGGGCCGGGGCTCAGCGACGTCGAGCGCCGCCGGGCCGACACCCTGGCTGAGCTGGGGTACGTGGCGCTGGCCTTTGACGTCCACGGCGGGCGCTATTTGGGCGACCCCGAGGAGATGCTGGCCCGTTGCATGCCGCTACTCGCCGACCCCGACCGGATGCGGGGCATCGGCCACGCGGCGCTTGACGTGTTGCGCGCCGAGCCGCGGACCGATCCCGAGCGGATCGCCGCCGTTGGCTACGGCACCGGGGGTGCCATCGGGCTGGAACTCGGGCGTGACGGCGCCGACCTGCGCGCGATCGGGACAGTCAACGCACTGACGACGGGCCGACCTGGCGAGGCGGCGCGCATTCGCTGCCCGGTGTGGGCCGGGGTCGGGTCGGAAGACCCGATCATGCCGCCCGCGCAACGGGACGCGTTCGCCGCCGAGATGCAGGCCGCGGGCGTCGACTGGCGCCTCGTGGTCTACGGCGGCGCCTTACACGCCTTCCACCACCCGCCGGTCGACCAGCCCGTGGTCCCCGGCGTTGGCTACCACCCACGGCACGCGCAGCGAGCCTGGCGCGACGTCGTCGCTCTGCTTGCCGAGTGCCTGCCCGTGACGGAGTGATCTGGTCGGCAACTGCGATCCCGGGCCGCGAGCCAGGCCGGTCGACCGCCACCGGCTCCGGTTTGTGGGACCTCACCGCAGCTCAGAGAAACTGTGACGAGGTGCTCTGCGAGGGCGTTCCCACCGAAACCACCAGGTGCTGCCGACGCATCGTCGCCGGAATGTTCTGCACCAACTGGTCGTACTCTCTAGGATCGCCTGATGTTCCAACCGACCTACCCGATCCGCACCGCGCGGCTCACCTTGCGACCGTTTACTGTGGACGACCTCGACGACGTGCACGCGTATCAACGCCGGCCGGACGTCGTCCGCTGGATGCTCGGTGCCGAGCCGCGTACCCGGGAGCAGTCGCGGGCGTCGGTGCTGGCCATGGCTGGCGAGGACGCCCTACGCGCGGAGGGTGACTGCCTGACTTTGGCCGTGACCGGCGACACGGGGGTGATCGGGACCGTGGAGTTGGTGTGGCACAGCCAGGTAGGCCGTACTGCTGAGCTGGGGTATGTCTTCCACCCCGACCACGGCGGTCGCGGCTTGGCTACGGAAGCCGCCACGGCCTTGTTGGACTGGGGGTTCACCGAGTTCGGGCTGCACCGAATCTACGGTCGGTGCCACGCTCGAAATGAGGCGTCCGCCCGCCTGATGGCCCGACTCGGCATGCGCCAGGAGGCGCGCCATGTCGAGAGTTACCTGTTCAAGGGGGAGTGGGCTGACCAGCTCGTCTTCGCGACCCTGGCCAGGGAATGGCGGTCCCGGGCCGCGATGGCGAAAGGCCTTGACCCTCAGGCCTGACGGTCGAGCCACTCCCGGTACGCGGTGGGCGCGAGGATGGCGTCTTCCTTGGCGATGAGGACGTCACCGGGGGCGGCGGCGAACATGCCGGCGCTGTCGGCGGTGGTGACCGTGCGCTGGTCACCGCGAGCGGCGAAAGTGAACTCCGGCCCCGAGGCACTGCCCGCGGTACGCACCTGGCTCACCGGCGAGAAAGCCAGCTAGCCCGTGTGGCGTACCTCGGTGTCCCAGATCTGCGCCCACGGACGCCGCAGCCCCCGGCACACGTAGATCGGGCCACCGTTCTCGTCGTTGTCCACCTCGACCCGCTGGTCCACCCGCCCGGCGAGCGTGCACTCGTTGAACCAGGCGTTCAGCGGGTCAGGGCGTTCCCAGCCGACGACGATCACCACGTCCGCGTTGGCGGGTGGCCGGCCGAAGTCGACCATGCTGTTGTGCCCGGAGTACGCGCGGGGAAGACCACGGGCCGGGCCGTAGCGAGCCACGGCGCCGGCCTCGCCATAGTTACCGGTGAGGATGACCGCCCGTGAGCGCTCCTCGGGCGGCAGGCCACGATGGACGGCGGCGACCGAGTCGGCGAACGCCGGCCAGCCGATGGTCTCGCCGGCGTCGTAGTTGACGTCGACCACGAACCCGGGCAACCGGTCGGCCGGCAGCACCGGCAGCAGCAGCACGACGGTGGGCAGCAGGAACGGCACCGCGCCCAGCGCGAGCAGCCCCCGTCGCAACCGGACAGACCCGCGCGAGGCCCACGCGACGGTGACCACCGCGCCGGCAGCGGTGAGGACCAGCAGCAGCGGCGCGTCGTAGTAACCCTTGCCGCCGGCGATCAGCACGATGCCGACCACCACCAACCAGGCCCAAACCACCGCCCGGTACGCCCGCCACGCCGGTCGGCGCAGCAGCGCGACGAGGCCGGCGATCCAGATCGGTACGGCGTACGGGCTGATGATGACGAACTGGAGGATCAACGCGTCGAGGCGTCCACTGTAGGAGCTGTCGCCGTCGGCGATGGAGGCTGCCACGCCGAGCTGCGGGAACCCGTGCACGGCCTGCCAGATCAGGTTCGGTGCGGCCAGCAGCGCGGCGATCCCGGCGGCGGCGAGCACCCACCGGTCAGGCAGCAGCCGACGCGGCCCTGCGATGAGCACCCCGGCGATCAGGCCGACGGCCAGCAGCGCGGGCAGCACCTTGCTGAACATCCCCACGCCGAGCGCCAGCCCGATGCCGAGCGCCCAGCGGCTGTCACCGGTGCGCAGCAACCGCACCGCACACCACGCCGCGGCCAGCCAGACCAGCAGGTCGACGGTGGTGGTGCTGAGCAGGTGCCCGCCGGCGAGCACGATGCCGGACAGCGCGGCGAGCACCGCCGCGAAGGTCTGCCCACCCCGACCGGCGCCCCACTCCCGGGCGATGGCGGCGACCAGCAGCACCGCGCCGCCGGCCAGCAGTGCCGACGGCGTCCGCAGCACCACCAGGTTGCCCGGCGCGATCGTGTCCAGTAGCCGGGCCAGCGCCGGGACCAGCGGGCCCTGATCGACGTAGCCCCAGTCCAGATGTCGGCCGGCGAGCAGGAAGTACAGCTCGTCGCGGTGGTAGCCGTAACGACTGGCGAGCAGCAGCAGCGTCACGCTGGTCGCCGCGGCCACCAACCACGGCCCGCGTGTGCGCGGACCGGGCTCCGGCGGCCGTGCCGGTGGTGACGACTGGTCCGGCCGGTGAGGTCGGTCGATGGCGGTCCCGGGCTCGCTCACCCGCTCATCATGACCCTCGAAGCCGCCGCGTGGGTGCCCGTAGGCCTCCACGTGCAGGGGCTCTGACCAGGTGCGAAGATCAGCTCGTCACTCGGGACGGAAGGACAACCATGCGCTATCGCACTCTGGGTGCCACCGGAACGGTGGTCTCGACCCTGTGTCTGGGCACGATGACCTTCGGCGCGGAGACCGACGAGGCCGGCAGCTTCGCCCAACTGGACCGGTTCGTCGAGGCCGGCGGCACCTTCATCGACACGGCCGACGTCTACTCCGCCGGCGTCTCGGAGGACATCGTCGGGCGCTGGCTGCGGACGCGGCCCGACCTGCGAGACCGCCTGGTGATCGCCACCAAGGGGCGGTTCCCGATGGGCCCGGGGGCGAACGACGCCGGCCTGTCCCGGGTGCACCTCACCCGCGCACTGGACGCCAGCCTGCGGCGCCTCGGCGTCGAGGCCGTCGACCTGTACCAGGCGCACGCCTGGGACCCGCTGACCCCACTGCCGGAGACGCTGCGGTTCTTCGACGACGCGGTGAGCGCCGGCAAGATCCGCTATGCGGGGGTCAGCAACTTCACCGGTTGGCAGTTGCAGAAGGCGGCCCTGCTCACCCAGCACCTCAGCCTCACCCCGATCGTGACCCTGCAACCGCAGTACAACCTGTTGGCCCGGGAGATCGAGTTCGAGCTGGTGCCGGTCTGCGAGAACGAGGGCGTCGGCATCCTGCCGTGGTCACCACTGGGTGGCGGCTGGTTGACCGGTAAGTATCAGCGCGACAGCATGCCCACCGGCGCGACCCGGCTCGGCGAGAACCCGCAGCGGGGCGTCGAAGCGTACGCGGGTCGCAACGCCGAAGAGCGCACCTGGCGGGTGCTCGACGCGGTCCGCCGGGTCGCCGGGGAACACGGTGTGTCCATGTCGGCGGTTTCGCTGGCCTGGCTGGCGGCCCGACCGGCGGTCACCTCGGTGATCCTCGGTGCGCGTACCACCGCGCAGCTCGACGACAACCTGACCGCCGCCGACCTGGTCCTCGACGCCGAGCAGATGCGGCTGCTGGACGAGGCGAGCGCCCCACTCGTGGGTGATTACCCGTACGGCGCGGCGGGTGTGCGGCAGCGGGCCCGCGACCTGCCAGCCCCCGCTTCCGGACAATGACCGTCTTCCCGGAGCCCACCGCTCCCGCCGGCAGCCGCACCGAGGTCTTCCTGCGCTACCTGGACTATTTCCGGGAGTCCGTGGTGGCCAAGGTGTCGGCGTTGGCCGAGCCGGAGCTGCGGCGCAGCCGGCTGCCGTCGGGGTGGACTCCGCTGGAGTTGCTCAAGCACCTACGCCACGTCGAGCTGCGTTGGATCGAGTGGGGTTTCCAGGGGCGGAATGTCGCCGAGCCGTGGGGCGACCGCCACCAGGACCGTTGGTACGTCGCCCCCGACGAGACCCGCGCGGACCTAATGGTGGCGCTGCGGGGGCAGGGCGCGCACACCACCGAGGTGGTGACGGCGCACGACCTGGCGGAGGTCGGTGCGCCGGGCCCGCGCTGGAATGGCGCGGACCCGGCGTCGCTGGAGCGGGTGCTGTTCCACCTGGTCCAGGAGTACGCCCGCCACCTCGGCCATCTCGACGTGGTCACCGAACTCGCTGGCGGCCCGACCGGCGAGTGAGGCCGTCGCCCCGATAATGGGTGCATGCCGCTGCTCGTCGCGCCCGCCCTGCCCGCCGGGAGCCTCGGCACCCAAGAGCAACCCCACCTTCCGGTACGTCCCGGTCTGGCGCTGCGGCCGTGGCACGACGACGACGCCCCGGCCGTCCGGGCCGCCTTCGCCTGTCCGGCGATCCAGCGGTGGCACGTCCGCCGCTTCGACAGCGACGACGAGGCGCGGGCGTGGGCGGCACAGTGGGCGGGACGCTGGCACCACGAGACGGCCGCCAGTTGGGCCATCGTCGACGCCGACGACCGGCCGGTCGGTCAGGTGGGGTTGCGGGGCGTGCTGCTGGACGAGGCGTCGGCGCAGCTGTCGTACTGGGTGCTGCCTGCCGCCCGTGGTCGCGGGATCGCCACCGAGGCGGTGCGGGCGCTGACCCGGTGGAGCTTCACGCGGGCCGGGTTGCATCGTCTCGGCCTGGAGCACTCCACCGCCAACACGGCGTCGTGCCGGGTGGCGACGCGGGCCGGCTTCACGGCCGAGGGTGTGCTCCGCGGGTCGGTTCGCCACGCCGACGGCTGGCACGACATGCATTTGCACGCTCGGCTGGCGACGGACTCCGTGTCGCCCAGGTAGGCGCGGTCGGCGTTCGCCGCGCTCCTCAGCGCCAAGCGGGCGGCGTGGCCGTTCGTCCCCGGCATCCGGACGGACATCACTCCGACGCTCCGCGTCGCGCCGGTTGAGCTCAATGGGGAACCTACAGAATCGGGTGGCTCAGCGGGCTTCAGCCCAGCCGACGAAACGCGGGGTCAGGTCGGGAAGCGCAACGTCCGGGTTGAGCTTGGCGAGATCGGCTTCGGCTGCCTCCTGAGCCTTCGCCAGGTGAATCAACAGGCCCGGCCGATCCTCGCGGTACTCGCCGAGGAGGCGCAGCTTCGCGGCCGAGCAGGGCCACAGGATGCCGCATACCGGGCAGCGCCATGACGGCCGCACAGGGGAGTGCCTGGGTCGCTCGGGCATCAGACGACTCCCACTGGATCGGATCGCTGGATCGATGAGGGCAAGCGGGTCTCATTGGCGCGGCGAGGGGACTGAACCCGCATCTGCACGCCCGCACGCATGACGAACAACTCACGCCGTGCGATCGCGTCGCCCTTCGGGCCCAGCTCGTAGGCGTCGAGCCAGAGCCAACCGTCGTAGGTGTATCGGTCGGGCAATTCGCGGATGACCCTGACGAAGATCGGTTTCATGAATTGAACGCTCGCGGCGGTGGTCAGGAGGACCACATCACCTGCCCTGAGGGCACCGCCGGTCATCTACGCAGCTCCGGCTTGTCTTCTCCGTCTGGCACCGTTCCCCCTGGCTGGTTGAGAAGCGTCTACAGAGCACCTTGCCGGGGGTTGCCGGACAATCACACAGCGTTGTCTAATCTCCTTCGGGCAGTTGGTTTGTTCCAGGGGAGGGACGGCATGAATCACGCCTTTGTCGCGGCGCTCGCCGCTGCGGGTCACACCGCCGAAAGCCTGGCAGGTCAGATCGGTGTGCACCCGAAGACCGTCGCCAGGTGGGCAAACCCAGGGCACATTCCGCAGAGCCGCCACCGTTCGACCGTCGCAGAGCTGTTGGCAAAAGACACGGACGCTCTTTGGCCGGACGTCGTCCGTCGCCGCGAACCTGTGTGGTTCCGACCGTGGGTCGACATCGAACGCGAGGCGGTGACACTGCGCTCGTTCGAGCTGGCGTGGGTACCCGGGCTGCTGCAGACGGAGGCGTACGCGCGGGCGACCCTGGCCGGTGGCGTGCTGAAGCCAGAGGCGGTCACCGAGTTCGCCGAGGCGCGCATCAGCCGGCAGGCGATTCTCAGCCGTGAGAACGGACCCTTGCTGATCGCCGTCCTGGACGAGGGGGTGCTCAGGCGGCGCGTCGGCGACGACCGCGCCTTGATGTCGGTGCAACTCGCGGGTCTGCTGAGGTACGCCGAGATGGGCAGCGCCCAGCTCCACATCGTCCCGGCGGACGCACCCAGCTATCCCGGGCTCGACGGGCCGTTCACCATCGCCGACATGCCGGACGGCTCGCGGGTCGCCTACGTCGACGGCCCGGCACAAGCTCAGATCCTCGACCAGGCTTCGGACCTTGTTAGCCTGGAACGACGGTGGGAGCGTATTCGCGGAGAGGCACTGCCCCGAGGGCGTTCCTTGGAACTTCTCAGAGAAGCGGCAGCATCATGGACATGACCGGTGCGCGATGGCGTAAGAGCACGAAGAGCGGCGGCAACGGCGGCAACTGTGTCGAGGTTGCCGACAACCTCCCGGGCGTGGTCCTCGTTCGTGACACGAAAGATCGCGACGGCGGAACGCTCACCTTCACCCCGGAGTCGTGGCGTGGCTTCGTCGCGATGACGCGTGACGCCGGCTGACCGGTCCACATCGCACGGAGGCTCTCGGCGTGGGTCGGGAGCCTCTTGCCTGGGCTGGGCTTTGCCGTCTGGGGCGCTGCCACCGAAGCCTCCTGGTCGCCGCGCGGCTGCGCACCGACGACGCGAACTGATCAGCGGACGCCAGCGGGCTCGGCCGGTTGCGGTTGTGGGGCCGCCGGCCAGGTGAGCCGGCGTACGCCGGGGACGAGCGCGGTGCCGGCGCAGGCGGCCAGAACCAGCACGCCGGCGATCGCCAGCGGTACGGGAGCACCGAACGCCTCGGCGGCCAGCGGCGCCAGCGCGTAGCCCAGCGGCATCGCGCCCAGCGACACCAGCCAGTCGTACGAGGTGACGCGGGCGAGGACCTCCGGCGGGAAATGGTGCTGCACGACGGTCTCCCAGACCGGGTTGAGATAACCGAGGGCGGTCAGCGCTACCCCGTAGGCGACGATCACCGCCGGCGCGGGCGCGGCGACGGCGAGCAGCAGGAGTGGCGCGGCGTAGCTGGCCAGCCCGAGGTTGGCCAGCAGCACCGGCCGGTGGAGCCGGACCCGACCGGCCAGCAACGAGCCGGTGAGCATGCCGATCGCGCCGGCCTGCAGCAGCAGCACCCAGGTGGCCTCGCCGCCGAGGCGGTCGATGGCGATGGCCGGCCCGAGGGTCATCAGGACGGCGGCGGCGCCGTTCCACACGCCGTGCCCGATCAGGCTGGTCCAGAACCAGTCGCGAGCGCGTACCTCGCCGAAGCCGTGCCGTAGGTCGGCGAGGACGGAACGGCGGGGTACCGGCACGTGTCGGACCTGGACGAGCGCGAGCAGCGCGGCGCTGAGCGCGAACGACGCGCTGTCGATGATGAACGCCCAACCGGGGCCGGCAGCCCAGATCAGCAGGCCGGCCAGTGCCGGGCCGGCGAGCCGGCTGGTGTTGGCGGTGATCCCCATCAGGGCGTTCGCCCGCTGCCGGGCGGCCGGTTCGACGGTGCCGGCGACCAGCGGGGAGGCGGTCGGCATGGCGAACGCCGAGGCGGTGCCGCCGAGCGCCGAGGCCACCACGATGGTGGTCAGCGACGGGTCGCCGCCGAGCAGTTCCACGCCGACCGCGAGCTGGGTCGCGCAGCGGACCAGGTCGGCCACCAGGGCGACCCGCCGGGCGTCGAACCGGTCGGCGACGACGCCACCGAGGGGCAGCAGGAGCAGCCGGGGAACCATGGCCGCGGCGAGGACGACCGCGAGCGCGCTGGTGGAACCGGTGGCCCGCAGCACGGCCAGGGCCAGCGCGGCGGGCACCACGGCGTCACCGATCGAGGAGACGGTACGGCCCAGGAACAGCAGCCGGAAGGAGCTGACGCGCAGGGGGTTGGTCACCACCGCAAGGTACTTCGACGTCGAATATTTCGTCAACGAATATTTCGCCCGCGATAGGCTCTGCCGGTGACCACCGCCCACGACTCCGTCGACCAGCACGTCGAGCGCTGGCTGCCCGTCCTGCCCGACCTCGACGCCGACGTCGAAGGCGCCGTGACCCGGATGGGCGTGGTGACCCGGCACCTGCGCACCGTGAAGGAACGGGTCCTCGCGGACTTCGACCTGCCGGCGCACGAATACGACACGCTGCACGCGCTCGCCGGCAGGCAGGGCCGGGCCGCGCCCTCGGAACTCGCCGCGGATCTGGCGATGGCACCGGCCTCGATCACCGCGCGGGTCGACAACCTGGTCGAGCGCGGCTTCGTGCGACGGACCCCGTCCACTGTCGACCGGCGTCGGGTGGACGTGGAGCTCACCGACGCGGGCCGGGCCGCGTGGCACGGGGCGATGGACATCCGGGGCGCCGAGGAGCACCGGCTGCTCGGCGCGCTCACCCCGTCGGAGCGCCGACTGCTCTCCGACCTGCTGCGTCGGGTCCTGCTCGTCGCCGAGCAACCGGCCAAGGCAGCAGCCAGGCCGGATTCCGACTGAGGGCCGACCACCGCACAGCGGTCCACCCACGCCCATCGGCCACGCGCCCCGAAAATCGCCTGGCGGTCCGCGTACCGCCGATGGAAGGGTGACCGGCGTGACAGCGGATGCCCTGGCCGACGACGCCGAACCGGTCGTCAACCCGGTGCTGCGAACCTTCCTGCGCGCGGGTGTCCTGGTGGGCCTGCCCGCGCAGCAGGGCCGGCGGCGGGTGCTGCTGGCACACATCGCGGAACGGTCGTTCGAACCGGGAACCCGTTATCCCGAGCGGGCCGTCGATGATGCGCTCAAGCCGTGGTGCGCCTCGGGCGGGTCGGACCACGCGACGCTGCGCCGCTACCTGATCGACGAGCGGTTGCTCACCCGCGAGCACGGCATCTATCAGCGGCCCTGATCGTCCGCTCCGCCAACCGTCTGGGCGCAGACGATCTTGCTAGCCTCGGCGCATGACCTCCTGCACGCCCGCCGACGGCCCACCGGACCTGTTGTTCCTGCTCTCCTGGGCGAGTCACGCGCTCCAGACCGAGCACTCTGCGGGGCTGGCCGAGCTGGGCATCTCGCCGCGGGCGCACTACGTGCTGGCGCAGGCCCGCACCGGGGACCTGACGCAGCGGGAGATCGGCGAACGGTGCGGCGTGGACAAGACCACGATGGTCGTCACGCTCGACCAGTTGGAGCGGGCCGGGTTGGCCGAGCGTCGCCCCGCGCCGACGGATCGGCGGGCTCGCCTGGTGGCGGTGACGCCAGCGGGGGAGCAGGTTCTGGAGCGGGCGCAGGATGTCGTGCGCCGCATCCAGGCCGATCTGCTCGCAACGCTGCCTGAGCAGGACCGGGAGGTGTTCCTGCGCGCCCTCCTCGCACTGGTGGGCGGCCCGTTGGCCAACACCTCCCCGTACGCGCCCGGCGGCCGTTCCGGATGTTAGTTCCGTAGAAGATAGTCTTGATCGGGACTATCTGTTACGGTCGCACTTGTTCGTTCCCCCGACCGAGGAGCCGTCATGAGTGCGACCGTCGAGCCAACCGTCACCCCCACCACCGCCACCTCGTCCCTGCGCCGCCGCGCCCTCGGCGTCGCCGCCGCCGTCCTGGCCTGCCTGGCCATCTGGGGGATCGGCGAGGTCGCCGGAGTCGACTACACCATCGAGAGTCCGGGGCAACCCGCGGTGGTCGTCGGGCCAGGCGAGATCATCGGGATCACCCTCGGTGCCGCCCTCCTGGGCTGGGCGGCGCTGGCGCTGCTGGAACGGTTCGTGCCGCGGGTCGCCCGCCTTGTCTGGATCTCGCTGGCCGTCCTGGTGACAGTGCTCTCCTTCGGCCCGCTGTTCGGCATCGAGGCCACCGCCGGCGCACGAGTCGCACTCGGCGCCATGCACGTGGCCGTGGCGGTCGCGCTGATCGCCCTGCTGCCGACCCGCCGCCGGTAGCGTCCCCTGGCCGCCGGCACCCGCCCGGGGACGGCGGCCTGCGGACGGCGGATAAAGCCGTTGACCCGGCGCTGATGATCGACAGATGACCACGACCCTCCGACCCGACTGGGTAACCACCGCCGTCCGGCCCGACCAGCCCGACGCGGTGCAGCTGCTGCGCGAGTACATGACCGAGATGGTGGTCCGCTACCACCGTCGCCCGGCCCTGCCCGGTGAGGTCGACGAGGCGCTGGCCGAGTTGCCCAGCGACGACCTGACGCACCCGAGCGGCCTGCTGCTGCTCGCCCACCACGGCACCGACCTGGCCGGCTGCGCCGGGCTGCGGTGGCACCCGGACTGGGCCGAGCTGACCAGGGTGTTCATCCGCCCCGCGCATCGCGGCGCCGGTGGAGGCGCCACGATGCTCGCCGCCGTCGAGCAGCAGGCCCGGACGGCCGGGGCGGACCGGATCCGGCTGGACACCCGCGCCGACCTGGTCGAGGCCCGCGCCCTGTACGCCCGACACGGCTACGTCGAGATCCCGGCGTACTCGCAGGGCCCGTACGCCGAGCACTGGTTCGAGAAACGGCTGCGTTGAGGGGTTGACGTCCACCGCCAGCCGCGTTAAAACAGAAGAGGAAGTTGAGTCGCCCCGGCTCAACTCATCACCTTCGGCCAGGAGAACCGAGGAGGCACACCCATGTTGATGCGTACCGACCCGTTCCGCGAGATCGACCGGCTCGCCGAGCAGTTCTTCGGTACGGCGGCCCGTCCCGCGATGATGCACCTGGACGCCTACCGCGACGGGGACCACTTCTACGCGGCGTTCGATCTGCCCGGCGTCGACCCGGACACCATCGACTGCACCGTCGAGCGCAACGTGCTCACTGTCCGGGCCGAGCGGCGCAGGCTCGCGGGCGAGGGCGTCGAACTGGTCGCCGCCGAACGCCCGATGGGCACGTTCACCCGGCGACTGTTCCTGGGCGACACCCTGGACACCGACAAGCTGGAGGCGGGCTACGAGAACGGGGTGCTGACGCTGCGCATCCCGGTGGCCGAGCGCGCCAAGCCCCGCCGGGTGGCCATCAACGCCAACGGCGACGGCCGCCGGCAGATCAACGCCTGACCGATGCTCGGGGCGGGCCAGCCGCGCCCGGCCCGCCCCGAGCATCGGAGGTTGCCCTCGGCTCTTCCGCGCGGCCGGCGCTGTCCGGTGGATAGAGCGCGGCGAGCGCGTGGGCGGTTTCGGCGAGACGTTCCCGCAGCTCAGTGGGGGCGAGCACCTGCACCTGCGCGCCGAGTTTGAGTAGCTCGACGTGACCGTGCCGGATGGACTCGATCGGCACGGTGGTGAGCAGCCAGCCGTCGGCGTCGGGTGCACCGGCGGCCTCGCGTGCCGCCCGGCTCATCGCCGGTGGGAAGAGGTGCACGGTCTGGGCCAGCGCCGCTGCGGTCATCCGTACCCGGGCCTCAGCGCGGTAGACGCTGTTCTCGTAGCGCTCGGCGTGCTCCCGCCAGCAGGCCGCCAGGTCGAACCCGGCCGGCCGTTCGACGTGCTCGGCCAGCACCGCCATCTCCAGGATGGCGCCCACCCGGTAGGTGCGTACCTGCCCGTCCGCGGCGGCGACCAGATACCACCGGCCGGCCTTGAGGACCACGCCGAGCGGGTCGAGGATGCGGGTCACCTCCCGGGGTGCCTGCCACCGCCGGTAGTGCACCCGAACCCGGCGGTCCTCCCACACCGCGTCGGCCAGAGCCGCCAGGTGCGGTGTGGGCTCAGGCTCACGGAACCAGCTCGGCGCGTCCAGGTGGAACCGCTGCCGGATCCGCCCGCCCCGGCCGGTGAGGTCCGCCGGCAGCGCGGCCTGCAACTTCAGCTCGGCGGTGGCCAGCACCGACCCCAGGCCCAACTCGGCGGCCGGGCCCGGCACCCCGGCCAGGAACAGCGCCTCTGCCTCGCCGGCGGTCAGCCCCGTCAGCCGGGTGCGGTAGCCGTCGAGCAGTCGGTACCCGCCTGCGGGGCCGCGCTCGGCGTACACCGGCACCCCGGCGGCGCCCAGCGACTCGACGTCCCGGTACACCGTCCGGACCGACACCTCCAGGGCCTCGGCCAACTCTGGCGCGGTCATCCGCCCCCGGGTCTGCAGAAGCAGCAGCAGGGAGACCAACCGACTGGCGCGCACCCGCCCGACGGTAGCTGGCACGGCACACCCCGACACCGGCCGCATCCCTCGGCGCGCCTTCAGGATCTTCCCATCCGGAGCTGAGAACCTTTTTCACATGTCCTCCGACGCTCCGGCGCTCGCCCGCCCCACCGCCCGGCCGGCCCTGCCGGGTGGGCCGGTCGACGTCACCGAGGCCTGGCTACGCAACCGGCGACTGTCCGAGCACACCCGCGACGCGTACCGGCGTGACATCACCGGCTGGCTCACCTGGTGCGCCGGCCGCGAGCAGGACCCGCTGCGCGCCACCTTCCTGCACGTCAACGAGTACGCCCGAGCGCTGGAGTCCACCCTCGGTGCCCGCAGCGGCCGACCGTTGACCCCGGCGACCGTGGCACGGCGGCTCTCCGCGCTGTCCAGTTGGTACGACTTCCTCGTCAAGCTCGGCGCGGTGCCGGCCAACCCGGTCGCCGGCGCGGACCGGCCCCGCGTCGACCGGGACCACTCCGCCACGGTCGGCCTCACCCCGGAGGAGGTGGACGCGTTGCTGAGCGCCGCCGACGCGGACACCGGCCCGACGGCTGTCCGCAACCGGGCCGCGATCGCACTCCTGGCAGACCTGGGCCTGCGGGTCGGCGAGCTGGTCTCACTGGACCTGGCCGACCTGGGCACCGAACGAGGGCACCGCAGCGTGCGCTTCATCGGCAAGGGCGGCAAGCCACGTCGGCGTGCCCTCACCCCGGGCACCGGGTACGCCGTGGACGCCTACCTGGCCCAGCGGGCCGCCGCCACCGGCGTGCCGGTGCCGCAGCTGACCGGGCCGCTGCTGGTCACCGCCAGCGGCGCTCGGCTGGACCGGCACTCGGTGTTCCGGCTGGTCCGCCGCCTGGCCCGGGCGGCCGGCATCCCGGCCTGGGCGAGGCTGTCCCCGCACTCGCTGCGGCACGCCTTCGCCACCACCGCCCGATCGGAGGGCGTCCCGCTCGAGGACGTGCAGGATGCGATGGGGCACGCCGACCCGCGGACCACCCGCCGCTACGACCGGGACCGGCACAACCTCGACCGCGACCCGGCGTACGCGGTGTGGGCGGCCCGGTCCCGCCGCCGCGGCTGAGCGTCGTACCCCCGCCATACGGTCGATGGATGAGACACGGTCTGGAGCTTCCCTGCGGCGGCGCCTCCGTCGCGGTGTCCACCCTTGTCGAGCTGGGTGAGCTGGCCGAGCGCGCCGGATGGGACGGTGTGTTCCTGGAGGATTACCTCATTCACCACTCCGGGAACGACCCGTCCACCTACGACCCGTGGCTGGTGCTCACGGCGATCGCCGGCCGCACCAGCCGGGTGCGGTTGGGCACCACCGTCACCGCGCTGCCCCGGCGGCGCCCGGCGAAGCTGGCCCGCGAGGTGCTCACCCTCGACCACCTGAGCGCGGGCCGGGCCACCGTGGCGGTCGGCGTCGGCGACCCCGGCGACCGGGGCCTGGTCGCGTTCGGCGAGCCGACCGAGGTGGCCGTCCGGGCCACCATGCTCGACGAGGGTCTCGACCTGCTGACCGGCCTGCTCAGCGGTGAACCGGTCAACCACCAGGGCACCCACTACCGCGCTGACGGGGTGGCGATGCGACCGGCGCCGGTGCAGTCGCCCCGGGTGCCGGTGTGGGTCGGCGGCAGCACCCAGGCACGGGCGGTCCGCCGCCGGGCCGCCCGTGCCGACGGCATCGTCCCGTACAAGCTCACCGACACCGACGGGTGGTCCGACTTCACCCCCGATGAGGTACGCGAGCTGGTGACCGCCCTGCCACCCACTCGCGCCGACGGCCAGCCGTTCGATGTGGCGATCGGCGGCCGGCGACGCCGACCGGACGAACGCGCCGAGCGGGCCTACCTCGGTGAGCTTGCCGCAGCCGGCGCCACCTGGTGGCTTGAGTACGTCCCGGTCGACGACCCGGCGACGATGCGCGCCGCCGTCGCCCGTGGCCCGCTGCGCTGACCCGCCGCCCAGTCGGCGCGTGGCGGGGGAGCCTCAGCCCTCGGCGCGGGGGAGCCTCAGCCCTGTGGACGGGGGCAGATGCAGAACGGCTGCCCGATCGGGTCGATGAGCACCACCCACCCTTCGCCACCGGGCTGGAACTCCGGCTTCGAGGCACCGGCCTCGACGAACTCCTTCTCCGCGCCGGCCAGGTCATCGACGTAGAGGTCGAGGTGGTAACGCTTACCGCCGGCCGGGTCCGGCCAGGACGGCGGCTGGTACCCCTCCACCAGCCCGAAGCCGATCGACACGCCACCGCCGCTGATCATGGCGTACTCGGCGGCACTGTGGGTGATCTCCCAGCCCAACACCCGGTGGTAGAACGCGGCGTGCGCGGCCGGGTCGGAGCTGTCCAGATTGACCATGGCGAGGTCAGCGGTTGTCGTCATGCTGGCAGTCTGCCCCCACGTACCTGCCAACCACTGTCAGGTACGTCGGTGTTTCTCGCTCGGTCAGCAGAGCAGGTCCAGGTGGTGGTGGGCGTCCTCGGCGATCTCCTCGTGCCGCAACCAGCGCCGCGCCCACAGCCGGGCGGCCAGCTCCGCCTGCTCGTCACCCCACGCGGCGTGCTCGACGAGCAACGCGGTGGTCAGCGCGTACGCCAGGCGCAGCGCCAGGCCACGGGCGCCTGCGAGCACCGTCGGCGCCCCCGGGTCGACAGTCACCGAGCTGATGGTGTCGCCCAACTGCGCCGCGGCGGCGGCCAGGGTGTCGGCGAGCACCGGCGACAGCGGCCGAGCCAGGTCGACGGCGGCGGCGAGGCGGCTCAGCAGCGGGACACCGGCGTCCTCCCGGGTCAGCGCGCGCAGCACGTCCAGGGCCAGCACGTTGGTGGTGCCCTCCCAGATCGGCAGCACCTGGGCGTCGCGCAGCAGCCGGGGCACGCCGGTGTCCTCCACGTAGCCGGCCCCGCCGAAGCTCTCCACGTACTCGCTGGCTGAGCTGACGGCGAGCCGGCCGGTGGCCAGCTTCGCCAGCGGCGCCACGATGCGCAGCTCCGCCGCGGCCTCCGGGTCGGCGCCGACCTCGACCCGGCCGAGCAGGGCGAACGCGTGCCCGGCCAGGGCGAACGCGCCCGCGGCGTCGACCGCGAGGGTGCCCAGGGTGGCCCGGTGCAGCGGTGAGGACGCCAGCGCGCCGCCGGCGACGTGCCGCACGTCGGCGTACGCCCGGGCGTAGGCGAGACCGCGTCGCATCCCGCCGGCTGCCGCAGCGGCGTTGTGCACCCGGGTCACCACGACCAGGGTCATCGCCCGCACCAGGCCGGGCACCGCCGGGTCACCCAGCGGTACGGCGTACGCGTCGTGCAGGCCGATCTCGGCGGTGGGCAGGGCCCGGGTGCCGAGCTTGTCCTTGAGCCGGTGCACGGTGACGCCCGGAGCCGGCGCGTCTGCCGCCGCTCCGATGGCCAACGGCGAGTCGGCCGCGTACCGGGGGACCAGGAACGGTGCGAGCACCCGACTGCCGCGCCCGGCGCCCTCCGGTCGGGCCAGCGCCACCGCCATCGCCGCGTCCGCGGCCGAGCAGAACCACTTCTCCCCGGTCAGCCGCCACGAACCATCCGCCGCGGGTCGGCCGACCGTGCTCGATCGGCCCAGGTCGGAGCCGCCCTGCGACTCGGTCATCCACTGCCCGCTGGTGATCGCCGTGGCCGGATCCGTGGAGATGAGCCGGGGCAGCCACGCGTCGCGGACGCCGGCGTCGGCGTCGGCATCGGGCGAGCTGAGCAGCGCCGCCGCCCCGTCGGCCATCGCCACCGGGCAGGAGAACGTCGCCGACTCCGGGCCGTACAGGTGTAGCAGGGCGTGCTGCACGACCCGCGCGGCGGCGCCCCAGGTGCCGCGGGCGTCCGGCAGGTAGGGCAGCGCGACCACGGCGTGTCGGGCGGCGGCGGCGCGCTGCGCCTGCCAGCCGGCGGACGTGTCGATCCGGTCGATCCGGGCACCCCACGCGTCGTAGCGGACCAGCGTCGGCGGGTGGGCCTCGGCGTCGGCGTGCGCCGCGCGCAGCGGCCCGGTGACGTCGGCGGCCAGGTCGGCGAGGCGGCCCTTCGCGGCGGCGTGCCCGGCCGGGCCGAGGTGACGCTCCAGCCAGGACCGCAGCAGAGCGTCACCGGCGTACGGGTCGGCGGGGGGTGGTATCGGCTGCACGAAGCGGTTCATCGATGGACTCCTGGCACTGCTCGGGGGTGTGCGCCGACGGTAGACGATCCGTGGCCGGTCCGAACAGGGCACACTCGCCCACCGGGCGCACCCAGTTTCCGACTTGTCGTGCTCCGGTGCGATCGCGTTCTCTACGGTCGGTAGTCGTGGGTGCCGGCCAGCCATGGAGCCGACCGGCCCGGCGCAACCGCCCGATGCGCACCGGGCTGGCCTTCGTCGGGTTCGGTGTGGTGCTGTGCTGCATCGGGGCGGCCGGGCTGGGCGCCTGGAATCTGCAGACCGTCCGTCAGGCCGCCGGCCCGATCCGGGAGACCGCTGACGGGTTCCTGAACGAGGTGGCCCTCGGCGACAGCGACAAGGCGTACGAGCGGCTCTGCGAGGACGCGCGCAGCCGGTGGAGCGCGATCGGCTTCACGAGTTGGGTGCGTACTCCGCCGATGGTGACCGACTACGAGATCACCGACGTGTCGGTGGCCACCCGTGGCGGACGCCCGCAGGGCACGGTGACCGTGAAGGTGACCCGCGACGGCGGGCTCAGCGAGGAACGTCGCCTACCGGTGGTCCGCGAGGACGGGGACTGGCGGGTCTGCGGTGACCCCTTCTGAGGTGCCGGTCATCGAGCCGGTGCGTCCCTCGCTGCTGCGCGAGCGTCGATCGGTGGAGCCGACCACGGCGACCGAACTCTTCTTCGACCTGGTCTTCATCTTCAGCATCATCCAGTTGGCGCACTACCTGATCGCGCATCCGGACTGGCGAGGTGTGGTGCGTACCGCGCTGTTGCTGGCGCTGGTTTGGTTCGTCTGGGTCTACACCGCCTGGGTGACGAACTGGCTGAGTCCGGACCAGGGCCCGGTGCGGGCGATGCTGATCGCGGTGATGCTGGGCAGTCTGCTGCTGTCCGCGGCGATCCCGGAGGCCTTCGCCACAAGCGGCCTGCTGTTCGCCGTGGTCTACGTGGCGGTACAGATGGGCCGCACCGTGTTCTCGCTGTGGGCGGTGCGGGGTGTCGCGTCGTTGACCGACGGCTTCCAGAAGACGCTGCCGTGGTTCACCGGGGCCTCGGTGCTCGTGGTGCTCGGCGGCCTGGCCGGCGACGGTACGCGCGAGGTGCTGTGGGCGGCGGCGATCGTTATCGACGTGATCGGCCTGTCCACGGGGTATCCGGTGCCCGGGCTGGGCCGCACCCGCCCCGAGCGGTGGGGTGTGGAGGGCGGCCACCTGGCCATGCGGTGCCAGGGATTCATCCTGATCGCCCTGGGTGAGTCGATCCTGGTCACCGGGACCACCCTCGCGCAGCGGCTGGACACGGTGACGTCGGGGGCGTTCCTGCTGGCCTTCGCCGGTTCGGTGGCGTTGTGGTGGGTGTACTTCGCCCGGTCTGCGCCGGCAGCGACGGACGTCATCGCCCGCGCCGGTGAGCGCACCGGGGCGTTGAGTCGGGTGGCCTTCAACTACCTGCACCCGGTCATGGTCGCCGGGATCATCGTCACCGCGGCTGGCGACGAGCGGCTGCTGCGTGAGCCCGGTGCGCAGGCCAGCACGGTCACCGCGCTGTTCACGCTGGGCGGCCCGGCACTGTTCCTCGCCGGGCACGCCGCCTACAAGGCGGTGCTGTGGCGGGTCCGGCCGAGCAGCCGGATCACCGCGGTGGTGGTGCTGCTGGCGCTGATACCGGCCTGTGTCGGGCTTGGGGTACCCGCCGCGGCCTGCGCCGCGATGGCGGTGGCGGTGACCGTTGGCGTGATCATGACCGATCGGTTCCGGGTCGCGCGGCCGTCCTGACCGTCCGTGGGGGCGGTCGGCCGCCGCGTTGGCGCTCAGCGGTCGGTGGTCACCGGGCCGAGGTCGCCGCTGCGGTAGTGCCGGCGGCAGAGCACCTGGTAGCGCACGTCGGCGGTGTCGACCGTGTCGCCGATGACGACCTGCGCGCCCTCGCGGACCACCCGCCCGTCGACGACGCGGGCGTTGAGCAGCCCTTCCCGGCCGCACCAGCAGAGCACCTCGACCTGGATGCGGGCCACCTCGTCGGCCAGCTCGAACAGCCGCTGGGTGGCGGGGAACAGGCAGGACCGGAAGTCGGTGGCCAGGCCGAACGCGAACACGTCCACGTCGTAGCTGTCGACCAGCTCGGCCATCTGCTCGACGTGGTCGACGGTGTAGAAGCACGCCTCGTCGCAGATCAGGTAGTCGACGCGTACCCCGTCGGCCCATCGGCCGCGGACCAGGGCCCGCAGGTCCAGGTCGTCGGTGACCTCGATGGCCTCGTGCGCGAGCCCGATGCGGGTGGTGACCTGCGGGCCCAGCGACCGGTCGATGCGGGTGGTGACCAGTCCACGACGGCCCTGCCGGGCGTGGTTGTAGTTCATCTGGAGCGCCATCGTGGACTTGCCGCAGTCCATCGGCCCCCAGAAGAACTTCAACGCCGCCGCGTGCAGCGGACGCCCGTCGAGCCCGCGCGCAGCCGCGCACCCGGCCTCGCCGTGGTGCGGGTGGGCCAGGCAGGTCGGGGAGATGGCGGCGTCGTCAGTCACGGTCGGGCAGCCTATCCCATCGACCACCCTTGATCTTCTGGGTACGGGATGCGTGCTCAGAGCACCCGGGGCGGCGTGTTGCCCGCGGCGACGATGGCACGGCGGATCGGCACGGCGGCGAGGAGCAGGAAACCGACCACGAAGAAGATCAACAGTGAGACCAGGCCCACCCGGTAGGAGGAGGTGAGCTGGAACACCAGGCCGAAGGCGAGCGGGCCGAGCCAACTGGTGCCCTTGTCGCTGATCTCGTAGAAGCCGTAGTACTCGCCTTCCTTCCCGGCGGGGATGAGCTGGCTGAACAGCGACCGGCTCAGCGCCTGGCTGCCGCCGAGGACCAGGCCGATGGCGGCGCCGAGGACCATGAACGGCACCGGCGCCTCGGCGGGCAGCCGGAACGCGGCGATGATCACAAAGGTCCAGAGCACCAGGCTGAGCAGCACGGTCTTCCAGGCGCCGATGCGCTTGGCCAGCGCGCCCAGGCTCAACGCGCCGCCGAAGGCGAGGAACTGCACGAGCAGGATCGTGACGATCAGGGTGCTCTGCTCCAGGCGCAGCTCCTCGGTGCCGTACTGGCTGGCCAGGGTGATGACGGTCTGGATGCCATCGTTGTAGACCAGGAAGGCGAGCAGGAAGTACAGCGTCAGCGGGTACGCCTTGATCTCCCGCATGGTGCGCCCGAGCTGTCGGAACCCGTCGATGAGCACGTTGCCGCCGCCGGTCAGGGCCGCGACGCTGGGGCGCTCACGCAACCAGCGCAACGGCACCAGCGTGAACGCCGCCCACCACACCCCGGCGGACACGATCGACCAGCGGGCCAGGTCCAGGGTGCGTTGCGGGTTGTCTCCGTCGTCGAACAGGGTGATCGCGACGAGGTTGAGCGCCAGCAGCAGGCCGCCACCGAGGTAGCCCAGCGCCCAACCGCGGCTGGAGATGCCGTCGCGTTCGTCGGGACCGCCGAGCTGCGGCAGGAACGAGTTGTAGACCACGATGGCCGCGCCGAAGGAGATGTTGGCGACCAGGAACAGCGCCCCGCCGAGCAGGTAGCGGTCGCCGGTGACGAAGGCCATCAGGATGGTCGCGCCGGCGCCGGTGAACGCGGCGCCGCCGAGCAGCCGCTTCTTGTGCGCCGACCGGTCGGCGATCGCCCCGATGACCGGCAGCACGAACACGGTGAGGAACACCGACAGCGAGATCAAATACGGGTAGTACGACCCGGCGGCGACCTTGATGCCCAGCGGGTACACGAAACCGTCGCAGGTGTCCGCGCCCAGTTCGCAGCCGGCGGCCAACTCGGCGACGGTGGTCAGGAACGGGCCGAGGAACACGGTGATCACCGTGGTCTGGAACGCGGAGTTGGCCCAGTCGTAGATGTACCAGCCGCGGCGCTCGCGGCGAGTGCTCGCCGGGGGCGGGGTGTCGTCCACCGTGGGGGTCACGGTCTCGGCCATCGGGGGTCCTTCGATGGTCAGGCGGCCCAGTGGCCGCGGCTGCGGTAGACGTCGCGCAGCACGCCGACGTGATCGGTCATGATGCCATCCACACCGCGATCCAGTAAGTCGTGCATCTGGGCGGGTTCGTCGATCGTCCAGACGTGCACCTGCAGGCCGATCCGGTGGCAGTAGTCGAGGAACCGGCGGTCCACCACCGGCACCCGCCCGTAGTGCGGCGGCACCTGCGCGGCGACCACCGACGGGGGCAGCCGCAGCGGGCGCCCGTGCAGGGAGGCGAGCCGCAGCCGGGCGACCCCGCGCATGCCGAGGCTGGTGGCGACCCGCCCCTCGGTGAGGGCGCGCAACCGGGTCAGGCGGGCGTCGCTGAACGAGGCGAGCAACACCCGGTCGACGGCGCCTGCCCGGGTCACGGCCCCGACCGTCGGCTCGACGCCGCCGTCGGCCTTCACGTCGATGTTGAAGCGAACCTGCGGCCAGGCGCCCAGCACCTCGTCGAGCCGGGGTACGACGGCAGCGCCGCCGACGCGTACCGAGGCGAGGTCGGCCCAGCTCAGGTCAGCGATGCGCCCCGCGGAACCGGTGACCCGGCGCAACGTCGGGTCGTGGAAGATCACCGCCACGCCGTCCGCGGTGGCGTGCACGTCGGTCTCCACGTACCGGTAGCCCAGCCCGATGGCGCGGGCGAACGCCTCGGTGGTGTTCTCGTCGCCCTCGGCGGCGCCGCCACGGTGGGCGAACGCCAGCGGCGCGGGCGCGTCGAGGTAGCCGGGTCGGGTCAGCACGCGACGCAGTATGCCCGCCGCCGGTGGACCGCGGATGACCTACCGGCGACGATCGCCGCAACGATGCGCGAGTGGGCCGGCTGCACCTCGATCGTTCACACCCATGTCATCAACCTTTTCGACCGCGCAAGCCGGCATCAGCTGTGGATGGGGTCCGAGCCGTCCGCAGCGCCCTCCGGTTCAATCCGTCAACGTGGTCGACGAGCAGGCGTACGGCTGCGTCGTCGCCCGCGTCCAGGGCCGCGACGCGGTCGAGCAGCTCGGAATAGTCCGAGGTCAGTGCCTGGTAATCCCTGCCGAACGCCCTCTCGACGGCGCTGACGCGGCCTCGGCGTCGGGTCGCCGCGTACCGCTGGTCGAGGTCGATGATCTGCTGGGCCAGCACGGCGGTGGCGGCGCTCAGCGCGCTGCGGCCGTCGGCGTTCTCGTCGCGGCGGCTCCGCCGGGCGTCCGCGAGCCGGCCCGCCCGGCGACCTCCGATGTAGAGCGTGGCCGAGCCGACGACGACGGCCAGGAGGGCCGCCGCCGCGAGCAGGTAGCGGGGCAGCGACGGGCTGATCGTGCGCGCGCCGTCGGGAACGGTGCCGGCCTTCACCAGCAGGTCGTAGTTGACGGTGACAACCTTCAGCGCCTCCAGCGGGCGGTCGGTGAAGGTGTCGATGCCCCGGCTGATGATCGTCTCTGCCACGGCGGCTCGGCCGAAGTTCTCGTCGTCGCGCCCGGGCAGCAGCGCGCATCCCCACGTGTCGTAGTCATCGGCGTCGCGGCTCATCACCAGCACGACGTTCCCGTCTGCGGCGCGCGTGACCTGACGGCACCCCTTTCTGAGGTCGGCACCCGGCTCCAGCATCAGCACGACCAGCCTGCGGTTGCCGATGATCCGTTCGGCCGCGGCCCGGTCCAGGTCGACACCCGGCGCCGCGTAGACGGAGGAGGTGCGGACCTGGCGGGCGGCCGGGCCGTCGAGCACCCCGCCGGTCCACAGCGCCCAGCCGGCCAGCACGAGGCAGGCCAGGACGGCGACACCGAAGGGCGTGCCGATCAGGGCACCGAGCCATCGTCGGACGGACTGTTTCACGACAACCTGCCCTGCAGATAAAGGTCCGGGCGGTAACTGGCGAGGCCCAACGTCCGGGCGCCGTCGTCCAGTTCGTCGGCCGCCTCGTTCAGCAACGAACGCACGTGGTGGTCCGGCAGGTCCTCGTCCAACGCGGCGCGGGCCGCCTGGAGCTTCACGATGCCCCGGGTCAGCGCCGGGTTGCTGCGGGCGTCGGTCAGCAGGGACATCTCGACGGCGAGCGCGGTGAGACCGGCCAGCCGTGCCGGCGCGCCGCCGCCCCACCGGATCCCCACGCCGTCCGGCCGGCGCAGCGACCGGACCGACAGGGCCAGAAACATCGCCACGCAACCCGCGAACAGCCACGGCAGCGCGGGCAGAGCCACGCGCAGCGGGTCTACCGGCTGGTACGGCAGCGGACGGTCGAACAGCCCCGAGTAGCGGATATCGGTGACCCGGTTCAGGTAGACCGACAGCACCTGGTCCTGGGAATAGTCGTACTCGCTGACCCGGTCGGCGAACTGGCCGTAGAAGCTCGCCCCGGCCACCTCCGCGAAGTCCGCCGCCGGGCCGTGGTATTCGATCCAGAGGCCGTACATCACGATGATCGGGGTGCCCGGAAACAGCTCGGTCAGGGCTGGCCCGTACCGGGGCAGGGGTTCGCCGAACGGCTGCGCGGGCAGCGCCACGTACAGGGCGCCGTCCGGGAACGCGGTCTTCGCGGCCTTGCCGGGTACACCGGCGAGGCTCGCCCCGGCCGCGGCGTGCAGGCCTCTGGTCCGCAGGTCGGCGGCGGCGACGGCCAGCTCCCGATCGCTCGGCTCGCGCCACCGCAGTTCCTCGTGGTCGGCCGGGGCGGGCACCTCCCGCAGCGCGGCGATCAGTGTCACCAGCGGGCCCGTCACGTCGGCGGTGGCGAACCGCGCGCGCCAGCCGGGCAGGTCATCGGGTACGGCCCGGTAGAAGCCGCCGGACACGTCGGTGCCGCTCACCACGACGGTGGCGTTCTTCACCTCCCGTAGCCGGCGCCTTTCGTCCTCGTCGAGCCAGGGCGGCGCGACCAGGATGCGGAGGGGGTGGTCGCCGGCTGCCTCGCGGACCCGCTGCTCGTTCCAATGCGCGATCGAACCGGGCAGCCGCACCACCGGACTGCCGGCCACCAGCGCGGTCATCTCGTCCACCGACGGCACGGTCGGGTCGCCCGCCCTGGGGGCCGGGCCCTTCGCGATCGTCGCCGAGTCTGCCGGGGACCGCCCGTAGCTGACGTCGGCGCCGTGTTGCTGCTGGGCGTGCAGGAAGACCACCAGGACGACGGCGGCGACGCCGAGGAGCGCCCAGCGCAGCAACCCGTAGCGGTGCGATCGGCGGGCCGTCACCGGTGCGCCCGCCACAACCGGTCGGCCTGCTGGGCGTGTTCCGCCGCCGTCCGCGCGGCGGTCGCCCCGCCCTGTGCGGCGGCGATCAACTCGGCGCGGGCCAGCAACTGCTCGGCCGCCGGCACCGGGCTCGTCGCCGCGTCCCGGCTGACGGTCGCGGTGTCGATGGCCGAGCGGGCGGCGGACCAGGCGGTCCGCCGCTCCCGATCCCGTGCCCGCCGCGCGGGGACCAGGCTCGTCGCGAGTCCCGCGCCCACGAGCAGGACGCCGCCGACCAACCAGACGAGGAGGGTGTGGGACATGCGCTCCAACCATCGGACGAGGGGTACGGGGTTGCTCGATCGCCGTCGGGCAGCCGCAGGGTACGACCGAGTCTGACTGATGCTGTCGAATGAGCGCCGCTCGCTGGGCGGGGGGTCAGCGCGTGGGGCGGTGGATCAGTCGGAGGCTCCGGCAGATCCGATCGCGAAACTGGTCCCTGGTGGACGAGGTCGACTTCCAGGTCAGTGCGGCGGAGAGGAGCAGCTCCATCACGTCGTCCGCGGTCAGGTCAGCCTCGAGCAGGCCGGGTGGGGCGAACGCGGCGATGTGGGCGCTCAGCGTCGCCCGGGCCCGCTCCTGGTAGTCGTGGAGCATCGAACCCAGCTGGGACCCGCTGTTTTCCAGCAGTTCGTTGAGGTCGCGGGCCGCCGGGCTGTCGATGTACGGGCCCATCAGCGCATCAAGCCCCGCCACGATACGCTCGTCGAAGCTCAGCGACTGGTCGGCGAGGCGCGCCTCCATGGCCCGCTGGGCGCGCTCCAGGATGCTCTGCATGGTGGCGCGGTACAACTGCTCCTTGTTGGGGAACATGAGGTACAGGCCAGGTCGGGAAATGCCGGCCACCTTGGCGACCGCCTCCATCGACGTCTTCTGGAATCCGTAACGTCCGAACACGCCGACCGCCCCCGCGAGGACGGCGGCGCGCTTCGGGTTCTCGTGCAGCATGTCCGTACTGTTCACAGTAGACATCCTAGACAATTTTCCGACAAACGCCCAATTAGTCAGGCGCTGGAGCATGGGTTGCGACGACGACGTCCGGCTCAGCCCGGCCGGCGGCGATGGGCGCGGCTCGGGTCGCTCGGGCGGCCGGGGTCGACGTGCCGGGGCGCGTCGGGTTCGTCGGGGCGCAGCGGGCCGAGAGTGTCGGTGAGCGCGTCGATGATCCGGTCGGTGGCCCGGCGGGCAGCGCCAGGGCTGGCGGCGCTCACCTCACCCAGGTCGACGGGTTCGCCGAAGTGCACGCGGATCACCGGCCGGCGCCACATCGCCCGGACGACGCCGCGCAGCATTCCCCGGGGCGCCCGGTAGGGCAGCACCTCGTGGGCTCCCCAATGGGCGACCGGGATGACCGGTGCGCCGCAGGCCAGGGCCAGTCGGGCGGCGCCGGTCTTGCCGCGCTCGGGCCACATGCCGGCGTCCAGGCCGATGCGCCCCTCGGGGTAGATGAGGATCACCGACCCTCGGGCGACAGCGCTGGCGGCATCGTCGAGTGCCCGGTGTACGGCGCTGGTGCCCCGGTCGACACGGATGTGTCCGGCGTGGCGCATCGCGGCGCCGACCACCGGGGCGCGAAACAGCCCCGCGGTCGCCATGATCCGAGGGGCCATGCCGCGGGTCTGGCAGGCGGCGACCATCACCACCGGGTCGAACGGGCTGATGTGGTTGGCGGCCAGCACCAGCGGTCCGCGGCGCAGGTGCGCCGGGACGTCGCCGGTGACCTCAAGGCGGGCCAGCAGGCCGACCAGGGCCCGGGCCAGCAGTAGGGCGGCACGCCAGATCAGCGGCGGCTGCCAGGGGGAGTGCGCGGTGTCCATCAGCGCGCCATCGTCGCACGTGGCGGCGGGACCGCGGGGGCGGGTCGCCTGGTTGCCCGCGAACGGCGCCGGGCCGGGCCGGGCGGCCGGGGTGATCAGGGTCATTGGTCCCGGGCAGGTTCGGGCCACCCGGCCCTCCCCATCCCTCTACGACGAGCAGTAGTATTTACTACGTCTCGTAGTATGAACAGCTGGGGGTTTCAGGTGGACGCGTTGGACGTTGCCCGGTGGCAATTCGGTGTCACCACCGTCTACCACTTTCTCTTCGTGCCGCTGACCATCGGCCTGTCCGTGCTGGTGGCCATCCTGCAGACGTTGTGGCACCGCACCGGCAACGAGCGCTACCTCAAGCTCACCAAGTTCTACGGCAAGCTGTTCCTGATCAACTTCGCGATGGGCGTCGTCACGGGCATCGTGCAGGAGTTCCAGTTCGGCATGAACTGGAGCGACTACTCCCGCTTCGTCGGCGACATCTTCGGCGCCCCCCTCGCCATCGAGGCGCTGGTCGCGTTCTTCCTCGAATCCACCTTCATCGGCCTGTGGATCTTCGGTTGGGACCGGCTGCCGAAGCGGGCGCACCTGGCCAGCATCTGGGCCGCCGCGATCGGCACCAACCTCAGCGCGTACTTCATCCTCGCGGCGAACTCGTTCATGCAGAACCCGGTCGGCTTCCGGATCAACCCGGACAGCGGGCGCGCCGAGCTGACCGACTTTCCGGCCGTCCTGACCAACAAGGTCGCCCTGATCACCTTCCCGCACACCCTGGCCGGCTCGTTCCTGGTCGCCGGCGCGCTGGTCGTCGCCGTCGGCCTGTGGCACGTAATCCGCAACCGCGACTCCGCCGACACTGGCGCCTACCGCTTCGCCACGAAGTTCGGCTCCTGGGTGGTCCTGGTCGCCTCCGCCGCCGTGGTGTTCACCGGTGACATCCAGGGCAAGATCATGACGGACGTGCAGCCGATGAAGATGGCCGCCGCCGAGGGCCTCTACACCACCGAGAGCCCCGCCTCGTTCTCCGTGCTCACCATCGGCAGCCTCGACGGCAGCCGCGAGGTGTTCGCCCTCAAGATCCCGTACCTGCTGTCGTACCTGGGCACCGGCGACCCCAACGGCACCGTCCACGGCATCAACGACCTGCAGGCCCAGTACGCCACCCAGTACGGCGCGGGCAACTACACCCCGATCATCCCGGTCACCTACTGGAGCTTCCGCTTCATGATCGCCTTCGGGATGGCCGCCGCCGCGATCGCCCTGCTGGTGCTCTGGAGCCAGCGCAAGGGCCGCACCCCGAGCAGCAAGTGGCTGCTGCGCGCCGGGCTGGCCATGCCGGTGCTGCCGCTGCTGGCCAACTCCTTCGGCTGGATCTTCACCGAGATGGGCCGCCAGCCGTGGATCGTCTTCGGCGAGATGCTCACCCGCAACGGTGTGTCCCGCAGCGTCTCGCTGGCCGAGGTGCTCACGTCGTTCACCGCCTTCACGTTGATCTACGCCGTCCTCGCCGTGATCGAGGTCAAGCTGCTGCTGCGCTACGCCAAGGCCGGCGTGCCTGACGTCAGCGACGAGCACCCCATCGACGACACCCACGACGACGCCGAGCGTCCGCTCGCCTTCGCCTACTGATCCCGGAGCCCATCGTGGAACTGACCACCATCTGGTTTCTCCTCGTCGCCGTGCTGTTCACCGGGTACTTCATCCTGGAGGGCTTCGACTTCGGCGTCGGCATGCTGCTGCCCGTGCTCGGCCGCGACGACCGGGAACGCCGTGTAATGATCAACACCATCGGCCCGGTCTGGGACGGCAACGAGGTCTGGCTGATCACCGCCGGCGG
Source organism: Micromonospora sp. NPDC005291 (assembly GCF_040607415.1). Taxonomy (NCBI): domain Bacteria; kingdom Bacillati; phylum Actinomycetota; class Actinomycetes; order Micromonosporales; family Micromonosporaceae; genus Micromonospora; species Micromonospora sp. NPDC005291. The sequence continues at coordinate 87,453 of NZ_JBEXGR010000014.1, forward strand.
CGCCATGTTCGCCGCGTTCCCCGAGTGGTACGCGACCCTCTTCTCCGGCTTCTACCTGCCGCTGCTGCTGATCCTGCTGGCCCTGATCGCCCGCGGTGTGGCCTTCGAATACCGGCACAAGCGCCCCGAGGCGTCCTGGAAGCGCCGCTGGGACGCGGCGATCGTGGTCGGCTCGCTGCTGCCGGCGATCCTGTGGGGCGTCGCCTTCGCCAACATCCTGCGCGGTGTGCCGCTGGACGCCGAGCACGAGTACGTCGGCGGCCTGTTGAACCTGCTCAACCCGTACGCCCTGCTCGGTGGCGCGACCACCCTCGCGCTGTTCCTCACCCACGGCGCAGTGTTCATCGCGCTCAAGACCACCGGCGACATCCGCGAGCGCGCGGGTGCCCTCGCGGTGCGCCTGGGCGTCGGCACCGCCGTGCTCGCGGTGGGGTTCCTGACCTGGACGCTGAGCATCCGTTCCAGCGCGGCGGCCGTCGTGCTCGCCGTCGGCGCGGCCCTCGCCCTGCTCGGTGGCCTCGCCGCCGCCAAGGTACGTCGGGAGGGCTGGGCGTTCACCGGCACCGCCGTGGCGATCGGTCTGGCGGTGGCGACCCTGTTCGCGGCGCTGTTCCCGAACGTGATGCCCTCCACCCTGGACGTGGCCGGCACGTTGACCACCACCAACGCCGCCTCCACCCCCTACACCCTGAAGATCATGACCTGGGTGGCGGTGATCTTCACCCCGATCGTGCTGGCCTACCAGGGCTGGACGTACTGGGTGTTCCGCAAGCGCATCGGCGTAGCCAACATCCCGCAGCACTGACCGAGCCCAGTGCGCGGGCCAACCCGGTCGATCATGGAGTTGTGGTGCCTGACTTGAGGCGGTAAGGGCTCCTTTGTCACCCACCACAACTCCTTGATCGACGGCGACGGCGACGGCGACGGCGAGGGGGAGGGGGGGGTCGGTAGGAAATCGGCGGTCTCCGCGGATCTGTCCCGTTAGGGTTTGCCGATGTCCGACCCCGTGCACGTTCGCGAACTCACCGCCGACGACCTCGACGCTGCCTGGGAGCTGGGCCGGTTCGCGTTCGGCTCCGACCCGCAGCGACCCGCGCAGGCCACCGCCACGCCTGCCGGCCTGACCCGTTACGGCGCGTTCGACGACGCCGGTCGGCTCGTCGGCAAGGCCGTCGACCTGCACCATGACCAGTGGTGGTCCGGGCGGGCGGTGCCGGCCGCCGACGTGGCCGGGGTGGCGGTCGCTCCCGAGGCTCGTGGTCGGGGCGTGGCCCGTGCGATGCTCACCGCCCTGTTGCGGGGCGCCCGCGACCGTGGGGCAGCGGTCAGCGCGCTCTACCCGACCATCGCCGCCCCCTACCGGGCCTGCGGGTGGGAGACCGCCGGTGTGCTGCGCACCGTCGATCTGGCCACCGCCCTGCTGCCCCGGCACCGGCCCGCCTCGCGTCTGGCCGTCCGTGCCGGCACTGCCGCCGACCTGCCCGCCGTCGCCGCCATCTACGAGCGGGTCACCCGGCACCGCAACGGCATGCTGACCCGTCGGGGCGAGCTGTTCGACTCCTTCGCCGCCGACCGGGGTCTGCCCGGCGACGGGCTCACCCTCGTCGAGGACGACGGCGACCTGGTCGGCTACGCCACCTGGCAGCGGGGTCGGGGCTACGGCGCCGATTCCGTGCTCACCGTCGACGAGGCCCTGGCCGTGACCGCCGAGGCCGCCCGGGAACTGGTCGGCGTGCTCGCCAGTTGGGCCAGCGTCGCACCGACCCTGCGGCTGTGTCCCCTCGACGGCGACGCCGTCAGCCCTCATCTGCCGTTGGAGTCGGCCCGCGAGCACGAGCGGGACCTGTGGATGCACCGGCCGGTGGACGTGGCCCGGGCGGTGAGCGCGCGCGGCTGGCCCGCCCACGTCCGGGGGACCGTCGACTTCACCCTCGCCGACCCGCTCGCCGAGTGGAACACCGGCACCTGGCGGTTGGCCGTCGCCGAGGGGGCCGGCGAGCTGACCCGGATCAGCGGCGAGGCCGACCTGCGGCTGGACGTACGCGGCTTCGCCCTGCTCTACGCCGGGGCCGCGCCGGCCCGCTCGGTCGCGCAGACCGGGCTGCTGCACCACGCCGTCGGGGTCGATCCGGCCGCCCTCGACCTCCTGGGTGCCGGCGGGCCGGCGCAGTTGCTCGACTACTTCTGAGCGAACTCTATCCACGGATAGTGGGAACTCACTGGCGGCAGCGGACAGATATCTGTGTGACAGCTGAGATGCGGGCCCGGATCCGGGCCGGAGACTCCGAGGCGTTGGGTGAGCTCTTCGACGAGCACGCCGACGCGGTTCATAGACATGCGCTGTGGAGTGGAAGCGATCCGGCGCACGCCGAGGACGTGGTGTCGCTGACCTTCCTAGAAGCGTGGCGGATCCGCGAATCCCTGCACCCGGATGGGGACAGTCTGCGGCCGTGGCTGCTCGGGATAGCGACCAATGTGCTGCGCAATCGCCGGCGGGCGGCGCGCCGGCACCGGGAGGCGTTGCGGCGGCTGCCGGTACGCGACACCGTCCCGGACTTCGCCGACGAGGTGGTCGCCCGGGTGCACGACGCCGACCAGGTGGCTGCCGCTATGGCGGGGCTGCGGGCGTTGAGCCGCGCGGACCGGGAGGTGTTCCTGCTCTGTGTGTGGTCGCAACTGGACTACGCGGCGGCGGCCGAGGCATTGGGCGTACCCGTCGGGACCGTGCGCTCCCGGCTGTCGCGGGCCCGGACCCGGCTGCGAGCACTGGCGCAGCAGGAGCTGGCCGGCACCCGGATGATCCCCGTCGAGCAGGGAGAGTACCGATGAGAAAGCCCTCCGCCCCGCCCGTGCCGGCCCTGCCGGCGATGCGCCGACAGGCACTGCGGCATCATCTGCTGGCCGAGGTCCGGCGGCCGTCGCGGCGGCCGCGGCGGGCGCGGGTGCTCGCGCCGGTGGCGGGCATGCTGACCGTTGCGGTCGCGGCCGGGATGATCGCCCAGCCGTGGGCACCGGACAGCGTGCCACTGATCGTCCCGGTGGAGCAGGGGGAACGCGTCGGGGCGGCGCTGCTGCTCAACCGGATGGCCGCAGCGGCCACCGACAAGCCGGGGCCACCGTCCGGCGAGGGCGGGTACGTCTACATCAGGAGCCGGGGGGCCTTCGCCGAGTTCGGTGACGGCCCAGCGCGGTTGCAACCGGTGCGCGAGCGGGAGATCTGGATCCCGCAGGACGAGCGGGGTGACGGCCTGCTGCAGCAGCCGTTCTTCCACGCGCCGATCGTGGGTGTGATCCCGGAGCGCGAGACGCTCACGGACGTGACGCCGAACGCGGCGCTGGTCGACCTGCCCGAGGACCCGGACGCCCTGTTGGCGAAGCTGTACCGGGAACGCGAGGAGCGGGGCCGGGGCACCAGTCGCGACGGCGCGGCGTTCACCGCGATCGGCGACATCCTGCGCGAGTCGTTGGTGCCGCCGGTCACGAGCGCCGCGCTCTACCGGGCGGCGGCGAAGATCCCGGGGGTCGAGGTGGTGCGCGGGGTCACCGACGCGGCCGGGCGGCGGGGGATAGCTGTCGCGCACACCGAGCGGAGCCGCCGCGATGAGTGGATCTTCGATGAGCAGACGTTCGACTACCTCGGTGAGCGCAGCTATCTCGTTGCGGACACCGCCGACGGGCCGGCCGGGACGGTGCTGGGCACGACCGCGGTGCTGCAACGGGCCGTGGTGTCGCAGCTCGGACAGCGCCCAGCGCGGTAGGTGTCCAGGCGGCCGGCCCCAGGACCAGCGTCCTGGGTGCCGGTCGCCCGGCGGTGGCGTCCGGTCAGGTCGGGATCGCCGCCAGCTCAGCGTTCGCACGTTGGGTGATCAGGGTGAGGACCCGGGCGGCGGCGCTCGCCTCGTCGGCCGGGATGTCCCCGTACAGCCGGGCGGTGATGTCCGCGACCGCGGCGGAGACGCGGCGCTGCGTGGCGTGACCGTTGTCGGTGAGCCGCACCTGCGCTTCGGCGCTCGTCGACGGGCCCTCGTCGACCTGCACGAGATCGGCGTCGACCAGCTGGTCGATCACCTCGTGCACGGCCGATTCGTCGATCTTGAGGGTGCCGGTGATCCGGTGTACGAGCCGCGCCCGGTCGACGGCGCCGTCGGCGAGGACGTTGAGCGCGAGCACCTGCCCGAAGCTGAGCCCGAGCGGAGCCACGGCACGCTCCAGCAGGGAGCGGGTGGCGTAGTGGGCCTGGCCGATGACCTGCCCGTTGAGGGTGGGAGTGGTGGACATGACGCCTCCTTCAAAACGTTGGCTGAACCAACGTTGGTGCAGCCAACATAACACGGATCGTTGGTCGCGCCAACGGATCCTGTTAGGCTGCCGCCATGGAGTCCCCGCAGTCACCCGCCGGGCTACGCACCACCCCCAGCTGGCTGCTCAACCAGGCCGCCAGCCACGCGGCCCGCCTCATCGGCGAGGGCTTCGCCGCTCACGGCCTACGCGGCTACCACTACCGGCTGCTCGCCGCGCTGGCCGAGGACGGACCCGCCAGCCAGGCCGATCTCGGCCGACGGTGCGGCATCGACCGCAGCGACGTCGTGGCGGCCATCAACGACCTGGCCGGTCGAGGGCTCGTGGTGCGCGCCCCCGACCCGGCCGACCGTCGCCGCAACGTCATCAGCCTCACCGACGCCGGGACCGTCGAGGCCGACCGGATGGGGGAGACCGTGGACGGGGTCCAGCACGATCTGCTCGCCCCGCTGTCCGCCGACGAACGCGACCAACTGACCCGGCTGCTCACCCGGCTACTGGAACACCACGCCCGGCACTGACCAGCCTCAGCGGGCCTCGCGCAGCTCCGCCAGCCGTGCCTCGATCTCGGCCAGCTCGGCGCGCAGCTTCTGCGCCTGCTGCTCCGCCTCGGCCCGCTCGGTGCCGAGGATCTGCTCCACCGCCTCCTGCACACCCGGCACGTCGACCAGCGCCACCATCTTCAACGCCTCCGCCGGCTTCACCACGTACGGTTTCGCGAGGGCCTTACTGCCCTGCTGCGCGGCGACGGTCCACTCACCGTCGGCGTACGCCAGCGTCACCGTGAGGCCCGCGGGACCCTTCGGCTTGACGGCCTTGACCGCCCGCCGCGCCGGCGGCTTCTCCGTCTGCTCCACCTTCGGCTCCTCCTGTCGCTGCGCGGGCACCCTCGGCGTGTCCAACACGAACTCGGGCGCCGCCACCGCGGGCGACTCCTGTGGCTCCGGCTCCGGTTTCGGCTCCACCACCCGACGGGTCGCGCCCTTGGGCGCCACGGCCAGATCGGCGGGGGAGAACGGCAACTCGTCGCGGCCGAAGCGCACCACCACGAACTCGTCGGAGACCTCAGGGTCGGTCAGCTCGATCACCTGACCGACCTGACCGGCGATCTGCCCCGCCGATGCGGTGAACACCACCCGCGGCTTACGCCCGGCCGCCAACGCCTCCCGGATGCTCTGCACCTCGCTAGTGGACAAACCCTGGCCGGCATCCATCACAACCCTCTTCCGTACACCTGTTTGATTGCTGTCTTGATACCAGCCGGCTGCGACACCCGCCGCACGGGGCTCGCGCCCGCTCAGCCGCCCAGTGCCCGCAACGCCCGGTCGGCGTGGTCGTTCATGCTGACCTCACTGTGGATCACGTCGATCACCCGCCGGTCCGTGCCGATCACGAACGTCATCCGCTTCGTGCTCAGCGGACCCAACGGCAACCGCCGCCGCACCCCGAGCTGCTGCGCGACCGCCCCATCGGGATCCGACAGCAGCGGATAGTCGAAGCCGTGCTGCTTGGAGAACTCGGCCTGCTTCTCCACCGTGTCCCGGCTGATGCCCACCCGGGTCGCACCGACTGCGGCGAACTCCGCCGCCAGGTCCCGGAAGTGGCAGCTCTCCGCCGTGCAACCCCGACTCAGGGCCGCCGGGTAGAAGAACAGTACGACCGGCCCCGCCGCCAAGAGCTCCGACAGTCGCCGTGGCGTGCCCGTCTCATCCGGCAGCTCGAAATCCTCCACCACGTCGCCAACGTTCACATCCGCCACCGTGCACCTCCGCTTGTCAGTCGGGACAGGCGGTGAGCGTAAGCGATCACGCCCAGAGCGCCGCCACCTCGTCTGCCGCCGCCGCGGCCTGCGCCCGCCCGGCCCGCGCCGATCCGGCCCGCCGCGCCGGGTCCAGCACGTTGCGCCCGATCGCCGTGCGCGCCGCCGCGTCCGGCGTCAGAACCACCACCCGCGCACCGCTCCGCCGCAACTCGGCCACCTGCGTCGCGAGCCGTGGCATCGGCCCGAACGCCCCCGACGTCGGCGCGACCACCAGCACCCGCTGCGCGCCGGCCGCCAGGTCCGCGTTCACGGCGGAGCGCATCCCGCCGTCGACGTAGCGGCGCGCCCCGACCGTCACCGGCGGCCACACCCCTGGCACCGCGCAACTCGCGCCCACCGCATCCACCAGGGTCACCCCGCTGTCACGGTCGAACACCACGAACTCACCGGTGGACGCGTCCACCGCCGTGACCAGCAGTCGCCGCGCCGGCCACTCCCGGCCCGGCAGGCGAGCCTCGATCACCGCGCGCCGCGACGCCTCCGACGGGGTACGCGCCGCCAGGGCCATCGCCCCGATCCGGGCTCGTGAGCGGACCGCGTCACGGGTACGACCACCGGCCCACACCATCCGCGCCAGCGTCGCGAAGCCCAGCCGTGCCGCCAGCACGCCCGACGGTGGCGCCAACTGCTCCCCGTAGAACTGCTCCAGGGGCAACCCGGAACACACCTGCGCACCGACCAGCGAGCCCGCCGACGTGCCCACCACCAGATCCGCCTCGGTGACCGGTACGCCCCGCTCGACAAGCCCCGCCAGCAGCCCCAACTCCCAGGCCACGCCTGTCACCCCGCCACCACCGAGCACCAGCGCCCGCTGCATGTGACTCTCCTCTCGACGACCGACCCGCGCCGGTCACGGTAGCGTCGGCGCGACCCGCACGCAGCCATCGACAACTCCGGGAGGGCACCGTGGCACCCGTTACCGTGATCACCGGCGGCGGCCGAGGCATCGGCGCGGCCACCGCCCGCCGTCTCGCCGCGGCCGGGCACCACATCGCCCTGTGCTACCGCCGCGACCACGCCGCCGCCACCGCCGTCCTGGCCGACCTGCACGCCACCGGCGCACAGGCCATCGCGGTACGCGCCGACACCACCGACCCCGACCAGGTCACCGAGCTGTTCGACGCCGCCGCCCAACTCGGCCCGCTCACCGGCCTGGTCAACAACGCCGGTGTCACCAGCCCCATCGGGCCGTTCACCGAGCTGCGCGTCGACGACCTGCGCCGGGTCGTCGACGTCAACCTCGTCGGTTACGTCCTCTGCGCCCAGCAGGCCGCCCGCCGGCTGAGCGACGGCGGTGCCATCGTCAACGTCTCCTCGGCCGCGGCGACGCTCGGCAGCCCCGGGGAGTACGTGCACTACGCCGCGGTGAAGGCCGCCACCGACACCCTCACCGTCGGCCTGGCCAAGGAACTCGCCCCGCAGGGCATCCGGGTCAACGCCGTCGCACCGGGCATCGTGCGCACCGACATCCACGCCGACTCCGGCGTACCCGACCGCGCCGACACCGCCGCCGGCCGCATCCCGCTGGGCCGCGCAGGGGAGCCCGACGAGATAGCCGCCGCCATCGCGTGGCTGCTCGGCCCGGACGCCTCCTACACCACGGGCACGGTGCTGCGCGTCTCCGGCGGTCTGTGACCGCGTGCGGGACGCACCCACCGAGGCGCGGCGCCCCGCACGCACCTCAGTGGGTGAACAGTTTCGCCGCCGTGATCACCGTCTGCGCCACCCCGTAGCCGAGCAGCGCCGCAACCACCAACCAGGAAATCCACAACCGGGCCTGCTGCCCGTGTCGGCTGTCGTCACTCATCGCGTGCCACTCCTCTGCGCCGTCGTGTCCTCATCCACGTTCCGATCCGCCGGCGGTTCGTGGTACCGCTCGGGCACCGCCTTGATCAGCAGGTTGGCCACGAAGCCCACCGCCAGCACACCGACCATGGTGAACAGGGCCGGCCGGTACGCCGCCGCCGTCAACGTGCCCGGCTTGCCCTGCGCGTCGAGGAACCCGTTGACGATCAGCGGGCCCGCGATCCCCGCCGCCGACCAGGCGGTCAGCAGCCGGCCGTGGATCGCACCGACCTGGAAGGTGCCGAACAGGTCCCGCAGGTACGCCGGCGCCGTGGCGAACCCGCCGCCGTAGAACGACAGGATCACGCACGCCAGCAGCACGAACAGCGCCGTGGCCGTCTGCCCGAACAGGGCCAGCAGCGCGTACAGCACCATGCCCACACCCAGGTACACCAGGTAGATCGGCTTGCGCCCGATGACATCCGAGGTGGACGACCACACGAAGCGGCCGGCCATGTTGAACAGCGACAGCAGACCCACGAACCCGCCGGCCGCGGCGACGGTCACCGCCGAGGTGCCGTTGTCGCGGAAGAAGTCCTGGATCATCGGGCTGGCCTGTTCCAGGATGCCGATGCCCGCTGTCACATTGCAGAACAGCACCACCCACAGCAGCCAGAACGAGCGGGTCTTCACCGCGTTCGCCGCCGACACGTTCGCCGTGGTGACCAGCGGTTTCGCCGCTACGCTCGCGGGGTCGAAGCCGGCCGGCCGCCAGCCCTCCGCGGGCACCCGCACGTTCGCCACCCCGAACATCATGATCACGAAGTAGCCCAGGCCGAGCGTCACGAACAGCCACACCAGGGCGCTGCCCGACGCCGTCGACCCCGCGTTGGCCGGGTCGTAGCCAGCGTCGTAGAACGACAGCAGTTGCCGGGACAGGGGAGAGGCGACCATCGCCCCACCGCCGAACCCCATGATCGCCAGCCCGGTGGCCAGGCCGGGCCGGTCCGGGAACCACTTGATCAACGTGGAGACGGGGGAGATGTACCCGATCCCCAGACCGATGCCGCCGAGCAGCCCGTAGCCCAGGTACAACAGCCACAGTTGCTTCGTGGCGATCCCCAGCGAGCCCACCAGGAAGCCCGCCGCCCAGAAGCAGGCGGAGACGAACATCGCCTTGCGCGGCCCGTTCGCCTCCACCCAGGTCCCGGCGACCGCGGCGGACAACCCGAGCATCACGATCGCGATGCTGAAGATCACCCCGATGGCGGTCTGACTGACGTCGAAGTGGGCGATCAGCGAGTTCTTGTAGACGCTGGTCGCATAGACCTGGCCGATACAGAGGTGGATGGCCAACGCCGCCGGGGGTATGAGCCACCGGCTGTAGCCGGGCGGTGCGACGGTGTGCCGACGATCGAGTGCGGAAAGCATGCGCTGCTTCCTCTCCGAAGCGGACGAGAAACGTCCACCCCAACGTGCCCACATCAGGCGGAAGCGGCAAACCTCACCGTCGCCGGACGGTCGGTCCGATGAGCTGAGCGGTCAGTCAGCACCGACGGGATGGGTGAGGCCCACCCGGAGCATGTTGTTCAGCGACGAGTTGGACGTTCCCGTCTCGGGCCGGCCCGTCTCGGCCGTGACCCACCGGCAGCCAGCCTGCGCCGCTGCCGCCGCCCGCGCCGTCAGCAGCGCCGACTGCGCGCCCCGACCCCGGTGGCTCGGCAGGGTCGCGCCGGTGTTGAGCGCGCCCACCGCACCGTGGATGAACAGGTTGGCGGCGGCGACCATCTCGTCGCCGTCCCAGGCGGCGTACGGGTGGAAGCCCGGATCGCGGACGCTGGCCGCGAGCATCGGCCCAAGGTGCTCCTCGGGCATACCGAAACAGCGCAGCACCACCGACGCCCATTGGTCCACGAGATCGGCCGTGACCGGACCGACCCGAAGGTCGGTGCGGCCGGGTCGGAGCGTCTCGATCTCGGCGGCGAGCTTCATCCAGGTGCTGCCGGCGGTGATGTTCTCCCGCGCGCGGATCTCGTTCCAGTCCGCGGGCAACCGATCAGGGGCGATCTGGATGACAGCGGCGGGGGTCCGCTCCGCGCGGTAGAAGTCGCACACCCGGCCGATCAGATCGCCGCTGACCGGCTCGTCGAAGCCGAACCCGAGTGCTTTGCTCCAGTAGTTGGTGGGGTCGTGCCGCATGGACAGCACCACTCCGCCGCCCATCCGGGTGGCCGCCATGCCGAGCGCATCCTGGACGTCGGTTGGTGCCCCCGACTCGTACCGGAGCATGAACTCGGCCTCCGCCAGCTCAGCGAGTGCGCGCACCGTGTCCTGCGTGGTCACCGCAGGTCCGGGGTGTGCCAGCCGTTGGCGAGCGCGTCAGCGTCCGCCGGGCCCCAGGTGCCCTTGTCGTACGTCTGCACCTCAGCCGGCAGATCCAGGATCGGCCCGACGATGCGCCACTCCTGCTGGATCGTCTCCGCGCGGGCGAACCGCAGATGCTGCCCGTCCATGGCGTCGTCGAGCAGGCGTTCGTACGCCTCCTGGCGACGGCCGAGGGCCGAGCCGAAGTCCACGGACAGGTCCACGGGACGGCTGGCCACCTCGGCGCCCGGGCTCTTCGCCTGGATCGACATGGTGATTCCGTCGCCCCGACCGAGCCGGAACCGCAGCAGGTTCGGCGGCGCCACGGCACCGCCCTCGGCGGGGATGAGTGAGCGCTGCGGCTGCTTGAACTCGACCACGACCTCCGTCGCCGTGCCCGGCAGGGACTTCCCGGTCCGCAGGTGGAACGGCACCCCCGCCCAGCGAGGGGAGTTGACCGTCAAGCGGGTGGCGACGAACGTCTCCGTATTGGAGTCCGGCCGGACGCCCGGCTCGTCCCGGTAGCCGGCGTACTGACCCCGCACCGTGGACTCCGGTGACAGCGGCTCGATCTGCCGCAGCACCGCGACCTCGGCCTCGCGGAACGCGTCGGTGTCGTCGGCGACCGGCGCTTCCATCGCGATCAACGCCACGACCTGCAGGATGTGGTTCTGCAGCACGTCGCGGGTGGCGCCCACCGTGTCGTAGAAGCCCGCGCGGCCCTGGGTGCCGAAGCCCTCGGCGAGCGTGATCTGAATGTTGTCGATGTGCTCGCTGTTCCACAGCGGCTCGAACAGCCGGTTGGCGAACCGGAAGGCGTAGAGGCCCTCGACGGCTTCCTTGCCGAGGTAGTGGTCGATGCGGAAGACGCGCTGCGGGTCGAAGGCCGCGCGCAGCGTGCGGTCCAGCTCGTGGGAGGACTCCAGGTCGCGCCCGAACGGCTTCTCCACGATCACCCGACCACGGTCGGCCAGGCCGACCGCCGCCAGGCCTTCGACGACGGAGCCGAACACCGCCGGGGGGATCGCCAGGTAGAAGATCGGACGTTCGGCGCCCTGCAGGCGTTCGGCCAGGCGCTGGTACGTGGTGGGGTCCGCGTAGTCGCCGGAGATCATCGAGAGGTTGCGCGCCAACGCGTCGAAGGCCTCGTCGTCGACCTCGTCGTTGGTCTCGGCGACCGACTTGCGGGCGGTGGTGACGAGTTGCTGATCATCCCAGGGGGAGCGGGCCACGCCGATCACGGGGACGTCGAGGCGGTTGCGCCTGGTCAACTCGTACAGCGCCGGGAACAGCTTCTTCGAGACGAGGTCTCCCGTGACGCCGAACAGCACTACCGCGTCTGAGCGCACGTGCATGGTTCTTCCATCCGATTGAGTGGACCTGATCTTCCAACCGGAGAACCCCCCGGCCCACCGTCGAATTCCCGCCCGGGGAGCCGCGTGAGGACGGCGACAGCGCGGCGGCCGGACACTGGCGGCGGGTGGGTTGACCGCTCCTACCGCAGCCCCTATCGTTCCAGTACGTTGAACGGCGTACGGCTCAGTCGAACGATTTGGCGGTATCGAATGGTCGAGGCACCTCTGGGCATCATTGTCCCACCGGCCAACCCCACGGTTGAGCCCGAGCTTCGCCGCCTCCTGCCGCCGCGCGTCCGCTATCACGTCGCCCGCCTGCCGGTCGTGGACGGTTCGCTCGCGCAGCGGCTGGATCGCTACGCCGACCTGTTGCCGGGCACCGTCGCCACGCTGCGCGGCCTGGAGCTGCGGGCCAGCTACGTCGCCTGTACCGGCTGCTACTACCGGCCGGGGCAGACCGACGTGAACCGCACCGACGAGGCGGCGACCGAGCGACTCGGCGCGCCGGTGTTCGGCGCCGCGAGCGCGGTACGCCAGGTGCTCGACCGCCTCGGAGTGCGGTCACTGACCCTGGTCTCGCCGTACCCGGACTGGCTCACCGAGCAGGCGGCGGCGTTCTGGCGGGCGACCGGCCGTGGTGTCGGCACGCCGGTGCCGGTGCCCGGCACGGGCGCCATCTACGACCTCGCCTCGACCACCGTGCGGGACACCGTGCACCAGGTGCTGCGGGCGCTGGCCGACGGTTTCCCGCCCGGGCATGCGGTGCTGCTGACCGGAACGGGCGCGCCCAGCCTGGACGTACTCGATGAGGTTGTGCCGGAGGCACCCGTGCCGGTGCTCTCCTCGAACCTGGCGGGCGCCTGGAAGTTGCTGGAGATCGCCGGTATCCAGCACCTGGCGGGCGAGTCACACAGCCCGGCGCTGCGACATCTGGCCGCCACCCTTGCTCAGCCCCCCATGCCCGGAATCGTCGGCGGCCTCGCCGGCGGGAAGGAGTGAACGTGGCGTCTCCCAGTTCCGCCGTGCACGCACCGGTCGTCGTCCTCGGCGGTGGACCGGTCGGCATGGTGACGGCCCTCGCCCTGGCTCGACGCGACATTCCGGTGATCGTTCTCGAACGCGGCCACGACGAGGTGCAGTCGGAATGGCGGGGCTCGACCGTGCACCCGCCGACGACCGAGTTGCTCGACGAGCTCGACCTGGCCGCCCCACTGCTCAAGGACGCGGTCCGGGTGCACCGGCTGGACTACCGCGACCTTGAGCTGACCGAGTCCGCCTGCTTCTCCTACGAGGTCCTGGAGGGCGAGACCCGGTATCCCTTCCGACTGCAGTACGAGCAGTACAAGCTGATCCGGCTGCTGCGCCGCGCGGTCGCGGAGACGCCGAACGTGGACATGCGGTTCGGGCACGACGTGGTCGGCCTGCGCCAGAACGACACCGGCGTCGAGTTGGACGTCGCGGTCGACGGCGCCGGGGCCGTGGTGACCTGTCGTTGGGCGGTGGCCGCCGACGGCGCACACAGCACCGCCCGCAAGCTGCTCGACGTCCCGTTCCCCGGCTTCACCTACCCGTCTCTGAGCCTGGTGGTGGCCACGCCGTTCCGCTTCGAGGACGCGGTGCCCGATCTTGGCGCGGTCGGATACTGGTCCGGCCCGCAGGGCCGCTTCTCGCTGATCAAGACACCGGACATCTGGCGCGCGGCGCTGTCGACGCCGACCGGGGTCGACGACGAACCCCCGGTGGGAACCCACCCGGCCTTCCTGGACGCCGTGAAGCTCCTGCTGGGCGGTCGGCCCGACGCCCGCGAGCTGCCGCTCAGCCAGCACCAGCTGTACCGCAGCCACCAACGGCTCGCGGCCTCCTTCCGGATCGGCCGGGTGCTGCTGGCCGGCGACGCCGCCCACCTGAGCAGCACCACCGGGGGCATGGGTCTGAACTCGGGAATCCACGACGCGATGGCGGTCGCCGCCGCGTTGGCCGAGCGTGACCAGGACGCGGCCACCACCGAATACGCGCAGCGTCGCCGTTCCGTCGCCGAGCGTTTCGTCCAGCCGACCACGACGGAGAATCGCACCTCGGCAGACGGGGTCGAGGTGGCGGGGCGTCGAGAACGGCTGAGCCGCCTGCGAGCACTCGCCGAGAACCCCGAGGATGCCCGAAAGTACCTGCGGCGTGTCAGTATGCTCGGGATCCAGCATTAGGCGCCGGGCATCGACCAAAGCCAGATCGGGCCGTTCGCTGGCGTGCGGGAATCGCACGTACGAGAGGTGATCGAATGGGATCAGCGGTGCCGGTGACTGAGTCAGAGGACGGCCATCGCTACACGACGAGCGGCCTGGGTCGCGCGCTCGCCGTGATCGACCTGCTCGCCGAACGCAGCCCCGAGATGATCGGGGTGTCCACTGTCGCGCGCGAGCTGAACCTGCCCAAGGCGGTGGCCCACCGCATCCTCAAGGAGCTGACGGCCAACCAGTTCGTCACGTTCGACGAGGACACCCGACGGTATCGGCTCGGGCCGGGCGCCCTGGCGGTCGGCCTGGCCGCACTGCGCGCCATCGACGTCCAGGCGATCACGAACCGGCACATGCGGCAGCTGGTGGAGGCCACCGGGGAGACCGCGACGTTGTCGATGCGGCAGGGCTGGGTGCGGGTCTACACCGACCAGGTGCTCTCGCCGCACGAGATCCGGATGTCCGTCACGCTCGGCTCCCGGCACTCGCTGGTCGCCGGCTCGTCGTCCAAGGCGATCCTGTCGGCGCTGCCGGACGCCGAGATCGCCGAATACCTCGCCACCCACGAGCTGGTCTCGGTCACGCCGGCAACCATCACGTCGGTCGAGCAGCTCTGGACCGACCTGCGGGCAATCCGACAGCAGGGCTACGCGGTGAGCCGGGGCGAACGTCAGGCCGGTGCGGCGAGCGTGGCGGCGCCCATCCGGCTCGCCTCCGGCGAGGTCTACGGGTCGCTGTCGCTGTGTGGCCCACAGGACCGCTTCTCATCGCAGCTGCTGGCCGAGTACGGCGACCTGGTGGCCGACGCCGCCCGCCAGGTCAGCGCCGAGCTGGGCTACCAGCCCGCCCCGGCCGAGGCGGACCAGGGGCCCGCGGAGCGGAAGCGGCCGGCCCGGCGTCAGACGACCCGGGTCGCCGCGGCCCAGTCCGCGACCAGTTCGACCGAGGTCCTGGCCTCGCAGAAGTAGAACCCCAGATTGCGGATCGCCGGCTCGGCGAGGTCCGCGCGAGTCCAACCGACCAGGTCGGTCGGCATCGTGGCGGCCAGGTCCGCCATGTACGCGTCACGGATGGTGGAGTCCACGCAGACGTTGGCGGCTGTCCCGACCACCACCACGTGGTCGCGTCCGTGCGCGCGGAGCAGATTGTGCAGGGGCGTGCCGACGAAGGCGCTGTAGCGCGTCTTCTCCAGGTGGCAGTCGCCCGCCTCGGGCCGCAGCCCGTCGGCGAGCTCGGCGCCCCAGGAACCCGCGGGGCAGACGCTGAGCGGGCTACGGCCCATCGCCTCGGCGCGCGCCCGCCTGGCCGGTGACACGAGCTGTTCGTGGGCGGCCTGACGTACCCAGATGACCAGGCAACCGGCGGCCCGTGCCCGGTCGAGGAAGCTCGGCAACCGGCGGGCCAGCTCGGTGTTGACGCGGACGTCGGCGCCGAGCTTCGCCATGGCGCCGGTGGGTGCGCAGAAGTCGTTCTGCATGTCGATGACCAGCACCGCTGTCCGCTGCGGAGGGTGTTCCATGGCAGTTCCTCCGGAGTTGGGGGATTGGTAGGGAACTAGTGGTATCGAGTCGGCCCCTGCGAACCATTGACCTTGCCGCCGAACATAGCTTACGTTCCCTCCAACAGAACGGCGTACTGCACAAGCGAACAATCCCGCGTGAATCGCGGGTCGGTCGGTGACAGGGGTAGCCACATGAGTGCGATCAAAGTGGAGGGCGTCAGCAAGGTCTTCGCCGGCGCCGGCGGGCAGTCGATGCTCGCGCTGAGCGACGTCTCGCTCGACATCGCCGACGGCGAGTTCGTCGTGCTGCTCGGTCCGTCCGGGTGCGGCAAGACGACACTGCTACGGATCATCGGCCAGTTGGAGAGCCCGACCGTGGGGCGGGTCCGACTCGACCACGGCGTGCGGGACGACGACGCGGACCGGCCGTTGGGTTTCGTCTTCCAGGAGGCCACGCTGATGCCCTGGCGGTCGACGGGCGCCAACGTCGCCCTGCCGCTGGAGATGGCCGGCGTCGGCCGGCGGGAGCGCACGGCCAAGGTCCGCGAGATGCTGGCCCTCGTCGGGCTTCCCGAGGCGGAGAACAAGTTCCCGCACCAGCTGTCGGGCGGCATGCGGCAGCGAGTCTCCATCGCCAGGGCGTTGGCGCACGACCCGCAGGTGCTGCTCATGGACGAGCCCTTCGGCGCCCTGGACGCGCAGACCCGCGACATGATGAACGCGGAGTTGCAGCGCATCTGGCTGGAGAACCGCAAGACGGTCGTCTTCGTGACGCACTCCGTCTCCGAGGCCGTGTTCCTGGCCGACCGCATCGTGATGCTGGGGACCAAGCCCGGCCACATCCACTCCATCACCGAGGTGACGCTGCCCCGGCCGCGCACCATCGCCATGACCGAGTCCGCCGAGTTCCGCTCCCTCGCCGCCGAGCTGCGCCGCCAGATCGGCGAGGTGCAGGAAAGCGACGTCCAACCTGCCGTCTCGGCCTGACCAGCACTTGAGGTGTCGCACGTGACCACTACTGAACGGCGCCCCCCGGCGCCGACGTCGTCTTCTGGACAACCGCTGCGTCCCCCGCCGCCGAGCTGGTCGCAGCGACTGCGCAACAACCGCTGGCTGTCCTTCTACACCAGCCCTCTGCTGATCGCGTTGTTCCTCCTGGCCTGGAAGGTCTACGTCGAGGTCACGGACCTGTCCCGGTTCGTGTTGCCGGCGCCGGAGGCGGTGTTCAAGTCCTTCGTCGAGCAGATCACCGACCCGTTCGTGTGGCAGACCCACATCTGGACGACCTTCTACGAGGTCATGATGGGCCTGGCGCTGGCGATCGTTCTGGGCGTGGGGCTCGGCCTGATGATCGGCAAGTCGCCGCTGTTCGACCGGATCGCCCGACCGTTCATCGTCGCCACCCAGGTGGTGCCGAAGGTCGCGCTGGTGCCGCTGTTCATCCTCTGGCTCGGCTTCGGACCGTCGTCGAAGGTGGTCATGGCGGCGTTGCTGGCCTTCTTCCCCCTGCTGGTCAACACCTCGTTCGGCATCCGTTCGGTGCCAAGCTCCATGCACGACCTGATGACGACGCTGAAGGCATCGCGCTGGGAGCGTTTCTGGAGGGCCGACCTGCCGTACACGGCGCCGTTCATCCTGGCCGGCATGGAGCTGGCGGTCGTCCAGGCGACCATCGGCGCGATCGTCGGCGAGTACCTCGGCGGCGACAAGGGCCTCGGCCGGTACGCGGTCAACCTGCAGAACGGCCTCCAGGTCGACAAACTGTTCGGCGCGATCCTGATCATGGCGCTGTTCGGCTTCACCCTCTACAGCGTCGTGACCGGCGCCCGCCGGCTCCTGATCCCCTGGCACGAGTCCGTGCAGCCACGACGCACGCCCTGACGGGCCACGCCCTCACATCCCCACCCCCGAACCATGGTCGGCGCCGCGACGCGGCGCGGGCAGGCATCTCCTTGCCTCGATCCGTCGTACATCCCCCAATCACTTCCTCGGCATCGGGAGATTTTCATGAAATATGACCGTTCCACCGGCGCGCCGGTCTCGCGGCGCTCGTTCCTCCGGGCCGGCACCACCGCAGGGCTCCTGCTGCCCAGCGCCGGCGGCATGACCCTGCTGCTCGCCGGCTGCGGCGGCGACGACAACAAGGTCAACGCCGACGGCAGCATCTCCGGCTCGTACATGACCGCATCCGGCATGACGCTGAGCTTCGTGGAGACGATGGTCGCCAAGGAGCGCGGATTCTTCGCCGAGTACGGCCTGAACCTGGACATCAAGGGTGGACAGGGCACCGCCACTGCCATCCAGGCGGTGCTCGGTGGTTCGGCCGACCTGACCCGGGCCAACGGCATCAACGCGATCATCGCGGTTGCCAACGAGCAGGCGCCGTTCATCAGCATCGCCAGCGTGCGGCAGAAGTCGCAGTTCGAGGTGGTGTCCCTGCCGAACAGCCCGATCCGCAATCCGGCGGAGCTGGCGGGACGCACCTGCGGCATCGTGTCCACCGGTGGCGCCACCGAGAACCTGCTCGACGTGATGCTGATCAATGCGGGTGTCAACCCCAAGTCGGTGAAGCGTCCGGTCACCGGTGTCGGCACCGCCGCCTACGAGCTGGCCCGCAAGGGTGATGTCAATGCCTGGGTCTGCGTCAACACCGACCGGGCCACCATCCAGAAGGAGGTCGGTGAGGTGGTCTTCTTCAACACCGACGACTTCGCACCGATGCCGTCGGACTCGTACAACACCAGTTCGAAGATGGTGGAGTCGGGCAGCGACATGCCGGTGAAGTTCCTCGCCGGTGTGCTCAAGGCCATCGACTACGCCAGCAAGGAGGAGAACTGGGACCAGGTCATCAACGACCTGCGCAAGTACAACCCGGAGGCCGACCCGGCCCAGGCGCGCACCGAGTTGCCGCTGCTGGTGGAGAGCTGGCTGGCGGCCGGTCCGGACAAGGCCCTGCAGATGAACGACCAGACCTGGCTCAATGGTCAGGAGAGTCTCATCAAGGCGAAGCTGGTCAAGTCCGCGGCACCGATCGAGAAACTGATCAACCCGGACTACCTAGAGCGCGCGAGGAACCTGTGACGGCCGGGCCGGCCGCCGACAGCGCCGCCTCCGCGGTGCTGGCGGCGGCCGCCGCCAGCGGCGTGCAGCGGCTGTGGTTCAACAGCGGCTCCGAGCTGACCTCGTTCCAGGAGGCCAGCGCGCAGGCCCGACACCGGGGCGAGCCGACCCCCGAGGTCATCACCTGCCCGCACGAGCACGTGGCGCTCACCGCGGCGATGGGCGAGACCATGGTCTCCGGTCGGCCCGCCATGACAGCGGCCCACGCCGACCTCGGCCTGTTGCACCACGGCGGCGCCATCCACAACGCCATGTGGGGCGACCACCCCATCATGATCATGTCGGGCTACCCGCCCACCCGGGCGGAGTCGCGCACCTCGCCGGTCTTCTGGAAGCAGCAGCGCTGGGACCAGGGCTCGATCGTCCGGCAGTACGTCAAGTGGGACTACAAGCTGTCCGCCCTGGACGACGCCGGCCTGGTCGTGGCGCGTGGCCTGCAGGTCGCGCTCGCTCCCCGGCGAGGCCCCGTCTACCTGGCGATGCCCGAGGAGGTGGGCCGGCACCCGGTCGCGACCAGCGGCCCGGTCCCCAGCGCCCAGATGCTCGGCATTCCGGTCCTCGGCCCCGGCGACCCCGGCGTGGTCAGCGAGGTGGCCCGCCGCCTGACGACCGCCCGGCGGCCGGTCATCGTCACCGACCGGATCGGCGTGAACCCGCGGGCCGTGACGTTGCTGGCCGAGTTGGCCGACACCCTCGGCGTGGAGGTGCGCGCCTCCCGCTACCGGATGAACCTGCCCGACGACAACCCCTGGCACACGACGGCGCCGCTGGACCAGTTCGATGTCGTCGTCGTGCTGGACCACCCCGTGCCCTGGATGCCCGCGTTGGAACGGCCACGCGACGACGCGTGGATCGGCTGGGCGGGACCCGACCCGATCGAGAGTCGCGTTCCGCTGTACGAGCTGCGCGCCGACGCCCGTACCACCGCCGACCCGGCGGCGTTCCTCGCGGCCGTACTCGCCGAGGTCGGCGCGGCCGGGCCGGGCGACGCGGACACCGTCCGTCGACGCCGGCAACGGCCGGCCTCCGCTGCGGCGAGGGCCGGCTCCGGCGGTACGCCGGTCTCCGGCGTACCCACCCCCGCACTCATCGCCGCGGCGCTGGACGGGCACCTGCGTCCCGACGACCTGCTGACGTGGGAGGTGTTCGACACCTCGACGGTCAGCCGCACGAAGCCGGGCACCCTCTTCGAGAAGGGCGGCTCCAGCCTCGGCTGGTCGGTGGCGGCGGCGACCGGCGCCAGCATGGCCGCCGGCGGCGCACACGCGGTCGCGGTGACCGGGGACGGTTCGTACCTGTTCGGCTCGCCGGACTCGTGCCTGTGGTTGCAGCAGCAGCACGACGCCCCGGTGGTCACCGTGGTGGTCAACAACGGCGGCTACCGCACCGGCACGACCACGCTGGCCGCGCACTACCCGGACGGCCTGGCCGTCACCGAACCCACGGTGATCGGCGGCCACCTCACCCCGTCGCCGGACTTCGCCGGGCACGCCCGCTCGCAGGGCTGCTACGGGGAGCGGGTGGTCCGGGCGGCGGACCTGGCCGGGGCCCTGGACCGGGCCCGGACCGCGGTCGCGCGTGACCGTGTGCCGGCCGTGCTGGACGTGTGGGTGCCCGAACACCTCACCGGGTCGATGGATCCGGATCGCCGGGCGCGCCCGGTTCACGACGAAGGGAACACCGATGGCTGATGTCGTCTCGCCTATCGACGCCCGGGTCCTGACCCGCGTCGCACCCGCCTCGCCGGCCGAGGTGGACGCCGCCGTCCGGGCGGCACGCGCCGCCCAACCGGCGTGGGCCCGGCGCACCGGCAGCGACCGTGGCCGGATCCTGCACGCGGTCGCCGACCTCATCGAGGCCAGGGTCGAGGAGCTGGCCGAGACCGAGACCCGCAACACCGGCAAGATCCTCAGTGACACGCGGCGCGAGGTACGCCGAGCGGCGGGCAGCTTCCGCTACTACGCGGGCTGGGCGGACCAGGTACGCGGCGAGACCATCCCGGTCGGACCGGAGTACCACACCTACACGGTGCCCGAGCCGCACGGCGTCGTCGCCGGCGTCATCCCGTGGAACGTGCCGTTCTTCTTCGCCGCCAAGAAGATCGCGCCGGCGCTCGCCTTCGGCAACGCCTGCGTGCTCAAACCGGCCGAGGAGACGCCGTTGACCGCCCTGCGCCTGGGCGAGCTGCTGGCCGAGGCGGGCGTGCCGGACGGCCTGGTGCGGGTGCTGCCGGGCGGCCGGGAGACGGGCGCCGCCCTGGTGTCACACCCGGACGTCGACCTGATCGTGTTCACCGGGCACCACGACACCGGAAAGGCGATCGCCCGTTCGGCGGCGGCCAACCTCACCCCGGTGGCGCTGGAGTTGGGCGGCAAGTCGCCGCAGGTCCTCTTCCCCGACGCCGACCTGGATCGGGCGGTCGACGCCGTGGTGCTGGGCGTCTTCGCCTCCTGCGGCCAGATGTGCATCGCCGGTTCACGGCTGGTCCTGCACGAGTCCATCTACGACGAGGTTCTCGACCGGGTGGCCGAGCGGGTGCGGTCGCTGCGGGTGGGCGACCCGTTCGACGAGCAGACGGATCTGGGTCCGCAGATCACCGCTGCCCAGCGGGACAAGACGGTGGAGTTCATCGCCGAGTCCACCGCGGCCGGCCGACTGGTCGCGCAGGCCGCGCTGCCCGACGACGAGCGGCTGCGTAACGGCTTCTACGTACCGCCGACGGTGTTCGACCGACTCGACGACGACGCCCGCCTGCTGCGCGAGGAGGTCTTCGGGCCGGTGCTGGCGGTGTCGTCGTTCCGCGACGACGCCGAGGCCCTGCGGCTGGCCAACGACACCGAGTTCGGCCTCGCGGCGGGCGTCTGGACCGCCGACATCGCCCGGGCCCACCGGTTCGCCGGGCAGGTACGGGCGGGCACGGTGTGGATCAACACCTACCGGGTGCTGTCCGACCTGGTGCCGTTCGGCGGCGTCGGCCTGTCCGGCTACGGCCGGGAGAACGGCACCGAGGCGGCCCGGCTCTACCTGCGCCCGAGGTCGGTGTGGACCTCGCTGACCAGCGGCACCCCGCAGGGGTACGGAATGGGAGGCGCGGGTGCGGCAGGCTGACAGCCCGCCCGGTGCACCGGTCGACGCGCCCGCCGCCGAGATGGGACGCGGCGGTCTCGCGTTGCTGCGGGACCGCCGCTTCGGCCCGTACTTCTTCGGGTCGCTGGCGTCCAACACCGGCACGTGGTTCCAGAACGTCGCGGCGATCCTGACCATCTACGCGCTGACCCGCTCGGCGTTCATGGTGGGTCTGGTCACCGCCCTGCAGTTCGCCATGCAGTTGGTCCTCGCCCCGGTGATCGGGGCGCTGGCCGACCGCGCCGACCGGCGGCTGCTCATCATCGTGGGGCAGACGCTGGGCGGCGCCGCCGCGGCTGTTCTGGCGGTGCTGGCGTTCCTGGACGCGTTGAACCCCGGGCTCCTGCTCACCTTCATCGGACTGTCCGGGGTCGGCCAGGCGATCACCGGCCCGGCCGCGCAGGCGCTGGTGCCCAACATCGTCGGACGGGCCGACGTCCCCCAGGCGATCGCCCTGCACTCGCTCACCTTCAACCTGTCCCGCGCCATCGGCCCGATCGCCGGGGCGGCCACCTACGCGGTGGCCGGCGCCGGCACGGCGTTCGCCGTCAACGCCGCCAGTTTTCTGGTGTTCGCCCTGGCGCTGACCGGTGTACGGCTGCCCCGGTCGGGCGACGGGACCCCAGCGCGCGGCCGGCTGGGCGTGTTCGGCGGCGTCGCCTACGTGCGTCACCGCCCCGAACTGGTGCGCTGCCTGGTCGCCGTGGCCCTGATCGGGCTGGCGATGGAGCCGATCAACACGCTGTCCCCACTGTTCGCCGAGGGCTTCGGCGGCGGCGACCTGATGGTGGGCGTCTTCATCACGTTCTTCGGGGTCGGCTCGGCGTTGATCGCCGGCTGGGTCGGCAAGCTGCGGCGGACGGTGGGCAGCGGCCGGACGGGGGCTCTGGGTGTGGCCGCGCTGGGTGCCGGGATGGTGGTGCTGGCGGTGAGTCCCGGGCCGGTGGTGGCCACCGTCGGCATCGCCGTCGGTGGAGCCGGCTACCTGCTCGCCGTGAGCGACGTCAACGCCACCATGCAGCAGGGACTGGCCGACGCGGTGCGCGGCCGGGTGATGGCGCTGTGGTCGATGTGCTTCCTCGGTATCCGGCCGGGTGCCGCGATGCTGCACGGCTGGCTGGGTGACACGTTCTCCGCGCGTACCGGCGCGTTCGTCGCGGCGGCGGCGGCGCTGGCCGCCGCCGTGGTGCTGCGCGGCGGGCTGACCCGGCCCCGGTCGGCGACCGGGCGTGCGCGGCGGGGATCGCCGGCATCCCGTTGACCCCGAACCAGATGAACGTCTATTCTGCTGAGCGAAACACTGTTCGCTTGATGCGAACGAACCGAATAGGGGAGGCCCAGTGCACGACGGACCGTTGACCGGACTCCGCGTCATCGACGCCTCGACGATCCTGGCCGGACCGCTGTGCTGCCAGATCCTCGGCGACTTCGGTGCCGACGTCATCAAGATCGAACACCCCGTCGCCGGAGACAGCATGCGCGGACACGGCCACGCCAAGGACGGCGTACCGCTGTGGTGGAAGGAGATCTCCCGTAACAAGCGGACGGTCGGCCTCAAGCTGTCCACACCGGAGGGCGCCGACCTGCTGCGGCGCCTGGTCGCCACCGCCGACGTGCTCGTGGAGAACTTCCGCCCCGGCACCCTGGAACGGTGGGGGATCGGCCCGGAACACCTACAGGAGATCAACCCCGGCCTCGTCGTCGTCCGCATCTCCGGCTTCGGCCAGCAGGGCCCCTACGCGCACCGACCCGGCTTCGGCACGCTCGCCGAGGCGATGAGCGGCTTCGCCCACCTGACCGGCGCCGAGGACGGCCCGCCGACACTGCCGGCGTTCGGCCTGGCGGACAGCATCTGCGGCATCGCCGCCTCCTCGGCCACGATGGTGGCGCTGTGGGCCCGCGACCGCAACGGCGGTAAGGGCCAGGTCGTCGACATGAGCCTGCTGGAGCCGATCATGATGGCGGTCGGTCCCGGACCCACGGTGTACGACCAACTCGGCGTGGTCGAGCACCGGCACGGGAACCGGTCCACGAACAACTCCCCGCGCAACACGTACCGCACCAGAGACGGCGACTGGGTGGCGGTGTCCACCAGCGCGCAGTCCATCGCCGAGCGGGTGCTGCGTCTCGTCGGGCACCCCGAGGTCATCGACGAACCGTGGTTCGCCTCCGGGCGGCAGCGGGCCGCGCACGCCGACCTCCTCGACGAGTACGTGGGCGGGTGGATCGCCGAGCGCACCCGCGACGAGGTCATGCGCGCGTTCGAGGAGGCCGGCGCGGCCGTCGCGCCCGTCTACACCGCCCGCGACATCGTCGCCGACGAACACGTCCAGGCCGCCGGGATGGTGGTCAAGGTTCCCGACGCCGACCTCGGCGAGGTGCTGATGCACAACGTGCTGTGGCGCATGTCCGACACGCCCGGTCGGATCCGCTTCACCGGTCGGCCCCTCGGGGCCGACACCGACGACCTTCTCGTCAACGAGCTCGGCTGCACCCCCGACACCGTCGCCGAGCTGCGCTCGCGGCAGATCGTGGCCTGACGGCCGCCACCACCGAAGGGTAAGGATTGTCGTGACCACAACGAGCATCACCGCCGGAACCAGCCCGGCGACCGGGACCGCGGCGCTCCTGGCCGCCGTCGACGCCGGAGTCCGGGTCTACGACCTGGGCCGCCGCCTGACCATCGGCATGCCACAGTCACCGAACCACCCGCCGTTCTGGCATGCCCTGCCCCGCCGGCACGGCGACGCCGTACGATCCGACGGCGGCTCCGCCGCCAACGACATCATCACCATGGGCACCCACGTCGGCACCCACGTCGACGCCTTCTCCCACGTGTCCCAGGACGGGCGGCTGTTCGACGGCTCCGACGCCGCCGACGCCGGACGCGGCGGCCGGTACGCCGAACTGGGCGCGCACACCATCGCCCCGATGGTCCGCCGGGGCGTGCTGCTCGACGTCCCGGCCGCCCTGGGCCAGCCCGACGGCTGCGCTCCCGGGTACGAGATCACACCGCGGGACCTGTCGGCCGCGGCCGAGCGGCAGGGCACCCCGGTCCGGCCCGGCGACGTGGTGCTGGTCCGAAGCGGCTGGGGCACACTGTTCGACCACGAGGACCGCACCCGCTACGTCGGGCACGACACCGGCGTGCCCGGAGTCGCCGAGGCCGGCGCCACCTGGCTCGCCGACCAGGGCGTCCACGCCGCCGGGGCGGACACCATCGCCTTCGAGTGCCTACGACCGGGCGCCGGGCACAGCGTCCTACCGGCCCACCGCGTGCTGCTGGTCGAACGCGGCGTCTACATCATCGAGACGATGGCGCTGGAGGAGTTGGCCGCCGACGGTGTCCACGAGTTCCTGTTCGTGCTGTCGCCCCTGGCCATCTTCGGCGCCACCGGCTCGCCGGTCCGCCCCCTGGCGGTGATCGTCAATGGCTGAGCAGACCCTCGCCCGCCAACTCGCCGCCTTCGCGGCCCGCACGGCCGCCGAGCCCCTGCCCGAGCGGCTCGCCACCAGCGTGCGCCAACGGGTGCTCGACATCCTCGGGCTGTGCGTGGCCGCGCACCGGCTGCCGACCAGCCGCGCCGCGTTGGACTACGTCGCCGACCAGGGCGGGCGCGCCCACGCACACGTCGTCGGGCTGCCCGACGCGGTGCCGGCGGCGCAGGCCGCGTTCGGCAACGGCGTACTCGCCCACTCGCTGGACTACGACGACACCCACCTGCCCTCGGTGCTGCACCCCAGCGCCGCCGTGGTCCCGGCGGCCCTGGCCGCCGCGCAGGCCGCCGGCGCCGACGGCGCCGCGCTCACCAACGCGGTCGCGGTCGGCATCGAGGTGACCGTACGGCTGGGGATGGCCGGCTTCGACCCGGTGCTGAACAACTCGGTGTTCTTCGAACACGGCCAGCACGCCACCTCCATCTGCGGCGCGATGGGCGGCGCCGTGGCCGCCGGCATGCTGCTGGGCCTCGACGAGGACGGGCTGCTGGACGTGCTCGGAGTGACCGCCTCCATGGCCTCCGGGGTGATCGAGGCCAACCGAACCGGCGGCACGGTCAAGCGGCTGCACTGCGGCTGGGCCGCACACAGCGCCGTCACCGCCGCCGACCTGGTCCGGCGCGGCTTCACCGGGCCGCCCACCGTGCTGGAGGGCCGGTTCGGTTTCTTCACCGCCTTCCTCCGCGGTGAGGCCGACCACGACCAGGTCACCGACGGGCTCGGCGAGCGGTGGGCGGTGCCGGACATCTTCTTCAAGCCGTACCCCGCCAACCACTTCACCCACGCGGCCATCGACGCCGGCCTGGCCCTGCGCGCGCAGGGCGTGCCCGTGGACCGGATCGAGCACATCGAACTGCGGGTACCCGCCGCGGTGATCCGCACCATCGGGGAGCCGATCGCCACCAAACGCGCCCCGGACACCGGCTACCAGGCGCAGTTCAGCGGGCCGTACGCGGTCGTCGCCGGCCTGCTCGGCGGCGGCGGGCTGGGGCTCGGGCTGGAGGACTTCACCGACGAGTTGGCCCGTGACCCCCAGCGCCGGGCGCTGATGGCCCGCGTCGACGTGATCCCCGACGACGAGTGCAACACGATCTTCCCGCACCAGTTCCCGGCCATCGTGGCGGTACGCACCGACGACGGACGGACGTGGCGCGAGGAGGTGCTGACCAACCGCGGCGGCCCGCAGCGACCCCTGTCCGACGCCGAACTGGCGTTGAAGTTCCGGGACAACGTCGCCGGGCGGGTCGACCCGGAAACCGCCGACCGCGTGGTGGCCACCGTGCTCGGCCTGGCCGACGTCACGGACGTCGGCGACCTGCTGCGCCCACTGACCCGACTCCGCAGCGGCAACGGCTCCAACTGACACCGCACCCACTCCGCTGTCCGCCAACCTCAGGAGCACATCGTGGAACCTTTCGATCTCGTAGTGAAGAACGTCAGAGTGGTGCGGCACGACCAGGCCGAGCCTGCGGCGCTGGACATCGGCGTACGCGACGGACGGGTGGCGAGCCTCGCCCGGTCGATCGACCCCGCCCGCGCGAACGCCGTCGTCGACGGTGGCGGCAAGCTCGCCTTCCCGGGCGTCGTCGACGCGCACCAGCACTGGGGCATCTACCACCCGCTGGCCGAGGACACCGGCACGGAGAGCCGCGCCTGCGCGCAGGGCGGTGTCACCTCCGCGATCAACTACATCCGGACCGGCCAGTACTACCTCAACCGGGGCGGACCGTACCGCGAGTTCTTCCCGGAGGTGCTCAGCGCCACCGACCAGAAGTCGTACGTGGACTACGCCTTCCACGTCGCGCCGATGACCGCCGAGCACATCGACGAGATCCCCGACCTGGTCCGCGACCACGGCGTCACCTCGTTCAAGGTCTTCATGTTCTACGGTGGCCACGGGCTGCACGGGCGCTCAACCGACCAGAGCTCCTTCCTCATGATCCCGCCGGACGCCCGCTACGACTACGCCCACTTCGAGTTCGTCATGCGCGGTGTGCAGGCCGCCCGCGAGCAGTTCCCCGACCTGGCCGACGAGATCTCGCTGTCCCTGCACTGCGAGACGGCGGAGATCATGCGGGCGTACACCCGGTTGGTCGAGGAGGACGGCACGCTGAGCGGGCTGGCGGCGTACAGCGCCTCCCGGCCACCGCACTCCGAGGGGCTCGCGATCAGCATCGCCGCCTACCTCGCGCACGAGACCGGCCTGCCCACCATCAACCTGCTGCACCTGTCGTCGGCCAAGGCGGTCGACGCGGCGATGCGCATGGCCCAGGCGTTCCCGCACGTCGACTTCCGCCGCGAGGTGACCATCGGTCACCTGCTGGCCGACATCGACACCGCGTACGGCCTCGGCGGCAAGGTCAACCCGCCGTTGCGTCCCCGTGAGGACGTGGAGGCGCTGTGGGGCTACCTGCTCGACGGTAATCTCGACTGGGTCGTCAGCGACCACGCGTGCTGCCGCGCCGAGACCAAGTTCGGCGAGCCGAAGGACGACATCTTCGTCGCCAAATCCGGCTTCGGCGGCGCCGAGTACCTGCTGCCCGGCCTGATCAGCGAAGGCTCCAAGCGGGGCCTGTCGTACGCCCGTGTCGCCGAGCTGACCTCGTGGGCGCCGTCCCGCCGATTCGGCCTGGCCACCAAGGGCGCCATCGCCGAAGGGTTGGATGCCGACTTCTGCCTGGTCGACCCGGACCACACCTGGACGGTACGCGCCGACGAGTCACTGTCGGCACAGGACTACACGCCGTTCGAGGGCATGGAGTTGACCGCTCGCGTCACCGACACGTTCCTGCGCGGCGAGCAGATCCTGCGCGACGGCACCGTGGTCGGGCAGCCACGCGGCCGGTACCTGACCCGCCCCACCCGGCCGTGACCGCCGTCGGACAGCCCCGGGCCACCGCCCGCAGCTACCTGTACGTGCCGGGCGACCAGCCGGACAAGGTGGCGCGTGCGGCGGCCCGTGGCGCCGACGCCTGCATCCTCGATCTGGAGGACGCGGTGGCACCGGCGAAGAAGGACACCGCCCGGGCCACCGTCGGCGCGTTCCTCGCCGACGCCGCGGCGTCGGCGCCCGCCGCCCCGCAGTGGTGGGTACGCCTCAACGCGGACACGCCGAGCGCGGACATCGTCGCGGTGCTCGGCCCGCACCTGACCGGCGTGGTCGTGCCGAAGGCCGACGTCGACCTGTTGGCCGAGGTGCACCGGCTGCTCGGCGACGCGGAACGGGATCGTGGCCTCCCGGTCGGTGGCATCGCGGTGTTCGCGCTGCTGGAGACGGCCGGTGGGGTGCTGCGCGCCGAGGCCGTGGCCGCCGCCCCCCGGGTCGAGCGCATCGGGCTGGGGGAGGCGGATCTCGCCGCGGAACTGCGCCTGCAACCCGGTCCGGACAAGGTGGAGCTGTGGCCGTTTCGCTCACGCGCCGTCCTGGCCTGCGCGGCGGTCGGTCTCGCCCCGCCGGTGGGTCCGACGGAGACGGCCCTGCGCGACCCGGACCGACTTGAGGCGACCAGCCGGTTGCTGCTGCGTCAGGGATTTCGCGGCCGCACGGCGATCCATCCCGCGCAGGTGCCCGTCGTCAACCGGGTGTTCTCGCCGACGGCGACGGAGGTCGACGCGGCACAGGACATCGTCGACCGGCTGGCGGGCGCCGAGCAGAGCGGCTCGGGGGTGGCGGTCGCCGCCGACGGGCGGATGATCGACGCGGCGGTGGCCCGCAGCGCCCGGGAGGTACTGGACCGGGCCGCCACGGACCGGTAACCGGTCCGCGTGACCCCGGCCGGCCCTGTGCGGCCGGGGGACCGACCCTTGCCTTATAAACATCATCATGTTTAGCATATTAAGACTGGTGGTGAAGGGAGAGCCCACATGACCGTCGCGTCCACCGCGCCGACGCACCACCTGCCCACCACCGTGCGACGGCACACCTGCCAGGTGTTCACCTGCGACGTCACGCTCGCCAGCCACGGCCCACCGGCCACACCCTTCACCGAGGTGCAGCGGCGGTTACGGGCACTGGACCGCAGGTACTCCCGCTTCCGCGCCGACAGCGAACTCTCCCAACTGAACGCCGCCGCCGGTCGATGGCACCCCATCTCCGACGACCTGCACGCGATGCTCCGACACGCCCTCACGGTGGCCGTCGCCAGCGCCGGCCTGGTCAACGCGGCGATCCTGCCGCGGCTACTCGCCGCCGGCTACGTACGGTCCTGGGCGACCGACACCTCGCCCGCCGCACCACCCACGACACCGACGCCCGTGCCACCGCTGGCCTCGCTGCTGGAACTGCGCGACCACACGGCCCGCCTGGCACCCGGATACAGCGTCGACGTCGGGGCGCTGGCGAAGGGCAGGTGGGCTGACGACGTCGTGACCTGGCTGGGCCCCAACTCGGCAGCCAGCATCGGGGGAGACGTGACCTGCCGGGGACCGGGCCCGGACGGCGACGGCTGGCCCGTCGACCTGCCCAACGGCGAGATCCTGCTGGTACGCGACGGCGGCATCGCCACCAGCGGCACCGGCAAACGCCGCTGGGGCACCGACCGCCACCACCTGATCGACCCAGGCACCGGGCAGCCGGCCACCTCCGACATCACCCAGACAACGGTTCTCGCCCGTACCGGCGCCAGCGCCGACTGGGTCGCCTCAGCGGTGGTGATCGGCGGCAGCCCGGCGGCGGCCCACCTCACCGCCCGACCCGACGTACACCACATGTGGCTGACCCGAATGGACAACCAACCGACAGGGGAGCGGCACCATGAACCCCACCAGCCGTGACCGCCTCGTCGAGACCACCCGGTTCCGGGCCGCCTTCCGACAGGTGCCCGCACCGGTGGCGATCGTGCTCGTGCCCGGTGGCCCGGCCGGCGTCACCGGCATCACCTGCACCTCCGCCAGCTCCCTGTCCGGCGAACCACCGATGGCCATGGTCGCCGTCGACCAGAAGACCGGCCTCGCGCCCCTGGCCGAACGAGCCGGCCGGTTCAGCATCAACTACCTCGCCGCGGACCGCGCCACCTGGGCGCGGGCATTCGCCGCCCGCGGCCGAGACCTCGACGACCTCGCCGCGGCCATGGTCACCGGCCGCACGCCGGTGCCCACCCTCGCCACCGGCACCACCGCGGTCCTCGAATGCCGCACCACCGCCGTACACCAGGGCGGCGACCACTGGATCCTGTGCGGCGAGGTGCTGCACGCCCGATCCCAGACCGACGCCCCGCCACTGCTCTACCTCAACGGGCGCTACGGCACCTTCCAGGCCGACGCGCTCTGACAACCCCGATACACGCACGACGCACCCGCCCCGAAGGCAGGAAAATGCCCCCACCACGGACCCACACCGTCGACGCCGGCGGGTTCACCACCCGCTACTGGGAATGCGCACCCCCCGGACAACCCGAGGGCACCGTCGTCCTCGTCCACGATGGAGCGTTCGGCGGCGACGCCATCGGCAGCTGGGCCGACATCATGCCCATCCTCGCCCAGCACTACCGGGTACTCGCACCCGACCTGCTCGGCTACGGCGACACCGACAAGGTCGTCTACCTGGACCGGTCACCGTACTCCTTCCGCACCACCCACCTCGCGGCCTTCTGCGCCGCCCTCGGCGTCGACGCCGCGCACTTCGCCGGCCAGTCCTTCGGAGGATCACTCCTGCTGCGGGCCCTCGCCACACCGGCACCCACCCTCCCCGCCCTGTCCGCGGTGAGCATCTGCGGCACCGGTGGCCCGTGGCGATCCGCCAAGGGAACCAGCGAACTCGGCCGCTTCGACGGCACCGAAGAAGACATGCACCGCCTCCTCGCCCTCATGACCGACCACTACGCCGGCTTCGACGAAGCCGTCCGGTTGCGCTACGCCAACACCCGCAAACCAGGACACGTACCGGCGTGCCTGGCCCCCCGGCTACGCCACCCCACGCTGCCCAGGCCCGGCGGCCCCGACGACTGGCCGGCCCCCCTGCGCGACTGCCCCCTACCGGTGCTGGTGGTCGAGGCCACCCGAGACGACCTGCTCGAACCGGACTGGGGCCGACACTTCGAGAACCTGTCCCCACAGGTCCACGTGCACCGCATGGACGCCAGACACGCGCCGAACCTCGACCAACCCGCAACGGTCGCCGCCCTCCTGCGAACCTTCTTCACGCAGGGGAGGGGCACACCGTGAGCACGCTGCTGTTCCTCCACGACGCGGACGTGCTACCCGGGCCGGTCGGCGCGCTCAACCTGCTGGCACGCAACCTCGACGTCATCGTGCCCCGACACCCCGGCTTCGGCACACCACTGGACGACACCACCCAGGAATGGGACACCGTCGCCGACCTCGCGCAGCACTACCTGTCCGGCCTCACCGCCGACCTGGTACGTGATCCGGCCACCGGCCCCCTCCACCTGGCCGGCGCGGGCTTCGGCGGCTGGATCGCACTGGACATGGCGGTACGCGCACCACACCTGTTCGCCTCACTCGTCCTCGTCTCCCCGTACGGGGTGAAACTGTCCGGGCCGACCGAACCCGACTTCGCCGACATCCTGCTGCTCGACCCCGCCGAGGTGGTGGAGCTGGGCTGGGCCGACCCCGCCGCCTGCCGCGACCTGCGGATGCCCGGCTATCCCGCCGGCCTCACCGACAGCGAATACGAACAGGCGTTCGCCGACCGGGCCGCCCTGTCGCGGTACGCCTGGAAACCGTTCCTGCACGACCCACGGCTGCGCCGATGGCTGCACCTGGCCACCATGCCGACACTGGTGCTGGCCGGCACCCACGACCGGCTCGTACCACCACGGCACAGCGCCGCACTGGCCGACCTACTGCCATCGGCGCACTTCGTCGACCTCCCGAACGCCGGGCACTACCCGTACCTGGAACGTCCCGACGAGTTCCACCAGCTGGTCCGATCCTTCCTGAGGGGAGAGGCACTGTGAGGCTCTACCACTTCACCGAGATGCCCTACCCGTTCGTCCCACCCGAGGCGGAAGAGGCCAACCGGGGCCTCAAGTACTTCATGCCCAACCGGTACTACGACCCGGTCCTCGGCCACGAGCTCTACCAGCGCTACCTCGACGAGTACGAACTCGCCGACGAACTCGGCTTCGACCTGATGGTCAACGAGCACCACCAGTCGGCGTCGACCCTGCAGGTGTCGGCGACCCTCAGCGCCGCGTCGGTGCTGCACCGCACCCGACGCGGCCGGGTCCTGGTGCTCGGCACCCCCCTGCCGCACCGGGAGAGCCCCATCCGAGTCGCCGAGGAGATCGCCTACCTGGACTCGGTCAGCGGCGGCCGCATCGACTGCGGGTTCGTCCGCGGCGTCCAGGGCGAGACGTTCCCCTCCAACCAGAACCCGGTACACAACCTGGAGATGTTCATCGAAGCCCACGACCTGATCAAGAAGGCGTGGACCAGCGGCGACGTCTTCTCCTGGGAAGGCCGCCACTACCACTACCGGTACGTCAGCGTGTGGCCACGCCCGTACCAACAGCCGCACCCACCGATCTGGATCAGCGGCACCTCCACCCGACTGGTCGAATGGACCGCCCAACACGGCTACACCCTGTGCAACCTGCTCGGCACGTACGACGACACCGCGACCTCCTTCCGGCTCTACCGCCGAACAGCCGTCGCTGCCGGCCAACCCGAACCCGGCCCGGACCGCTTCGCCTACATGGCCCTGTGCCACGTCGCCCCGACCGAGGAGAAAGCCCGCGACATCGGCCGCAAACTCATGTACTACCTCAAGCCCGGACGGTTGCGACTCGGAGCGGCCAGCCCACCCGGCTACTTCCCACCGTCCGCGGCCGTGGCCGCACTCCAGGGCCGCCTCGGCGCGGTCCGCTCGATGAGCTACGAGGACCTCATCGACGCCGGCATCCTGCTCGTCGGCACCCCCGACCAGGTGACCGCGCAGATCCACCGCCTCTACGAGCGGACCGGCGTCGGGCACCTCATCCTGATGAACCACGCCGGTGACATGACCAGCAACGAGGTACGCGACCACCTGACCCTGTTCGCCAGGGAAGTGATGCCGGCGGTAACCACCCTCGGCACCGACTGGCGCGACCAGGACACCACCTGGCGGGTCGACCAGGACCACACACCAGTGCAGGCGGTGCTCTCCAGCGCACTGTCCTGACCGGACCTCACCACCAGCCGATCACCTCGTCGCGCAGACCCGCGTAGTCGCGTTCGAGGTGATCGGCCAGGGCGGCCATGTGCGCCCGCATCAACTTCTCCGCCTCAGCCCCGTCCCCGTCGACGATCGCCGCGGCAACCGCCTGGTGCTCGCGTCGCACGTCCTCCCAGCGCTCCGGGCGACGCTCGGCCGCGACGACCCGCTCGGTGTAGATCTCCTTCAACGCCCGACCGAACAGATCCAGCACCCCGTTGCCCGACAAGCCCGCCACCACACCGTGGAAACGCTGCATGACCGCCAGGTAGCTGGCCTCGTCACGCTCCTCCAGCGTGCGGTGCTCCCGCATCGACTCGGCCAACTCGCGCAGACGCACGGCGTCGCGGCGCTCGGCAGCCAACCTGGCCATCATCGGCTCCATGATCACGCGCGCCTCGACCAGCTCACCGAACCGGGTCCGGCCCATCTGCATGAACAGCGCCATCGTCCGACCGAAGGTGTGCGGATCGACCGCCCCGACGATCGGCCCGCCACCACGACCCGGCCGAACCCGCACCAGGCCGTTGTTCTCCAGAATCCGCAGCGCCTCGCGCAGAGTGCCGCGGCTGACCCCGTACGCCTGCAGCATCTGCGCCTCGGTGGGCAGTCCCGCCCCGGCGGGCAGCCCCTGCTCGACGATGTCCTCCAGGATCTGCCGGGCCACCAACTCGCCCATCTTCGCCGCACGCTGGCGGAACCGCGGGGTCGGCTGGCCCTCAGACATGACCCGATCCTACGGCCCCACGATCTTGCCGGCCGTCGACTACTTCGCCGCCAGTCGTCGCTCTCGCTGGTCCACGGCTCGACCGGGCGGCCAGGGACGCGTTGACCGCCGCGGTCACCTCCTCGGCCAGACGGTGGCTGCTCAGCCGCATGACCCGCCGGTCGACGGTCATCTCGGTGACCCTGCCTCGGGCTACGCTCCCGGCATGAACCTGGCTGTCGACGAGTCGACACACACTGGACCGACAGTCGTCTGCCTCCCCATGTTCAGCACGACGCGCGCCGCCACGGCCGCCGCCTTCGCCCCGGCGTTCGCGGGCGCCGGCCTGCGAGAGGTGTACCTGGATCTGCCGGGCCACGGAGACTCCCCAGTGACCTGCCCACCCACCTCCCAGGCCGTACTGGACACCGTGGCCGCCTGGCTCGACCGCCACGTCGACGCGCCGGTCCTGCTGGCCGGTGCGTCCTACGGCGCATACCTGGCCGCCGGCATAGCGCGTCAACGGCCGCACCTCGTCCGCGGCCTGCTCCTCGTCTGCCCCGGCGTCACCATCGCGCCAGCAAGCCGGACCCTGCCCGAGCCCGCTGCGCCCGAAGCGCCCCCGGGCTGGCTCGACGGCGCCCCCACCGGCCTGCGCGCCCACCTCGACGTGGCGCTGGGTCACCGCACACCGGCCGTCGTCGCGACCGTGCTCGCGGCACTGGAGTCCGGCGGCCCCGGCGATGACACGTTCCAAAAGGAACTACGCGCAGGCCCCGAGTACGCCCTTCCCGACGAGGACACCGACATCACCTTCGACGGTCCGGTCAGCGTCGTCACCGGCCGGCAGGACGGCATCGTCGGCTACGCCGACCAGTTCCACGCCATGCGCCGCTATCCCCGCGGCACCTTCACGGCGATCGACGCGGCCGGGCACTACCTGCCGTTCGAACAACCCGCGCTGCTGCGGTCACTCACCCAGGACTGGCTGCACCGATCCGGCACCTGAGAACAGCCCGCCGCTCACGCCGACTCCGGATTCAGCTCAGCGCCAACCTGCAGACAGATCAGCGCCGTCGGGGTGCGCACCTCCCAGGGCTCGTCGACGGCTACCTCCTCGCCCGGTCGGTCGAGCGCGTCACCGATCAGATCCTCGATCGGCGGGTACGGGTTCCCACCGTCGCGCCAGGGACGCGGCGTCAGCGCCGGGATCTGCGAGGTCTCCAGGTACCGCCCGACCGCGTGCTCGTAACCGGCTCGCACCGGCACCGTCACCCGCGCGGCACCGGCCTGCAGGAACGCCTCATGAACAGCGTCCGAGCTGGTCCGGGACCGTAATGTCGCCCACCGCTCCCGACCGGCCCACTGGTACGGGTAGAACAGGTAGACCATGTTCTCCCACTCGAAGAGATCCTCGCCGAACTGGATCTGGTCCGCCTCCGCGCTGATCTCGACACGGTTGATCCGGGGCGCGTCGTCGGCCGGAAAGGTCAGACTGCCGAACTGGTCGAACTCATGACCGAAGAGGACACTCTGGCAGGCCCGTTTCAACTCCACCTGCTCGACCCGCCGGTTCACCTCCGCCGACTGCTCGGACCGGTACACCGCACGGGCCAACCGCAGACGCTGGTCGTTCTCGTACGCCGCCAGCTGCGTCAGATAGCTGGCCCGAATCGTCTCGTACGCCCGCAGCCGCCACGCCTCGTACGCCGCGGTGGTGCGCTCGCAGCGCACCCGCACCACGACCGTGAGCCCGCCACGCTGATCGGCGCTGATCCCGACCGGCAGCGGCCCGGGGAGCACCTGGTCGAGCGAGACAGTCATCTGGCCGTCCCCGCCGTCGCTGCTGCTGACCCGCTTCTCCCCGATGGAGATCTGCACGGCCTGCGGCGGGCTGCCCTCCTCCGCGGTGTACTCACCCTCCACCAGCCCCCACGTCGTGGTCACGTACGCCTCGGTCGCCTCGTAGCCGGCCGGCACCGACACCTCACCAACGTACGAGCTGTAGCCCCACTCCGGCTGCGACTTGTCCGTGGAGTTGCGGGGATAGTCGAACGGCCGAGCCGGGGGATCGGCGAACGTGACGGTGGCCGACACCTCCGACTCGGGCGGCGGTTCCACGCCCACCACATCCCAGCGCGCCGCCTTGTCGGCGTAGTTCTCCTCGTTCAGATCGGCCACGTCGAGGAACCAGCCGGTCGGCTTCGCGACCGCGCCCTCGTCGGTGCTCAGCTGCGCCAGGTGGACCAGCACGGCGGCCGGCTCCGGCACGACAAACTGCAGCAGCAGCCGTTCCCCGTAGTTGTAGACCTGAGCCTGGTCGACCTTCGTGAGCCACCGGTACACCCCGGTGATGTTCACCGACCCGTCGCCGTTGTCGAACCGGTGCTCGTTGGTCTCGGTCACCCGCGTCGTGCTGGTGATCGAGCGACGCTCGGACACCTCGCTGCGCAGCAGCTCGGACGCCCGCTCGGTGAGGGTCTTCGAGTACGAAACAGCCGAGCTCATGCTGCTCGCGGTGGTCGTGGACCGGTCGGCGTTGATGTCCACACCAGCCTGGACCGGGCCGAAGCCACCGGAGACGCTCACCCCCAACGACGTCGACGTGCTCTGGGTCGCCGCGGTGGTCAGCGCCCGGTCCAAGCTGTTCTGCTCCGTGGTCTCCAACTCCTGCGTCGTCTCGGCGATCGACTGCGTCGACGTGGTGACCGACTCCCGGGTGCTGGTGTCGACCACATGGGTCCGCCCGCGTACCTCGCTGGCCAGCACGTTCTCCACATGCGAGATCTCACCCAACTCGTAGCGCAGATGCGCCGTCCGGATGACCATGAGGTCACCGCGGCCGGCGACCCGCGCCTGCGCGCCCAGCACCGGCACGCGGGGCGGAACGTACTCGATGTCGTCACCGATGGGCACGCTCTCGACCAGCCGTCCCGAATCCGCCACGTCGGCCCGCCGATCCGCCCGACGGCGGGCAGCCTCCCGTTCGGTGTCGAACAGCGTGCGCAGGGCACGCAGCGTGGCCGTGGCCGGCACGCCCAGTTCGCCGGCGGCGCGCGACACCGCCTCGATGGCCGGGCCAAGGTCGACGAAGCCAGCCGCCCGCACATCGGCGAGAGTCGGATCCGTGGAACCGGTGACGCGTGCCCGGACGAGCAACCGCCCGACGTGCACGGCCAACTCGGCGAACTGCTGGGCATGCCCGATGTCGGCGTCGAGCTGCGGCGCCGGCTTCGGTGCGGGCGGTAACTCCAGGTCACGACCACCGACCAACGAGCGGACCAGGCAGGCGTCCTCGGCGGCACTGCCGGCGAGACGGACCAGCGTGATACCGCGCAGCAGGCGCAGAACGACACTCGACACCACGCCACGCGGCCGCCCCAGGAACCGACCGAGAGCGGTCATGTCCACGGCCCAGCGCGTGAGGGCGGCCACCAGAGCGCCGAGCTGTTCCGAGGTCACCTGCCGCTCGGCCGCCCACTCGGTGATGACCTCACGCAGCTTCCCGACGGTGAGCCGCGAGTCGACCGCGGCCCGCCGCACCAGGGCCACAACCAGGCGACCGAGAGCCTCGACCGCGTCGTCGTGCTCCTTCCTCCGCGCCGCGTACAGCGCCCACGCCTGCTCCACGTCGCGGTTGGTCACCGCGTTGCGGACCGGCGGCGACCAGTCGTCGCGGAAATCGAAGACCGGCCCGATGACAGCCGGTCCGGCCGTACAGGCGCCGTCCTCAGCGCCCCCGGGGTCACCCGCCCGACGCACCTGCACGAAACGGAGCGTGGCCTCTGGTATTGCCGGCATGGCCGATCCTCCAGTCAGAGTTGAGGCAGATGCAGCGCGGTCGGCATGCCGTAGCCGTCGACATGGCTGTTGAGTCGTCGCACGAGCGCGTTCCAGGCCCCGGCCGCCTCCGGTGTCGAGGCCAACGCCCTCTGCCACTCGTCGTCCCGCAACGCGGCCATCAGCTCGGCCAGGGTCCGCTGGTCGAACGCCACGACGGGCTCGGCCACCCGGGCGACGTCGGTCAGGGGAAACGGCTCCGCGGTCGCGCCGTACTGTGACGTGTAGTCCTGCGCGCGCGCCGCGAAGTCGTAGTCGGCCTCTTCCGCGACGGTCGGGACCACCCGGTTACCCCAGCGGTCCAGCCGGGTCATCCCGCCCATCATGCGTCCGGCGTAGAGGTCGGTCAGCGCGTGGTCCCGTGGGGAGAGCAGGTGCAGATTGCCCGGCTCGCTCGCCCCGGTCAGCATCGACAGCCGACTGCTCCACACATCCTCGTCGAGCTTCCTGCGCAACGTCCGAACCCACCGCTGCATCTCCCTGATGAACCGCTGAGGTCTCGCGTGCTCCCACTCATAGACACGGATCGCCACGTTCCGCGCCGAGGGAAGCCCCATGGCCATCTCGAACAGCTCATCCCGGGACAGCCGGTAGTACGGATCACGGCCGTACCGGCTGCGCACATCCAGCGGATCCCCCCGCGGCACCGTCGCGCTACGACCGTGGTGATCCCACAACCGCTGAAGCTCGACGCTGTCGACGGTCAGGACCCGCTCATCCTCCAGCCGCGCCGCGAGCTCCCACCGCGCCTGCGCCACAGTCCGAGCGCGAGGCGGCCCCTTCTCGAACGAGAAACGGTAGATCGGGGCGTCCCCGGTCGAGATCATGTGGGCGATCTGCACCTCGGACACCAACAGGTCGGGGTCGTAGTCCCAGGCGTGCACCTCGTCGAGACTCCGCACCTGCAGCTCCCGGAACAGCTCCGGACCCCGCGCGGTCAACGGGATCTCCCGATCCCACACCCGCGACGCCATGACCATGCCGATCGAGCGGTGACCCCGGCCGGTCACCACCGCGCCGTACGCCGGGTAGCGCGGATCCAGGCCCACCGGAGCGTTCATCGGCATGACGTTCAGATCCTCGGGCAACTCGACGTGGAAACCCTCGTGGTACCGGTACGACCCATAGGACACCCCACCGTCGAACGGCGTCGCGGCCGCCCGGAAATCAGCGTACGAACGCCGCAACGCGTCGATGTAGCGCGCGGGGTCCGACGTGCGCAGCAGCGTCGCGGACGCCTCCCCGAGCAGCGCGTCGACCACACCGGCCAGCAACGACCCCTGGCCCGCGCCCGCCAGGAACCCCTCCATCGAGATCGTCGGGAAATCCCGACGCGCCGCCTCGAAGGCGTGCTGCAGGAAGCCGGACCGAAGACAGACGCCAGACCGGTCCACCAACTGCTCGACATCGCGCAGAAACGCCAGCGGCGCGACGCCCGGCCGCAGGAGCGCCCGGGCCTGCGGAGTCATGCGCTGGAGCTGGCCCACCAGCGCGAGCCGCTCCGGGACGGACAAGCCGGCACTGCCCGGCGCACGCGTCATGGTGGGCTTCCCTCGACGCGTTCGACCAGCGAACGGGCCAGCACCCCATCGTCGGGCACCACCGCCTCCGCCGCCTCCCGCAGACGCCGGCCGGGATCATCGCCGAGGGTCGTGACCCGCCGACCCGAGGCCAGCAACGAGCCGACCGCCCGCTCGGCAACCTCGGGAAGCAGCACACCCCCGAGGGTGATCGCCGCTTCCAGGCCGCCCATCGGCTCGCCGTACAGGTCCTTCCCGGTCAGCACGTACG
Organism: Micromonospora sp. NPDC005291; assembly: GCF_040607415.1. NCBI lineage: Bacteria > Bacillati > Actinomycetota > Actinomycetes > Micromonosporales > Micromonosporaceae > Micromonospora > Micromonospora sp. NPDC005291. Next base: position 127,049 of record NZ_JBEXGR010000014.1, read on the forward strand.
CCCCGACGCTGCCCAGATCACGCAGGTCGTACATGACCTGCACGGGTGGGAACGGAACGAACTCGCCAACCGCCACGGCGATATGGACGATCTCCTCGATCGTCGCCGGCCGTGCCTCCAACTGGGCCCCGGTGTCGACCTCACCATCGGCGACCATCAGCGGCACGTCGTCGAAGTGCGTCACGATCTTCTCCCGGTACTGCACGACACCCTCGATGTCCGATCCGCCGGCCACCCCGAGGGGCAGGTCCACCAGCACCCGCACGTTCTTCGTGCGGACCACGGTCAACCGGAAGCACGGTGCGAAAGGCGCGGTCGTCGCCGGCGGCTCGGCCGACACCTCACCGTCCGCGTCCAGAAAATCGAGTCGATAGGCAAAGCGGTCCTCCGCACTCGCGGGATCGACACGGAGACGAATCGGTACGGGTGCGCTCTCCGGCAGCCCGCCAAGCCACTGGACGTACGTGTCGAGCAGACCCGTCACCATCGCGAACACGGCGTCGTCGACGACCTTCGCCGCTTCGACCAGCCAATCCGGCTGCCAACTCCACGGGGCTCCCCGGGGCAGCCGACGCAGATCCGGCTTCATCAACACCAGGTCCACCCCGTCCGCACGGGTCTCCTGCACGGCAACGGGCCGCGGCTCGTCGAGCGCCCGAACCAGAGCCACCGCGTTCGCGACGACGTCCGGCTCCACCAGCGGTACGGGACGCAACGGCGCGCCCAACGCAGGAACCGTCATCGGATGACGGTGCCGCTCGAACTCGAAGCGCAACGCCTGATCACAGGTGACACTGCCGTCACCCGGACGGTAGGCCGCCCGGACGACACCCAGGGCCACCTCGCCCAGCAGCGGTCGCTGCTCGAACGTGACACCGGGCGCCGCCGCGACCCGCAGCGACATCGCACCCCAGTGGAAGATCGCCGACGGGTCCGTCGCCGGGTCGCCCGCCGGCGCATCGGAGATACCGAAGCCATGCGCGGGCGCGAACGCGTAGCCGTAGGGGAGTGGGTCGTACTCGACCGGCCCACGCCCCGACGGCAGCATGACGGTCTCCACCGCATCCCGGATCCTGTGCTCGACCGTCAAATCGAAGGCCAGGGGACGCGCGGTCGCGAAGTCCAGCACCGTCGCGGCGGAGACGTCGAGTGGACGGCCCAGCGAGGCGGCCGTAGCCACCTCATAGAACCAGCCGGGCAGGTAGACGATGGAGAGGTTCTCCGGGCCGAGATACCGCACGTGCAGCACGTTGCTCATGGCATCGACGCACACGAACACCGGGTCGACCGGAGACCCGCGGCACAGCTCCAACCAGCGCCCGCCGACGTGGTCCGGAGCGTCCACGGCCAGCCAGACGTCCGCCAGCAGACCGCCCAGATGCTGAACGGCAGCTCCGGCGGCCTCAAGGTTGGCGGCGTTCACCATGGCAGGAGGCTAGCCCGCATCGACCATGAACACTGTCGCCGATGCGCCAGCCGTCAATCCGGCCGATGTGTCTCCTCGCCGGCCGGGCAGCAGTCCAGCTCCGCTCAGCTGCCAGCGCCCGCCGCCGCAAGCCTGGTCCTAGATCCGATCCAGCCCAGCCGCGACGATTACGGCAGGCGCTTCTACGTTAACGGCCGGCACCGCCGCCAGGCGATGCTCCACGCTGGCGTACGCCGGACCCTGGTCGCCCACTGGGACTGGCCCGAACCGGGCGGCGAGCAATGAGGGAGGACAACGCCGCGCTGACCGAGGCGGTGCGTCAGCTCGTGGCGCAGGCTGGCACGGTGGGCCGAGTTTCCGGGCGCGAGCCCTGGCGCGAACTGATCGTTTGGGTTACCCGGGGACGGTCGGGCCGCCGAACCGGCTGGCCCGTTGTCCGGTCCTGACAACACCCTGGCAGGACACTATCTCCGCCGAACGGCACGGATGGCGCACCCGCGCCGCTCGGCGGCATGTGAGTGTGCCTCGGTCGGGCTGACCCGACGTTCAGCCGCAGGCCGCGTTTGTGAGCCTCGCGGGATGCCAGCCGTCGGGGCGTGAAGGGAAGCAGGTCGGTCGGGCGTAGAGGGGTATCGGATCCACGACGCTCCCTGGAGGACAGGCATCCATGACCGGACCTTTTTCGTGACCGCGCCATCCGGGTGCGCGGTCGACCCCGAGTCCCTGGCCGGCACCGACCCGCCCGACGACGTCGGTGCGGTTGCCGACGTCGTCCTGATCGGGCGGTCGCGTGACGAGCCGGAGCTGTTCGGTGTGCTCTTCGACCGGTACTACCCTGAAATTCACCGGTTCGCCGCGAACCGGCTCGACGCGGTCGTCGCCGACGACCTGGCAGCGGAGACCTTTCTGGTCGCCTTCGGCAAACGGGCCCTTTTCGACACCGGGGAACCCGCCGACGGCAGTGCCTCGGCCGACCGTGCCGGTGAGACCGGCATCGGAGCGGGCGGACATGTCCGGGCATGGCTGTACGGCATCGCCACGAACCTGATCCGCCGCCAGCGGCGTAGTGAGCAGCGCCGCTATCGGGCACTCGCCCGGGCGCCGCGGGACCAGCCCGTCGTCGGTCACGACGAGCGGATAACCGCGATGGTCAGCGCGCAGAGCGTGCAGCGTGATCTGGCCAAGGCGCTGGCCGCGCTCTCGGCCCGGGACCGTGACGTACTCCTGCTTGTCGCGCTCGGCGACCTCACCTACCACGAGGTCGCGGTAGCTCTGGAAATTCCGTACGGCACGGTCTGCTCCCGGCTCAACCGGGCGCGTCGCAAGGTGCGCAAGGCACTCGGCGACACCGATCCGACCAGCCACGATCGAGACCTGGGGAACCTGTGATGGACGAAGTGCGGATGATCCGCGAGGTACTGGGGACGGCCCCGACACCGCCCGCCGAGACGACGGCGCGGGCCCGGGCGGCCCTGCTGGCGCAGGCGCGAACCGATTCTGCGACCAGCCGGGCGAGCGACGTGGCGAAGCCGGGGCGTCGCCGCGCCGCAGCGATGCGGTGGTCGGGGCGTACCCGGCCGGCGGGACGGAGTGACCGGGCCGGCGCCCGGTGGTGGCACTGGTCGCTGGGTGGGCTCGGAATCTCGGGTGCGGTTGCCGCCGCGCTGGTCGTGCCGGCGGTCCTCGGCCCGGCGACGGTTCCCGGCGACCCGGACCGGGGTGGGGTGGCCAGCCTTCCGGCCACGGTCCCGATCGGCGACGGCGACAACGCCGGGACGGTGCTGCGGCTGGCCGCCGCGAACGCCCGGCTCGACCCGGCCGTCCAGACCCGGCCGGGGCAGTTCGTCTACCGGGTGGTCGAGGAGGGATCTCTGTACGTGGCCGGCGACGTCGAGGGGGGCGGGCCGGTGGCCAGGATCTGGCAGGTCCGCCGGCACGAGATGTGGTATACCGCCGAGGGCCTGCATCCGGCACGGACCCGCATCACGGAAGGGGTCAGTCGTACCCCGCTGACCCCGGCAGACGCCGAGGCGGCCCGCAAACTCGGGTACGACCTGACCGCCCCGCCCAAGGTCGAGGAGTACGGACCGGCGCCCGGCTACCAACCGCCTCCCGGCTGCACGAACTGCTGGGCGACCCGGGACCCGGGCGAGCTGTACCGGCCGACCCCGGCGTACCTGGCGGGCCTGCCAACCGATGCGGCCCGGCTACTGGAAACACTGCGGCAGGCCGTCAGCGGCCAGGGCAGCAAGCACTCGCCCGACCAGCAGGTCTTCACCGCGGTGCTGGACCTGCTCAGGGAGGCCGCCCCGATCATGCCACCGGCGCTGCGGGCCGCCCTCTACCACGCGGTCGCGCTGATTCCCGGGATCGAGCGGGTCGGCGGCCGGGTCGAGCTGGGTGGTCGGCAGGGCGTCGCGATCGGCCGTGACGGTGAGGCAACCGGGAACGAGACCGAGCGGGAGGAACTGGTCTTCGACACCGCCGGTCGCGAACTTCTCGGCTTCCGCACGGTGAAGATCCGGACGGGGAACGGCATACCGGCTGGCACCCTAAGTTCGGCGCACGTGGTCACGTTCACGATCGTCGACCGGGTCGGTGAGGTCCGATGATCGCCAGGAGAAACCTGTGCTGGGTCGGCGGCGGACGGAGACTGTTGGGTGTCGGACTGTCCGTCGCCGCGCTCCTCGCGGTCGTACCGACGTACGGGGCGGCCGAAGCCCCTTCCCGCGGATCGGCGGGGGCAACCGGCGACGGCAGGACGGCCGGTACCGGACTCACCGGGTCGAGGGCCGTCGGCACGGTAACCCTGATCACCGGGGACGTGGTCCGGCTCGATCCGGACGGCGAACCCTCGATCCAGCCGGCTACCGGGCGGGACGCGACCGGCCCGGTCCGGCCCGTCTCGTACGCCCGCTACGAGCGGAACGGTGCCTGGTATGTGATCCCCACCGACGCCGTACCCCTGCTCCGGGCGGACCTGCTCGACGAGCGCCTGTTCGACGTCACCGGCCTACTGGCCCAGGGGTACGACGACAGCGCCAGTCAGGTGCTGCCGCTGCTCGTCCAGTACGCCGACACCGGCCGGGCACGGCGGGCGGCTCCGCTGGCGGGAACGAGGGCCCGCCGGGTGCTGCCGGGGCTGAAACTGACCGCGAACGACCAGCCGAAGGCATCGGCAGCCCGGTTCTGGGCGGATCTGGTCCGTCAAGCGAACCCAGGGGCGCGAAGCATCCAGGGTGGCGTCAAGAAGGTGTGGTTGAACGCCCGTTACCGGGCGACGCTGGAGCGGAGCGTGCCGCAGATCGGTGCACCCGCAGCCTGGCAGGCGGGCTACACCGGTAAGGGTGTCACGGTGGCGGTCCTCGACTCGGGGTACGACACCGACCATCCGGACCTGGCCGGGCGGGTGTCGGCGGCGGCGGACTTCACCGGGACCGGGAGCGTCGAGGACCGGTTCGGCCACGGTACGCACGTGGCGGCGACCGTTGCCGGTTCGGGAGCCGGCGGTCGACATCGCGGGGTCGCCCCGGACGCGAAACTGGCGATGGGGAAGGTCCTCGACGACTCCGGTGCTGGGCCCGAGGAGTGGCTTCTCGCCGGCATGGAGTGGGCGGTCACCAAGGCCGGTGCGAAGGTGGTGAACCTGAGTCTCGGCGGGGCCCCGAGCGACGGTACCGACCCGGTCAGCCAGGCGGTGAACCGGCTCAGCGCGGACCACGGCACGCTCTTCGTGGCCGCCGCCGGCAACAGGGGCGCGTACGCACCGGTGTCGGCTCCGGCCAGCGCCGACGCGGCACTCGCGGTCTCCAGTGTGGACTCCGCCGACCGGATCAGCGGGTTCTCCAGCCGAGGACCTCGGATCGGGGACGGAGCACTGAAACCCGAGCTGGCCGCGCCGGGCGAGGCGATCCTGGCCGCCCGAGCGACCGGGGCGTACCCGGGGACCGCCGGTGCTCCCGACCACGTCCCGCTGTCCGGCACCTCGATGGCCGCGCCGCACGTCGCCGGGGCGGCGGCGATCCTCGCACAGCGGCACCCCGACTGGACCGGTACGCAGCTCAAGGCGGCCCTGGTCGGCAGCGCGGCGACGGCCCGGGAGTCCCGGGTCTTCGACGTCGGCGCCGGCCGGGTCGACGTGGCCCGGGCCGTCACCCAGCCGGTACGGGCCGAGGTGGCCGGCCTCAACGCGGATCTGCCCTGGGGGGCGCCCGGTGTCACCCGGGAACTGACCTACCGCAACGACGGGTCGACGCCGGTCACGCTGCGGCTGACGCTGAGCCTGGCCGACACCGCCGGTCAACCGGCCCCGCCGGGACTGGCCACGCTCGGCGCCACCACCCTCACCGTGCCGGCCAGGGGTCGCGCCACTGTCCCGGTGCGGATCGCCAGCCAGGAGAGGGTCGGGACGTACGGCGGGGTCGTGATCGCCGCTGGCGGTGACAGCAGCGTCCGGACCCCGGTCGGGGTGCGGCAGGCCGCCGAAACGCACGAGGTCACCGTCCGGCCGCTGGACCAGCAGGGCAGGCCCAATGACACCGTCACGACGATGGTGGTCGGCGTCGACGCCGTGAACAGCGGATTCCGGGACTTCGTGCGGGGATCGGGCACCGTGTCGGTGCCCGCCGGACGGTACGCCCTGCTGGCCAGCGCCGAGCTGCCGCCGATGGCGAACGGCGGGATCCGAACCGCTGTTCTCGGCTATCCAGGTCTGACGGTCGCCGACGACACCACGGTCACCCTGGACGCCCGATGGGCCCGGGCCGTACCGGTCGGCGTAGCCGACCAGCCGGCGGCGACCCAGGGAATACGAGAGATCATCATCAGTGGGCGGTGGGCCGGCGCGCCGAACAGCACCAGCATGGCGAACATCTTCGAACCGCAGTTCGGCGAGGTGCTGGTGGGCAGCGCACCCGGGGTGAACGCGGAGGAGTTCAGCCTCACCGACCTCGCAGTCCTGGAGCGGCCGATGCTGGAGCTGTCGGCGACCGCACCGGAACGGTTCCCGGTCCGGGTCGGCTGGCTCTGGCGGCCCGGACCGACGCCACCCTTCGAGGGGACCGCGCGACTTCCGGCCGTCCGGCTCGTGATCGGTGCGACCGGCGAGCTGCCCGATGTGGACGTCGCCGGCGCGCTCGCCGTACTCACCTCGCCGGACGACGCGGCGGAACCATTCGCACTGGCCCCGGTGGTACGGCAGCTCCAGGAGCGGGGTGCCCGGATGGTACTGATGGCGACCGGATGGTTCAGCTGGGCGGGTGAGCCGCTCGCCCAGCCGACCATCACCTCGGGACCCGGCCACCCGGGACTCGACAGATTTGTCGAACTCGCCGGTGCTGGGGCGCTCACCGCGACCGTGACCGGGCAGCCGGTCAGTCCGTACCGCTACCAGCTGGGATACCAGGTTCGGGGGCGGATCCCGTCGGACCTGGCGTACCGGCCGACGACGACCCAACTGGCCGCCGTGCCGACCAGCTACCACGATGCGGGCCAGGGGGTCCGGCATGTCCGTTCGTCGCTCCGGCTCGACGACGACCACCACGGGGTGTCGTTCACGGTGCCGGTGTTCGCGCCGCTGCACCGCACCGAGTACTACACGCCAGGTCACTGGCAGATCAACGTCGGAAATAACGTCTCGTGGGCGGCCGCGCGGGCCGAGATGGACCTGCTACCCGGGGGCAACCCGGCGGTCAGTTGGGACAAGGCGGTGGTGGGACCGGCGCTGACCGGACCCACCATCGACAACGCCGGCGAGCCGTGGGTGAGCCGGCAGGGCGACGTGTTCGACGTGGCGTTGCCGATGTTCACCGACGCCAGCGGCCATCCGAAACCCACCGACGAGTTCGGTGAAAGCACCACGGGTAGCACCAGCCTGTACCGGAACGGTCAGCTTGTCGGCACGGTGGCCGAGCCGGGCCGGGGCCAGTTCGGCGTACCGGCCGGGACGGCGACGTACCGGCTCACCGCTTCGGCGACGCACCACTCGCCGCTCTGGCGGCAGAGCACGACGGTCAGCGGGTCGTGGACCTTCCGGTCCGGTACGGAGCCGATCCGGCAGCCACTGCCGCTGCTGGGAATGCTACCTCGACGCACCGGTCGACCTGCGCAACACCGTACCGGTCGGTGACCGTCGGCCGGTACGGGTGTCGGTGCACCGGCAGGACGGGGTGGCCGAGCGACCGGTCGCGGCGGTGACCGTCGCCGTCTCGTACGACGACGGCCGGAACTGGCGCCCCGTGCCGGTCAACCGGAACGGCGCCGGCTGGCTGGCGTCGGTACCACACAGCCGGGCCGGTTACGTCTCGCTGCGGGCGAAGGCCACCGACGCGGACGGCAACGCGGTAGAGCAGACGGTGATCGGGGCGTACCAGGTCGGCGGATGACACGGTGGGGATCCCGCCGCTCGGATGCGATCGGCAGGATCCCCACCATCTTCGGCGCTGGCCGCCGACCAGAGGCCACGATGCGTGTACCCGCGCCGTTCCGCAGACCGCCAGGGCGACCCAGCGACCACATGCGCGCCGACCATAGGGCGAGTGAGGCGGGCAGCGCATTCACCGCGCTGGCCGGCAGTGGCGTCGGCGGCAGATCCGGACAGTCGACCGACCCCAGGCGGTCGCCGGCGCACTCGCCCGCTACCCCCACCAGATCCAGGCTGTGGTGTTTCTCGACGCGGTGCTGCCGCGGCCGGGCGGCTCAGGCCCCAGCCGAGGCGACGGCGGCCGGCCCGGCGGTGGGCGTGGTCATGAGGCTGGCTCCGGTGGGACATCGGGGGAGAGGGTCCAGTCGGTGCGGCCGGTGGGATCCCAGTGCGCGATCGACGCGCGGATCGCCGCCGCGTAGGGCCCGTCCAGCCTGGTGACGGCCTCGACCTTCACCCTCGGGCCGAGGACCACCACGTAGCGGGTGAAGGTCGGGACGCGCTGGAAGCCCGCTCGGCGCGAGGATTCGGCCTCGCGCCTGAGTAAGCAGGAGGCAAGGGTGCAGCGGTCCTCTAGTCACGGGTGCCCTCGCCGTGGCTCAAGTACGTGAGAGGGCTCAGAAGATGGCTCAAGTTGCTGAGAATGGCTCAGGAACCCGCCTGGGCATAGATTCGATAATGCACATTATGTAAAGTGGACCGATCTGGCGGTCCCCTGCGGGTGGTCAATCGCGCGTCAGTCCTGGCGGAAGCGCGTCCTCGTCGGGTTGGACGACGCGGGCGTTGACCAGCGGATTGCGCCGCAGGCCCGCGACCACAGCGGTGCTGCCGCCGACGTCGGTCCAGGTGTCGTCCCAGAGGGCGGAGACAAGCCAGGAATGATCCGCCGGAAAGAACAGGTCGGGCAGCGGCCCGTCGCCGCGCATGTGACCGGTCCGCCACGTGAGGGCCTGTTCGGGGCCGGCTTCGACCAGCACGTAGGACCAGCCCCAGTAGAGCGACACCTTCGGAGCGCGGGGAAAGACGATGTCGTGGGCGCCGGTGTCGAGATAGCCCAGCCACCAGGGCTGGTCCGGGGTACACGCCGCCAGCTCGTGGACGACGGCATGTTCGTGGGCGTCGAAACTGACGCCGTCGGGCGGGTGGAAGGTGGCGTACGCGTCGAACACCGGTGGGATCGCGGTGGTGACGGACAGGCCGTCGGGTGTGGTGTTGCCGGCGAGCCAGGCCACGTCGCTGGCCGTGCCGATCCGCCAGTTCCGCCCGTCCTTGGTGACGCCTTCGGGGGCCGTCCCGGTCGATGCGTCATCCGCCTCGCGGCTTCCGGCGACCGCGGCTGGTGATGCCCATGGAGCCCAACCGGGCTGGTCGGTCACTCGCCACTCGTCGGCCCACCCCATGCCGCGCACGATACGTGTTTCCTCGACCCAGCGCGGTGAGCTGGTCGGACGGTGGCTCTGGAGTTCTGGTATCTACTCCCCCTCTCCCCACCTTCCGGGGAACGCGAAAATGCTGCATAATATCCCTTATGCATGACAAACAGGACGAATCGCTCGGGGTGCTGATCGAGGAGTTCCTGATCGCCCGGGCAACCCGCAAGCCCTCCCCGCACACCCTGGCGGCGTACCGACGGGACCTGCAGGCGGTGGCGGTGCTGGTCGCCGAGGATGCCGCCACTCCCCTGCCCCTGGACGCGCTGTCGATCACCGACCTCTCCCCCCGCGTGATGCGGGCGGCCTTCGCCCGGTTCGCCGCGCCCCGGGCGCCCGCGTCGGTGCACCGGGCCTGGTCCACCTGGAACAGTTTCTTCACGTTCCTGGTCGCCGACGGGGTTGTGGCGGGTAACCCGATGCCGGCGGTCGGGCGACCTCGGGCGCTACTCCCCCAGCCGAAGCCGCTGCGCGGCGCGGACACCCCCGAGGTGCTGCTCGCGTCGGCCGCCCGTGACGACGGTCGGCAGCGTGACCCGTGGCCGGAGCGGGACGTCGCGGTGTTGGCGGTGGCGCTCTGCGCCGGGTTGCGGCTGTCGGAGCTGCTGGCGCTGCGGGTCGGCTCGTTGGGTGGTCGGCCTGGTGAGCGGCGGGTCGAGGTGACCGGGAAGGGCGGGCGGCCGCGGGTGGTGCCGATCGAGGCCGACCTGGATCGGGTGCTGGTGGACTATCTGGACAGTCGGGCCCGGCGTTTCGGGTCGCGGTCGGTACGCCCCGACTCGGCGTTGCTGGTGGATCGGCACGGCGAGCCGCTGCGCCGCGGCGGGCTCCAGTATCTGGTGGAGTCGTGTTACCGGCGGGCGGGCATCGGTGACCGGGTGCCGCGTGGGGCGCGGTTGCACGCGCTGCGGCACACGTTCGCCACCCGGCTGGCGGAGGACGGGGCGAGCGCGGCGGAGATCATGCGGCTGCTGGGGCACGCGTCGTTGGCGTCGTCGCAGACGTACATCGAGGTGACGGCCGGGCAGCAGCGAGATGCGGTGCGGGCCAACCGGACCAACCGCGCGCTGGCCGCGCTCGTGCCGGTCGATCGGGGGGCGGCGGCGCGGTGAGCGCGGTCAGTGGGCCCGTTGGTCGGCGTCGTTGGCGGTGGTCGGCAGTGGGCCGAGGACCGCGTTGATGATGTGGATACGGGTGTTGGTGGCCTGGTAGTCGCCGCAGACCGCGTCGGCGCGGTCGGCGAGGCGGGCGGCGGGGCCGGTGCGGGTGATGGCGACGGTGGTGCCGTCGAGGGTGGTGGCGGTGCCGGCCTTGACCAGGTCGTCGATCCGGTGGGTTCCCGTGATCAGGTGTGCCTTGAGCAGGGTGCGCAGCTGGTCGGTGTGGCGGGCCATCAGGTCGTCCCAGTTGTCCTCGGAGAACTTGGCGGCGAAGGCGTCGTCGGAGGGCGCCAGGATGGTGACGCCGCCGCCGGTGGGCAGGTCGGTGAGGACTCCGCTGGTGCGCAGGGCCGCCTCGAAGGTGGTGAGGGTGGGCATCCACCGGAGCGCCTGGTCGACGGGTTGGCCGGCGAGGAAGGTCGGGTTTCCGGGGTCGGTGCCGGTGGGTAGGGCGGCGCAGAGTGGTCCGGTGACCTGGGGTGCCGGTGGGGCCGCCTCTGTGGCGGGTGCGCCGGTGCAGGCGGTGAGGGCCAGCAGCAGTGCCGGCACGAGGAGGCGGAGGGGCCGGGTGGGTCGGGGGTGCGACACGGCGGTCTCCACGGGTCGGGGGTCGGTGGATGGGGTGTGCCGGCGGCGCGGGCGTGGTGCCCGCGCCGCCGGCACGTTGGCTCGGCTATCTGGTGGTTACAGTGCCGCGCACTGGGTGGTACGCGGACCGTGCACGGTGTTGGCGACGCCCAGGTTGATCGGGGCGGGGCTGTTGCCGGTGCAGCTGAGCGGGCCGCGGATGGTGCTGCCGGCCAGCAGTGGTGCGTCGGTGCCGGTGGTGTTGCCGGACAGGCTGACCGGGCCGGCGATCGAGACGTCGATGAGGGAGACCGTGTTGGTGGTCTTCGTGATCTGGACCGGGCCGTTGATGGTGCTGTCGGCGAGCATGACGCCGGCGGCGCTGGTGGCGCTGACGGGGCCACTGATGGTGGTCCCGGTCGCGACGAGTGCCGCGCCCGCCCGGACGGTGACCGGGCCGTTGAGGGTGGCGTCGGCGGCGCAGGTGAAGCCGGAGACGGTCAGTGGTCCGTTGCGTCGGCCGGTGAGGGTCGGGTAGATGCGTTCGCCGTCGGTCAGCTTCTCCACGCCCTTCGTGTCGAGGAGCAGTGGGATCAGGCCGCGTTCGGGCTGGTTGAGGGGGACGTAGTAGCCGTCGGTGGTCTTGATGACCTTCCAGCCGTGTGCGGCGATGCGCTGCGCCACGGTGGTGCCGACGCCGCCTGGGCCGTCGGTGCGTGCGCCGTTGTACTGCTCGTCGGTGAGCTTGTAGGCGCACGGGGCGTTGTCGAGGATGAGGTCGGCGCGGGGGGCGTCGAGCGGCGGCGGGCTGTCGCCGGGGTGCGGGGCGGGGTGGGCGGGGATGGGTCGGGAGCCGCGGAAGACGAGGCGGCCGGTGTTGGCGGCCTGGATTTCGATCGACTCGGCGCGGGCGTTGAGGATCTCGCCGCGGTCGGCGCGGTGGTAGTCGAGGAACTGCTGGAACGTCCACAGGGCCGAGTAGGTCTTGCGGCGCCGGTTGTTGGCGGTGTTGCCCTCGTCGGGTCGGGTCTGTCCGCCGGAGCTGCGCAGTTCCAGCAGGGAGTTGGCGACGTTCTTGAGCCCGAGGGTGTTGCGCAGGATGGTTTCCTCGCTGAGGCCGACGTTGCCGCCGCCTTCGCAGCCGTAGGGGCAGGCCCACCAGCCGGCTTCGGCGCCCTTGGCGTACATGTGGCCTTCGATCATGTCCTGGGACTGGTCGAAGATGGGTTGGGCGACGTTCTGGTGGCGGGGCGGCAGCATCGGCAGGTCGCCGGCGCGGGAGTTGCCGAACTCGTGGCCGTCGTAGCCGGCGACGGGTCGGTAGTCGCGGACCATCTTGATGTACGCGGCGGTCTCGGGCTGGCGGATCAGCGAGTAGTCGCGGTTGAGGTCCTGCCCGGTGGAGTTGCCGCGGGTGTTGGCGGCCCGGCCGTCACCGTTGATGGTGGGGACGATCAGGACGGTGGTGCGGCTGAGTAGGTCGGTGACCCGGGGGTCGGTGCTGAAGGCGAGTTGCCGGGCCATGATGAGGCAGGCTTCGCGGTCACCCGGTTCGTTGCCGTGCACGTTGCAGTTGATGGCCACGGGTGCGGTGGCGGCGACGGCCTCCGGGGTGGTGGCCGGGGTGGGGTAGCCGATGACCATCATGTTGACGGGTCGGTTCTGGACGGTGCGGCCGAGCTCGACGACGCGTACCCGGTCGCTGAGGGCGTCGATGGCGGCGGTGTAGGCGTACTCGTCGGTGTCGCTGGTGTACTGCGCGGCGTGGGCGGTCTCCCACTGGGTGCGCAGTTGCTCGCCGGGGGTTCCGGGGTTGCCCCAGGGTGCGGTGGTGGTGGCGACGATCGGCTCGGAGTAGGGCTGTTCGGTGGTGCCGGCTCGTGCGCGTACCCGCCATTGGAACATGTCTCCGGGGTTGAATCCGGAGTCGGCGAAGGTGGGTGACTGTTGGTTGATCTGGCGGTTGGGGCGCCAGATGCCGACGATGGTCGGTGCGCCGGTGGGGGTGCCGTCGGCGTCGACTGCGGTGCGTTCGATCTGGTAGTCGGTGGCGCCGTCGACCGGCTGCCAGGCGAGGGTGGCGTACCCGTCGGCCTGGCGGATGGTGAGGTTGGCGACCTGGTTGGGTTCCGCGGCGCTCTGGGCGTTGGCGGGGCTGGGTGCGATGGTGAGTGTGAGAGCGATGAGGGTGGATACGGCAATGAGGGTGGGTCGCTGACGTCTCATGTGGCCTCCGACTGGTTGATCGTGGCGCGACTCGCACAGCATGGTTGTCGGAGATCGTCGATGCAATGATCTTGAGGGAATCTTGCGACTCGGGGCCGCCCTCCCCCGGCGCTGTTATGCGGTGACTGTGGTGGGTTCGCCGAGCGGGAGCCAGCGGATGCTGTCGCGGACGGCGGCCGGGGCCGCGGCGAACGCCCGCTCGATGACGTCGCGGGGCTCCTGGAAGTGTTGCCAGCCCTCGTAGTGCACGGGGATCGCGGTGGGGGCTCGTAGCGCGGTGCACAGCTGTACGGCCCGTCGGGCTGTCATGGAGTAGCGCAGCGGCCCGGTGATCGGGAACCGCACGCCGCCCAGGTGCAGCAGCACCGTGCCGACCGGGATGCGGGTGGCCACCTCGCGTACCCGGCGGGTCAGCACGGTGTCGCCGGTGATCCAGAGTGCGCCGTGTTGTTGCCCGGCCCAGCGTAGGGCGAAGCCGATGACGTCACCGACGATCGGGGCGCTCAGCGGCGGGCCGTGTCGGCACGGTGTCGCGGTCACCTCGATCGTCGGCCGTCCAGGGTGCGTGAGGCGAATGGTCTGCCCGGCGCGCAGACCCTGGGCGTCGTGGCCGAGTCGGCGCGCCCCGGACGTGGTGGTGAGGACGGTGTCCACGCCGGTCAGGAGTGCGCGGCCGGTGTCGTCGAGGTTGTCGCCGTGGTGGTCGTGGCTGAGCAGAATTGCGTCGAGCGGCCCGAGGTCGGCGGCGGGGACGGCCGGGCCGGTGACCTTGCGCGAGGAGGTGCCCCAGCCGAAGGTGTAGCGCCGACCGGGCGGGTCGAACGTCGGGTCGGTGAGCAGCCGCCAGCCGCCGATCTCGATCAGCGTGGTGGGGCCGCCGATGTGGGTGATCCGCAGCGGCGGGGCGGTGCTCACCGGGCGTGCCGCAGGGCCCAGTCGAGGGCGTCGTCGGCGATCTGCTGCCAGCCCTGCTGGGCGGGTAGCAGGTGCGCGTACCCGTGGTAGAGCTTGACCTCGGTGAGGGTGTCGCCCTTGTAGTGCGCGGCGTTGGAGCGCTGCACGCTCGGCGGCATGATGTGGTCTTCCGAGCCGGAGATGAACAGCAGGGGCGCGCGCTGGTCGTTGTGGTAGTTCACGGCGATGTCCTGTGGGCCGGGCAGCAGGTTGGCCAGGACGCTGTCCCAGAGGATGCCGCCGGAGGCGGGGATGGCGTAGCGCTCGTACAGGGCGCGGGCCTGCTGCTCGTCGAACGTGTTGGTGAACGCGTAGTTCCACTGCTCGAAGGTGAACCCGACGGCGCGGTGCCGGTTGGCCGGGTTCTTCAGCACCGGGAAGGTGGAGCGTAGCTGCGAGAACGGGATCACGGTGACGCCTTCGGTGGGCGCCGAGTTGAGGACGACGGCCGAGGCGCCGTACCCCCGGTCGAGCAGCACCTGTGTGAACGCCCCGCCGGCGGAGTGGCCCATGATGATCGGCGGCTTGGGCAGCGCCTCGACCACCGCGCTGAGGTGGTCGATGACCTGCGGGGCGGTGAGCGTCTCCAGGGGTGTGGGGTCGGCGTTGAGCGCCTCGACCTCGACCTCCAGCCCGGGGTACGACGGGGTGAGCACCTGGAAGCCCTTGTCCTGGTAGTGGGTGACCCAGTGTTCCCAGCTGCGGGGGGTTACCCAGAATCCGTGGATGAGGACGATCGTGTCCGGCGTATCGCTCATGGTCAGCTCCGTGAAGGTCGGGGGCGGCGATGGCGCAACGACGGTGGTGTCGGTGAGCCCACCCTAGACATTCGTGACCCACGATGGCGGTGTGTCGGGGGACGACTGTCAGCCGATGTCGACCAGCAGGGGCCGGTGGTCGGAAATGGTGGACCGCGGCGTGGTGACGGCCCGTACCGGTGGAAGCTGCTCAAGGGCGTGCCGGTCGGCGAGGATGTGGTCGAGTTGGACGCGGGGTTGCCCGGAGGGGTAGGTGGGGCGACGGCCCAGGGGGTGCCAGCCGGAGATGAGCCGGGCCGGGCCGGCGGGCAGGTTGAGGTCACCGAGCAGGACGCGGGGGCCGGGCAGCGCGCGGAGGGCGCGGACGGTCTGGCGTAGTTGGCGGGCGTTCCAACCGGGTACGAAGGACAGGTGGGTCGCGGCGACGGTGAGCGGGCCGTGCGGGGTGTCCAGGACGGCGGCGAGGACGGCGCGGGGTTCGTCGTGGAGCAGGATGAGGCCGCCGCGGGGGCCGGGCACGTAGACCGGTGACCGGACGGGGGCGGGCTTGAGTCGGGTGACGTGCCAGCTGCGGACGGGGTGGCGGCTGATCAGCCCGATGCCGTAGCAGGGTTCGCCGTGCCCGTCGTCGTCGTGGCGGAGCGGGCGGAACTGTTCGCCGGGGGTGCCGACGACGGCGGCGGCGAAGCGGTGGTGGGGTGCGTCGAGGGCGTGGGCGGCGATGGCGGTGAGGTCGAGGTTGCCGCTGCGGTGTTGGTCGCGGTCGACTTCCTGCAGGGCGAGCACGTCGGCGTCGAGGGCGCGTACGGCGGCGGCGAATCGGTCGGAGTTGACGAGCCCGTCGGTGAGGGATCGTCCGTGCAGCAGGTTGAAGGTGGCCAGGCGCACTCCTGCACCCTACGTCCCCGTGGCATGGTTGCCGGGTGGTGAAGGTGTTGGTGTGTTCGGTGCTGGTGTTCGTGGCGGTCGGCGCGTTGGGGGTGTGGTTGCGGCGTACGCGGGGTCGGTGACCGGGTGAGGCTGGCCACTCGGGTGCCGGTCAGGCGCGTCGGGTAGGGAGAATTGCCGGCCGTGGACGCCGTGACGCTGAGTACGCTGCTGGCCGCCGCCGCGATGGCCGGGTGGGTCGATGCCGTGGTCGGCGGTGGTGGGTTGTTGCTGCTGCCGGCGTTGCTGGTGGCTGCCCCGGGGTTGCCGGTGGCCACCGCGCTGGGCACCAACAAGTTGGCCGCGATCTTCGGTACGGCGACGGCGGCGGCGACGTACGCCCGGCGGACCAAGGTCGACTGGCGGGTGGCGGGGCCGGCGGCGGGGCTGGCGGTGTTCAGCGCGGGCGTGGGTGCCGCGCTCGCCGGGGCGGTGCCGGCGTCGGCGTACCGGCCGGTGGTGTTGGTCGTGTTGGTGGCGGTGGCGGTGTTCGTGCTGCTGCGTCCCCGGCTGGGTGTGGTGGCGGCGCCGCAGCGGCGGACCCCGGTGCGGGTGGTGGCGGTGATCGCGCTGGCCGGGGTGGGTATCGCCCTGTACGACGGGTTGATCGGGCCGGGCACCGGCACGTTCCTGGTTGTGGCGTTCACCGCGCTGGTGGGCGCGGACTTCGTGCATGGCTCGGCGATGGCGAAGGTCGTCAACGCGGGTACGAATCTGGGTGCGCTGGTGGTGTTCGGGGTGACCGGGCACGTGTGGTGGTTGCTGGGTGCGGCGATGGCGGTGTGCAACGTCGCCGGTGCGGTGGTGGGGGCGCGGATGGCGTTGCGTCGTGGGTCGGGGTTCGTGCGGGTGGTGCTGCTGGTGGTGGTCGTGGCGTTGGTCGCGAAGCTCGGTCACGACCAGTGGGTGGCCCGCTGATGGCGGCGGTACGCGCGGAGCACGACCGGGCGGTGCTGGCGCGGTTGCTGGGGCGTGACCCGGTGCTGCACGCCTACCAGTTGGGTGACCTGGACGATTTCTTCTGGCCGTACACCTCGTGGTTTCGCCGGGGTGAGCAGGTCGTGTTGCTGTACCACGGGGTCGACCCGCCGACGTTGTTGGCGTTCGCGGCGCCGGCGGACACCGCGGCGCTGGCGGTGTTGCTGGCGGAGGTGACACCGGTGCTGCCCGCCCGGCTCTACGCGCACCTCTCCCCCGGGCTGACCGACGCCCTGGCGGGGTCGTTCCGGTTGGATCCCGGTGGCCGGCACCACCGGATGGCGTTGACGGACCGGGCCCGGCTGGCGGCGGTGGCCCCGGCGGGTGTGCTGCTCGGACCGGCGGACCTGCCGCGGCTGCGTGACCTGTACGCGCGGGCGTACCCCGACAACTGGTTCGACGCGCGGATGCTCGACACCGGGCAGTACCTGGGGGTACGCGAGGGCGGTGAGCTGGTCGCGGTGGCCGGGGTGCACGTGTTCTCACCGGCGTACGGGGTGGCGGCCCTGGGCAATGTCACGACGCATCCGCGCTGTCGGGGGCGGGGGTTGGGCGCGGCGGTGGTGGCGGCGTTGTGCGCGCGACTGCGGGAGAGCGTCACGCATGTGACGTTGAACGTGAAGGCGGACAACGCCGCCGCGGTGCGCCTGTACGAGCGGGTGGGTTTCACCCGGGTCGCCGACTACGACGAGTGGACGTTGACGGCCCGGTAGCGCGTCAGCGGCGGCGGCTGGGTGAGTCGAAGCGGCCGGCGCGGATCTCGCGTAGGGCGCGGCGGCGGATGTCGCCGCGCAGGGTGTCGACGTAGAGCGTGCCGAGCAGGTGGTCGGTTTCGTGTTGCAGGGCGCGGGCGAGGAACCCGCTGCCGGCGATGGTCAACGGCTCGCCGTGCTGGTCGACGCCGTGGGCGGTGGCGTGCAGGGCCCGTGCGGTCGGGAAGTACAGGCCGGGGATGGACAGGCAGCCCTCCTCGTCGTCCTGGAGCTCGTCGGACAGCTCCAGGGTGGGGTTGATGAGGTGGCCGCGGTGCCCGTCGGCCTCGTAGACGAACACCTGGGCGCTGACGCCGATCTGCGGTGCGGCGACCCCGGCGCGGCCGGGGGCGCCGAGCAGGGTGTCCATCAGGTCGGTGACCAGGGCGCGCAGCTCGGCGTCGAAGGTGGTGACCGGCTCGCATCGGGTGCGCAGGACGGGGTCGCCGATGATCCGGATGGGCCGCATGGTCATGCGGGTCAGCGTATCGCCGGTGGCGGCGGGTTCAGCGCCCGGCCAGGGTGGCGCGGATCGGGGTGGTCTTCGCGGCGGCTTCGGCGACCTCTGCGGTGGGGTCGCTGTCCCAGGTGATGCCGCCGCCGGCCCAGGTGTGCAGCTTCTCGCCGTCGGCGGCGGCGGTGCGGATGGTCAGGCCGAGGTCGACGCGGCCGGGGGCGACCCAACCCAGCGCGCCCATGCCGGCGCCCCGACCGACGGGTTCGAGGGCGCTGATCTGGGTCAGGGCGGCGAGTTTCGGCGCGCCGGTGACGGAGCCGCCGGGGCAGGTGGCGCGCAGCAGGTCGGCGAGGCCGAGGCCGTCGGCGGCGGCGGCGCGCACGGTCGACTCGGCCTGCCACAGGTCGCACCAGCGGCGGACGGCGAACAGGTCGTCGACGGTGACGGTGCCGGTGCGGGCGATGCGGGCGAGGTCGTTGCGTTCCAGGTCGACGATCATGATGTGTTCGGCGCGTTCCTTCGCGCTGGCGAGAAGTTCGGCGCGGCCGGCGGCGGTGGCGGGGCGGGTGCCCTTGATGGGTCGGGTGATGAGGTGCCCGTCGGTGACCTCGACGAGGGTTTCCGGGGAGGCGCAGCCGATCGCCCACCCGTCGCCGGTGAGTACGCCGCCGTAGCGGGCGCCGGGGAGCGCGCCGAGGCGGCTCAGGGCGGGCAGCGGGTCGCCGGTGTAGCGGGCGGCGGCGTGTCCGACGATGTTGGTCTGGTAGACGTCGCCGCGGCCGATGGCGGTGCGGACCGACTCGATGGCGGCGGCGTGTTGGCGGGGGGTCCAGCTCTCGGTCCACGGGCCGAGCCACCAGGCGGGCGGTGCGCTGGGCGGTGCGGGTCGGATGGTGGTGCCGTGCTCGTAGATGACCACGGCGAGGTCGGGTAGGGCCGGTGCGGGCTCGGGCGCCGGGGTGGGTGCGCCGGCCAGTAGTGCCCCGGCGGCGGCGGACAGGTAGAGCGCGGCACCGCACGCCCCGGTGTCCGAGTGCGTCGTGGCGGGTCGGGTCAGGTCGTGCAGGGGCAGTCCGTGCGCGGCGAGGAACTCCTCGGCGAGAGCCGCGGGGTCGCCGCCGTCGCCGCGGCGCCACTGCAGGCGGGCGCGTTCGGTGAGCGCGCCTCGACACGCGGCGGGTGCCGCGGGTACATCGACCACCACCTGTGGGAGCGTTTCCACGCCGTACGGTCCGACCTTCCTCATCCGTTCAGTGGATTTCCCGTGCACCAGGCGGGCACCTGCTCGATGCTGGACACTTTCGCTTGGTACTGTGCGTCACTGGTCATGTGAACCATGACACAGTGCCCCCACAGTCCGGAGAACCCGATGTGCCAGCACCAACCGACCTGCCCCTCCGCTGAAGCCACCGACCGGGAAGCCGCACGAGTCCTCGCCTGCTTCCGTGAGCAGGGCTGGAGCCTGCTCTGCAACGGCGTCATCGTCTTCGAGGACACCGGCGAGCTGCTTCCCGACGGCAGCAGCATCGCACCGCACCGCGGCCCCGCCCGCCACGCCCTCGTGGCCTGATTGACCACCCAGCGTCACCGAATAGCCGCCGTCGACCCAGGCTAGTCCCCCGGTAAGGGACGTCCCCGCCCAGGTCGCAGCGGCTGCCGGGGCGGCCACACCGCCCGCCCCGGCTCGCCCGTTGTCAGTCCTCGAACGCCTCCGGCGACGGGCACGAGCAGACCAGGTTCCGGTCGCCGTACGCGCCGTCGATACGCCGCACCGGCGGCCAGTACTTCCCGGCCCGGTCCACCCCGGCCGGGTACGCGCCCACCGACCGCGGGTACGGGTGCTGCCACTCGTCACCGCTGACCATCGACGCGGTGTGCGGCGCGTTGGCCAGGGGGTTGTCCCCCGCCGGCCACTGCCCCGACCCGACCTGCTCGATCTCCGCGCGGATCGCGATCATCGCGTCACAGAACCGGTCCAGCTCGGCCAGGTCCTCACTCTCGGTCGGCTCCACCATCAGCGTCCCCGCCACGGGGAACGACATCGTCGGCGCGTGGAAGCCGTAGTCGATCAGCCGCTTCGCGACGTCGTCCACGCTCACCCCGGTCGCCTTCGTCAGCGGCCGCAGGTCGAGGATGCACTCGTGCGCGACCAGGCCCTTGTTGCCGGCGTACAGCACCGGGAAGTGCCCCCGCAGTCGCGCCGCCACGTAGTTCGCCGCGAGGACCGCCACGCCGGTCGCCCGGGTCAGCCCGGACGCGCCCATCATCCGCAGGTACGCCCACGGGATCGGCAGGATGCCCGCCGACCCGTACTTCGCCGCCGAGATCGCCGGCGTGGCGTCGACGTGCGCGCCCAGCGGGTCACCGGGCAGGAACGGCGCCAGGTGTGCCCGTACCGCCACCGGACCGACCCCCGGGCCGCCGCCGCCGTGCGGAATGCAGAACGTCTTGTGCAGGTTCAGGTGCGACACGTCCGCGCCGAACTTGCCCGGCTTCGCGAACCCGACCAGGGCGTTGAGGTTCGCACCGTCGACGTACACCTGCCCGCCGGCGTCGTGGACCTTCGCGCACAGCGACGCGATGCCCGTCTCGTACACCCCGTGCGTCGACGGGTACGTCACCATGATCGCGGCAAGCGCGCCCCGGTGCTTGTCGATCTTCGCGTCGAGGTCGACCAGGTCGACGTTGCCGTCGTCGTCGCAGGCCACCACGACGACCCGCATGCCGGCCATCACCGCCGAGGCCGCGTTGGTGCCGTGCGCCGACGACGGGATCAGGCACACGTCGCGGTGCGCCTCGCCGCGGCTGTGGTGGAACGCCCGGATGGCCAGCAGCCCGGCCAGCTCACCCTGGGAGCCGGCGTTGGGCTGCACGCTGACCGCGTCGTAGCCGGTCACCTCGGCCAGCCAGGACTCCAGCTGACCGATCATCTCCCGGTACCCGGCGGTCTGCGCGTCCGGGGCGAACGGGTGGATGTGCGCGAACTCCGCCCAGCTGATCGGCTCCATCTCGGTGGTCGCGTTGAGCTTCATCGTGCACGACCCGAGCGGGATCATGCCCCGGTCCAGGGCGTAGTCGAAGTCCGACAGCCGGCGCAGGTAACGCAGCATCGCCGTCTCCGAGTGGTGGCTGCGGAACACCGGGTGGGTCAGGAAGTCAGTCGTGCGGGCCAGGTCGAGCGGCAGGGCCGGGTCGACGGCGCCGTCGAAGGTGGGCACACCGAACGCCGCCCACACCGCCTCCAGGTGCGCGACGGTGGTCGTCTCGTCGCAGGACACACTCACCCGGTCGGCGTCGATCAGCCGCAGGTTCACCCCACGCTCGACGGCCGCGGCGACGACCTGCGCCGCCCGTCCCGGCACGCTCGCGGTGACGGTGTCGAAGAACGCGACGTCCGCGACGTCCACGCCACCGGCGCGCAGCCCGGCCGCGAGCCGCGCCGCCATGTCATGGGTACGCGTCGCGATGTCCCGCAGCCCGTCCGGGCCGTGGTAGACCGCGTACATG
The DNA here is from genome assembly GCF_040607415.1 of Micromonospora sp. NPDC005291. Lineage (NCBI taxonomy): Bacteria > Bacillati > Actinomycetota > Actinomycetes > Micromonosporales > Micromonosporaceae > Micromonospora > Micromonospora sp. NPDC005291. The sequence continues at coordinate 148,612 of NZ_JBEXGR010000014.1, forward strand.
CCGGCCATCACCGCGAGCAGCACCTGCGCGGTGCAGATGTTGCTGGTCGCCTTCTCCCGTCGGATGTGCTGCTCACGGGTCTGCAACGCCAACCGGTAGGCCGGGTTGCCGTCCGCGTCGCGCGACACCCCGACGAGACGCCCGGGCAGCATCCGCTCCAGGCCCGAGCGCACCGCCAGGTAACCGGCGTGCGGCCCACCGAAGCCCATGGGTACGCCGAAACGCTGGGTGGTGCCGGCGGCGATGTCCGCGCCGATCTCCCCCGGTGCGCGCAGCAGCGTCAACGCCAGCAGGTCCGCCGCGACGGTCACCAGGGCACCGACGGTGTGCGCCGCCTCGACCAGCGCCGCGTGGTCGCGGACCGTCCCCGACGCACCCGGGTACTGCAGGTGCAGGCCGAAGAACTCGCCCGGCAACTCGTCACGCTCGACGTCGAGGACCCGCACGTCGATGCCGAGCGGCTCCGCCCGACTGGTGATCACCGCGATGGTCTGCGGCAGCGCGTCGGCGTCCACCACGTACACGGTGCTCTTGCTCTTGGAGGCCCGGCGGGCCAGGGTCATCGCCTCCGCCGCGGCGGTGCCCTCGTCGAGCATGGAGGCGTTCGCGGTGGCCAGGCCGGTCAGGTCGGTGACCATGGTCTGGAAGTTCAGCAGCGCCTCGAGGCGGCCCTGGCTGATCTCCGGCTGGTACGGCGTGTACGCCGTGTACCAGGCCGGGTCCTCCAGCACGTTGCGGCGGATCACCGCCGGGGTGTGCGTGCCGTGGTAACCCAGGCCGATCATCGACACGGCGACGGTGTTGCGCGCGGCGAGGGCCCGCAGCTCGGCGATCGTCTCGGCCTCGGTGGCCGGGTCCGGCAGGTCGAGGGTGCCGTGCCAGCGGATCACCTCGGGGATCGCGGCGTCCATCAGCTCGTCGATCGAGCCGTGCCCGACGACCTCCAACATCCGGCGCTCATCGTCCGGGCCGGGACCGATGTGACGGGTGGCGAACTGCTCTACGGTCATGGGGGCGCTCCCGGGCGAGGTCGACGGATCGGCCTCCCCCTCTGTCGCGCCCGCAGGGCACTCCACAGTGCCTTCCCACGAGGTCCTTTTGCCTGAGAGGTTCCGGGGAGGATTTGCCCCTTCGGCGCCGCCCTGCGTGCTGTTGGGCGGTCTCTCCCACGTGGGTGTTACCGGCATGGTCAACGCTACCAGCGCCGGTGTTACCGGCAGATGTCCTACCCCGGGCCGTCACACCCCGCGCTTCAACCCGTCACACCCCGGCCGGTGTGGCCGTCGCCGCGTCACCGGCGACCCGCGCTGCCAGCTCCGGCAACAGGGCACCCAGCGGCGCGTCGACGCACACGGTGGCGTTCCCGTCGCCCCGGGTCGGCCCCTGGTTGACGATCGCCACCGGGATGCCCCGTTTCGCCGCCCGAATCACGAAACGTCGCCCCGACATCACCGTCAACGAGGACCCGAGCACCAGCAACGACCGGGCCTGCTCCACGGCCGCGAAGCAGCTCGCCACCCGCTGCGGCGGCACCGTCTCACCGAAGAACACCACGTCCGGTTTCAACATCCCGGTGCCACAGATCCCACAGTCCACCGGCCGGAACGCGGCAACCTGCTCGTCAGGGAGATCCACATCACCGTCCGGGTTCACCGCGGCGACCTGGGCCACGAAGTCCGGGTTGGCCTCGCGCAGCCGCCGGTCCAACTCCTCCCGGGATGTCAGGTTGCCGCAGTCCAGGCAGGTCACCTCGTCCAGGCGACCATGCAACTCGATCACCGACGTGCTGCCGGCCGCACCGTGCAGACCGTCGACGTTCTGGGTGATCACCGCGTCGACCAGGCCGGCGTGTTGCAACCCGGCCACCGCCCGGTGCCCGGCGTTCGGCGCCGCACCGGCGATCAACCGCCACCCCAGGTGGCTACGCGCCCAGTAGCGCCGCCGGGCGAGGGGATCCCGGGTGAACGCCTGGAAGGTCATCGGCGTGTGCCGGCGGGCCACCCCGCTGGGCCCCCGGTAATCCGGGATACCCGACTCGGTGGACAGGCCCGCACCGCTGAGCACCACCACCCCACCACCGGCCACCAGCGAGGCCAACGCGTCGAAGCTCTCCGTCACCCCTCCATGCTGCCTCAGCCCGGCCGGCGACGCCGAACCCGCGGGCCGGTCCTGGTTGTCGGCGGACGGCCCCTGGTAGGGGCCACGTCGTTGCCCTCGCTTCGCGGACCGTTGGTCTACGCCGCGACGACATCGGCGATGACGCAGGCGACATTGTCCGGCGCCCCTTCACCCTGAGCCAGATCGATCAGGCTCCGCACCGTCTCCGCGGGATCGGTTGGTGCGCTCAGCGCCACCCGCAGGGCGTCTCGGTCGACGACAGCGGACAGCCCGTCGGAGCACAGCAGGTACCGATCACCAGGCAGAGCGGTGCGGAGCGCAAGATCGGCCTCTACCTGCTGGCCCCCACCGAGGGCGCGCACCAGCAGAGCGCGCTGAGGGTGCGTGGCGGCCTGGTCCCGGTCGAGCTTGCCCTGATCCACCTGGGCCTGCACCCAGGTGTGGTCCTGGGTGAGCAGGGACAGTTCTCCCCCGCGCAGAAGGTACGCCCGGGTGTCACCGATGTGCACCAGAGCCAGTTGGGAGCCGCTGCGCAGCAACGCGGTCAGCGTGGTGGCCGGCTGATGATCATCGGTCGCCAGCCCCCGCACGGTGCGGTCGGCGTCGGTGACCGCACCGGCCAGCATCGTCAGCAGATCGACGGCCGGCACATCGGCGAGTTCCAACGGCCGCAGGGCGTCGATGGCGGCAGCGCTGGCCGCAGCGCCACCGGCCCCCCGCATGCCATCGGCGACGGCGAACAGCCGCTCACTGGCGTACACGGCGTCCTCGTTGCTGTCGCGCACCGCCCCGGTCTCGCAACCGGTGGCGTACCGGACGGCAAGGGTGGGATTGACGTGAGACATGGTGATGCCCCCTTCAGAGAGATGCTCGACGAGGAAGGTGGCGAGCCGAGCGCGAGCCGCGGTATCGGCGGTGACCTGCTGCCAGTACGCGGTGATCGCCTCAGCCGCCGCCGCGGGCTCCAGGCCGCAAACGGTGCGGATCTTCGCCAGTGGCATGCCGATGCGACGTAGTTGGGCGACCAGTCGGGCCAGCGGCAGCTGGTCAGGGTCGTAGAGCCGGTATCCGGACTCAGGATCGACCGCGGCCGGCAACACGAGCCCGACCTGGTCGTACAGACGCAACGCCTTCGGCGTCAGTCCCGCCGCCTGCGCGAACGCCCCGATGGTCAGCAGCCCCACGTCGACATCCTCCTCGTGCCGGTCACTGCGACCGGCACGTACCAGGCTGGGGGTTGCCCAAAGGTCAAGGTCAAGGTCGGCGGCCCCAACCCAGGAAAACAGCCCTTTCGGCCCCTGATGTCGCGTCTCCTACCGGCACCGCCGGTAGGTTGAGCGCATGCGCGTCGTCATCGCCGGAGGCCACGGCAAGATTGCCCTACTGCTGGAGCGTCACCTCGCCGGGCGCGGTGACACCGCCGTCGGCCTGATCCGCAACCCCGGGCAGGCCGACGCCCTGCACGCCGCCGGCGCCACCGCCGTCGTCTGCGACCTGGAACACGCCGACGTCACCGACGTCGCCGCGCACCTCGACGCCGCCGACGCGGTGATCTTCGCCGCCGGTGCCGGTCCCGGCAGCAGCGCCGCCCGCAAGGACACCGTCGACCGGGGCGCCGCGGCGCTGCTCGCCGACGCCGCCACCCGCGCCGGCGTCCACCGCTACCTGCTGGTCTCCTCGATGGGCGTGGACGACCCACCCGCCGCGGGCACCGACGACGTGTGGGCCGCGTACCTGCGGGCCAAGCGGGCCGCCGAGGACGACCTGCGCGGCCGCGACCTGGCCTGGACGGTGCTGCGCCCCGGACGGCTCACCGACAACGAGCCCACCGGCCGCGTCACCCTCACCCGGCACGCCGGGCGTGGCGCGATCAGCCGCGCCGACGTCGCCCTGGTCCTCGCCGCTCTGCTCGACACACCCGGCACCGCCGGTGCGACCCTGGAACTCGTGGACGGACCCACACCGATCGCCGACGCCGTCCGCGCCGTCCACTCCTGAGGGACAGCGCCGGCTCTCTGCCTTACTTCCGTCCCGGTGTTCAAGCGCCTTGTGAGCGACCATCGGAGCTGTGGAGATCGTGGAACAGCTCGTGGTGGGTAAGTACGGGGATCCGGAAGTGTGCGAAGACGCGATCGTCGTGACCGCTGAGCATGCGGCGGTTATCGATGGCGCCACGGATGTGAGCGGCCGGCGCTACGGGAGCGCGGCGGCCGGGTGGTGGGCCATGGCGGCTTGCCGGGACGCCGTGCGGCGGCTTCCGCGCTACGTCGACTCGCACACGGCGGTTGCGGCCATGACCGCGGAGCTGGCGGCCCGCATCGACTCGGAGTTGATCGCTTCGGAGCGGCCGAGTGCGGCCGTTACCGTCTATTCGCGAGCGCGTCGCGAGATCTGGCAGGTCGGTGACGCCGGATTCGCGTATCGAGGGCTCCCCGCGTCGGTCGGTCAGCCGCGCAAACTGGTCGACGAGGTCGCGGCGTCCTTCCGCGCTGCGGTTCTTGCCGCAGAGGCGGCCGCCGGAACGATCAGCATGGATCGGGTAGTGGAGGTGGATCCGGGACGACTCGCGGCGCGAGCTCTGACCGGGCGACAGGGCGCCCTGCGTAACAGCACCGGGCCATATGGGTATGCCGCCATTGATGGACGGCCGGTTCCTCCGTCGTTGGTGGTAGTACATCCGGTGCCCGATGACATCGACGAAGTGGTGATCGCCAGCGACGGCTATCCGGTCATCGGCGAGACCTTGGCCGAGTCCGAGTCGAAGCTTGCCTCACTCCTGGAAAAGGACCCTTGGTGCGTGGCCGAACTCGCCGGAACCAAGGGGGTTCTGCCGGGGCAGGTGAGCTTCGATGACCGCGCCTACCTGCGTATCCGCTTCCCGGCGCGGTGACAATCGCCGACGGACGACCTCCGTGAACGGCGACGATCGACGTCGCGGCCGGTCCGGCGCAGGGCGGCGACGCCGAGGCCGTGGTACTCCGTGGACCAGCAGACGACGAGGCCCCGCCTTCCCGCCCGCCAGGTGTCGACGGGTGGGAAGGCGGGGCCTCGTGTCAGGCACGTTTTCGGGGGAACCCTCCACCCTCGATGACGTCGGTGGGGGCGGCAGGGCCCCTACTTGGCTCCGGCGGCCGCTGCCAGGAAGATGTTCGCCATCGCGGCGGCGAGATCTTTGGGATTCTGCGCGGCCTCGGCCCGGCCGCCGGTTGTCTCGGCAACCGCGCGCAACGTGTCCAGGTCCGCGCTTTCGCCGATGCCGATCGAGAACACCGGCACGGGGGGCTGGTTCTGGGTGAGCTGTTTGAGGAACTGTGCCTTGTCCATGGCATGGGGTGAGTTGCCGTCTCGACCGTCGGTCAAGACGACGACGATTGTCCGCCGATCTGGCCTGATCTTGGTTTGCATATAGTCCACGGCGTCGAGCACCGCCTTGTACAGCGGCGTTCCGCCATCAGGAATAGGGGTGTATGCGGCAATCTTTCGACCGATGACGTCGCGACGCGTTTCGCCTTTCACGGTGCCGGTGACCGGCCCCAGGGGAACTACCACCTCGGTTGACGGGCTTTTGGCAGTTGGCGTGCCGAAGAACCACAATCCGAGTTCCGTGTCATTGGTGAACGTCTGCGCGGCGACAGCGCCGAAGGACCGAAGCAGCGTCGCCTTGGTCTCGGTGCGACCCGGCCCGACGACCACGGGAGCGGCCATGGAGCCTGAACGGTCGACGACCACGAGCACCTGAAAGCGTTCCGGTTGGTACCGGGACCATGCGGCCGCTTCTAGACCCAGGCTCACGTCTGCGACCGCCGTCGGATCGGCGATCTTCAAGGGCAGGCCAGTGGGAACGCCGACCCGAGGCGACGGCCCCCCGAACCCGGTGAGGCGAAAACCTGCGGCCACCAGGGCGTTGCTGGTGTCCACCGATCGCAGACTGCCAATGAACTGGCTCAGCAGCCGGCGCTGCACGGCGGTGGCGGTGGACTGCCCTGCGATCGCCACGGGGTAGTCAGCCTCGACCGCGATGTCGCTGGCATACAGGCTCAGCACTGGATTGTCGCGGCCATCGTTGTGCTTCCAGAGCTGCTGCTCGAGCACAAAGAACATCCCGAGGTCGGCAAGGGCCTTCCGGTCGCCGCCCTGCTCGGCGGCGACGCGTAGCAACTCACCGGCCGACGCGTCCGCGTCGAGTAGCCTGGTGCGCAGCGCGAGGGCCCGAAGCTGCGCCACGCCGGCATCGGTTCCAGGTGAGGCAGCGGCGGCCTGCACCGCCACGAAGGACAGCAGACCGGCGGTATCCCGGGAGGGGTCACCCATGCTGAGCTTGACCGCCCCTCCCACGACACCGCTCAACAACGTCGCCCACGAAAAACCGGATCGGGCCCACGGCGTACCGGCCACACCTGCCGGCGCAGCAAGAACCAGAGGTGACCGTGCCAGGGAGTCGTCATGGATGGGGTAGACACGCCGGTCCGGGTCGACGCTGTCCAGCCAGATGCGGGACGACGGGATCCACACCTGCAGCGCTTCCGGCGCACCCTTCTGCGCCGTGATCGCCGGGTCTTCCCCGACGATATCCACCGGACTGCAGACCTCACCCATCTTCTCCACCGCCGCTGCCACCGCAGGCACAATCTCGGGGGCCACGACAACGTGCAGGGACTCCGCGCCTTTCCCGCAGGATGAGCCCGGTGACAGCTTGTCAATGATCCCCGCGTAATTCGTCGTGGCGCCGACTACGAGTCCCGCGACGACGACGACAGAGGTCAGCACAAGAAATTTACCCCGGCGCCGATGCCGGCGACGATGGCTTTGCGGCGGCTCACCCCCGCCCAGCTCCTCGCCACGCTGACCATAACGGTTGGTAGTCACCGATGAACGATCCCTGCCACCACTATCGGTAGTCATCTCTTCTCTCACAGTTTCATATGCGCGAGTTCGACCGCTTGGACGGGCGGTAACTGATCTTCGCGTAAAGTTACTTGATGGGTGACAAGGACCTGGAAGCGGTCGCCAAGGCTGCGCTCATTCGCCTGGGGATGGACGGCTTCGTGCCGTCCTTGTCGATCCGCGACGAGCGGCACGCGCAGACGCGGCGACTTCCCACATCCGTTGTGGGTCACCGGCCCCGGCTCGAAAAGACCCGGCCAGCGCCACAGCAGCGACCCGCTCGATCTCCCGGTAGACCGTCGAGCGGGCCACACCAAAGAGATCGGCCACCTCGGCGCTGGTGTGCTCGCGGGCTATGCGCAGGGCGGCCAGGTGCGCTTCCTGCCTGGCGCTGAGCCTGATTGCCTTGCCTCGCAGTCGGCCTGCGGCCTTCTAACTCCTGGTGTCGTCGTTCCTACCAACACCCGAGCCGGGGTGAGGTCCGGCAGAAGCGGACCCCACCCCGGCGGCGTCACCGCTGCTGGTGCCGCGGCAACGCCGACTGCCCCGCCGTGCCGCCCACGAACGGCGCCCCCGGTGTCTCCGCGGCGATCCGGTCCATTGTGCGGGCCAACTGCTCACTGCCGTCGTCGAGATGCCGCGCCGCCGCCTGCATGTGCGACACCATCATCTCGCCGAAGATCCGCAACGCCTCCCGGGTGGCCACCGTGTCGTCGAAGCTCGACCCAGCCGCGCTGCGGTACTCCGTCACCGCCCGCTCCGCCGCCTGCTTCGCCTCCGCCTCCGCCGCCTGCATGTAGCTCTCGTACTGCATCCGGGCGTACTCGGCGACCCGCCGCGCGTAGTCGTGCGCCTGCGCGATGATCTGCTCCGCCTCCCGTTGCGCCGCGGACAGCAGATTCACCTCCCGCGCCGCGGGAGCCTTCGCCGCCGCTCCCGTGCTCGGGATGACCCCGTGCCGGTGCAACTCCACCCGGTCGGTCAGCCGCTCGTTCTCCGCCCGCAGAGTCGCGACCTGCGTCACCAGTAGGTCCAACTCGTCGGCTACCTGCACCCGGAACCGGTCCACGTCAGCGTTGTCGTAGCCACGCCGGGCGAACGACGCGACGCCGAACTCCCACCGACGGACCCGGTCGGCGGTCATCCGCACCTGCACACCGCCGGATACCTGCATCCCGTCGTACCGACTGATCGGGGTCGCACTCACCTGTGCCCGCCTCCGTTCGCGACTGCCGGGCCCGCAAGCTCACTCACCTGTGCCCACCTCCGGAAATGTCACCAACGGTCGACTGCTGCACCGCCGTACGCCAGGCCGGGCCGTACCACTGCTCACCCAGGCCCTCGTGGTGCACCTGACCCGCGTGGAAACCCGCCTGGACCAACGTCTGCACCGCGTGCGAAACCATCTCGTCCGACCCGCACACGAACACGTGCCGGGAATGCCAGTCACCGTCGGCCAACGCCCGGTCCACCGCGTGCACGAACTCCCCCGGCCGGTTCACGTCGGCACCCACCACGTAGGTCACCGTCAACCACGGATACGACGACGCCAACTTGTCGATCGCGTCGCTGTCGTAGAGTTCACTGCGGGAACGAGCCCCCACGTAGAGGTCGACCCGTCGGCGGGAACCCTCGGCGGCCACCTGCTCCACCAACGCCTTCACCGGCGCCCAGCCGGTACCCGCGGTCAGCAACAACAGATCACTGGAACCCGCCGACCACAACCCCAGCCGGTCCCCCACCGGCGCCGCCAGGTGGATCCGATCCCCGACCGCCGACCCGTACACCAGACGTGACGACACCGCCCCACCCGGCGCGGCACGCACATGCAACTCCAACGTGCCATCCGCGCGCGGCGCGTTCGCCGGCGAGTAGTACCGCCACGACCGCACCGACGGATGCGACACCCCGACCGACTGACCCGGGGTGAACGGCAACAGGTACTGCGGACGCACCGTCAACACCGCCACGTCGAACGCCCGCCGCTCGTGCGCCACGATCTCCGCCACCCACCACGGCGGGTTCACCGCCTCGGCGGCCTGCGCGGCCTCCGTCATCACCTGCGCGACCAACCCGTACGCGGCGGCCCAGTCCTGAGCCAACTCGTCGGTCCACTGCTCCCCGAGGAAATGCCGCAACGTCGCCAACAGCGCCTCACCGACCGCCGGGTAGTGCTCCGCGCGTACCGCGAACTTGCGGTGGTCCGCACCGAGATCCTGTAGAAAACCCACCAACCCGTCGACCCGGTCCACGTTGGACACGATGTGCCCCAACGCGGTGACGAGGCGGTCCCGCTGCCCGGCCATGTTCGTGGGGAACATCTGCCGCGTCTCGGGGTGAGCGAGGAACAACGTCGAATAGAAGTAGAGCGGCACCTGGTCACCGTGGCCGGCGACCAGGGACCAGCTCTGCTTGAGCCGGGCCGCGTCCACGCTCAGGCGCCCGACCGGTCTCCGGCGGCCACCACCTGGTCCTGCACCTGCCCCAGCACCGTCTGCACGTCCGCCAGGATGTCCGCCGGAACACCCAGCTCGGTCAGCGTCACCATCAGGTGCCCGCCCACCTTCACATAGTGCTCCACAGGGATGTTCAACGGCTGATGCGCCTCGGCCAACCCACGACCGGTGTACTCGTTCGGGCCACCCAGCACCGTCGTCAACATCAACGTCAGGTGCCGCCGCTGACCCGCCATGTCCACATCGGTGAAGTAGCCAGCCAACTCAGGGTCGGCGAGCACCTTCTCGTAAAACAGATCGACGGCAGCCTTGACCGAGCTGGCACCGCCAATGCGGTCGTAGTGCGAGGCGGGAGCGGTTTCTTCGGTGACCGTCACGGTCGTTCCTTCCGGGGGGTGAAGGGTCGCGCGGGGTCGGCGCGAAGGGGCCCGGCCCACGGAGCGACATCGACGTGCCACGGCGACACCGCGCCGGAACCGTGTCGGACCATAGCGTGTCAACCGCCTCCGGTCAGGGCCCCCCGATCGGGTTACCGACACCAGCCCAACACGCTACGTCACCACTGCCGGCGCGTATCTCCACAACGGGCCACCGGAACGACACCCACCGTATCCACAGTGGAGCGCAAAGACCTACCGACCCGACCCACGGTCACCGACGGTCGCGAGAAAACCAGTCGGGAAAAAACTGGATGAGCCGAACGCCTCGGGCGCTCAGCCAGCCCGCCGCCGCGCCCGTCGCGCCGCCAACTCGTCACCCATCGGATCCGCCGCCACCGCCGGCTCCACCGGACCGCTCACCGCCGGCTCCGCCGGCAGATGCGACAACGACCCCTGGATCTCCTTGAAGGCCCCACCGATCGCGATCCCGAAGACGCCCTGGCCACCCTGCAACAGGTCGACCACCTCTTCCGGGGACCGGCACTCGTACACCGTCGTCCCATCAGAGATCAGCGTGATCCCGGCCAGATCCTCCACACCACGCGACCGCAACGCCTCGATCGCCTTGCGGATGTTCTGCAGGGACACCCCCGCGTCCAACAACCGCTTCACGACCTTCAACACCACCAGGTCCCGGAACGAGTACAACCGCTGCGTCCCCGAACCAGAGGCGTCGCGCACGCTCGGCACCACCAGCGTCGTCCGCGCCCAGTAATCCAACTGCCGGTAACTGATGCCCACCGCGTGGCAGGCCGTCACACCCCGGTAGCCCACCGAACCGTCACCCTCAGTCGCCACCGTTGGCGACGAGGCACCCGGCTCGTTCAACTCTGCACCCGGATCGGAATCCCGCGGCTCGTGCATCCGGACAACCTCCCCGTCAGTGTGGCGACGCGTCGTTTCCGGGACGCGCACCCCTCGACATGGCAACCCTATAGCCACCCTCAGGGGTTACCACGGAGGAACCGACGCGACACGCCGCGCAGCCACCGAGAAAGATCACCAACCGGACCGGGGCATCACCCACAGTCACAGCCGGGCGCAGAGTCGGCGCCCACCTCAGCCCGCGAAATCCTCCGGACGCACCTGATCCAGGAACTCGCGGAACTTCTCCACCTCGTCCTCCTGCTCGTCAGGGATGATGATCCCCGCCTCGCTGAGGACCTGCTCCGCACAACGAATCGGTGCCCCGACACGCAACGCCAACGCGATCGAATCGCTCGGCCGCGCCGACACCCGCACCCCATCGCCGATCAACAGATCCGCGTAGAAGACGTTCTCCTTGAGCTCAGTGATCTCCACCGCCTGCAAGGGCGCCTTCAACGCCGCCAACACGTCCCGCAGAAGATCATGCGTCAACGGCCGGGCCGGCTTGACCCCCTGCTGCTCATAAGCGATAGCCGTGGCCTCGACCGCGCCGATCCAGATCGGCAGATAGCGGTCCCCCTCGACCTCCCTGAGCAGGACGATCGGCTGGTTGCTGGGCAGCTCCACCCGAACTCCGACCACGCTCAGCTCGCGCACCGCCGCCTCCGTGTCGTTGTCACCTACGCCGCACCGCGCCCTTCCCTGCACGGTACACGGACCGCGACACGGCCGTCCCATGCGCTACGGCACCACGCTCGCGCCAGAAAGGGGTTACCCCGGCAAGCCTACGGCACGCTTCCCGGAAGAGATCTTTCCGCTCAGCCACCACCCGCCGGGCCCCTCACCGACCCAACGTCGAACGCAGACCCACCCGCACCAACGCCGCGTGCAACTGCTCCGACAACGCCACCAACTCACGCGCCGTCTCCGCCGCCCGCGCCCGCGCCGCCGGATCACTCTGCCGCGCCAACGGCGCCACCAACTGCGCGAACAAACCGACCTCGCGGTCCGCCGCCGTCCGATAACCCCGCAGGTGCCGCGGCTCCAACCCGTACGACGCCAACCCCGCCACCGCCGACGCGATGATCAACGCGTCCGCGTCATACCACCCCGGCGGATCCGACACCAGGACACCGAGCCGCTCCAACTCCACCAACGTCGAGTCGTCGATGCCACTGCGCGCCACCAGATCCGCCCGGCCGAGCCGCACCTGCGACGACTCGGCCGGCTCCGCCGACTCACGACCCGGCACCGCACCATCGGGACCAACCGCCACCAACGCCCGCCGCGACCGCCCCGGCTGCTCACCGGACGAATCCCACTCCGCCAACTGCTCACGGATCACCCGCAACGGCAGGTACTTGTCCCGCTGCGCGGTCAACACGAACCGCAACCGCGACACATCGTCCCAGCTGTACTTCCGGTAACCCGCCGCCGTCCGCTGCGGCTCGACCAGACCCTCGGCCTCAAGGAACCGCAGCTTCGAAATCGTGGTGTCCGGAAAATCGACCCGCAACTGCCCAAGCACCTCACCGATGCTCATCAGCGGCTGAGACCGGGCCGCCCCGGGTGACGTGGAGGCCGCAGGCTCGTTCACCCCCGGCCGGCCTCTTCCTCCGGGCGCGGACCGGCGATGAACACCACCCGGAACTTACCGATCTGGACCTCGTCACCATTGCTCAACGTGGCCGCCTCGACCCGCTCACGATTCACGTACGTGCCATTCAGGCTGCCCACGTCGCGCACCGTGAACGTGCCACCGTCACGGTGGAACTCCGCGTGCCGACGCGACACCGTCACGTCATCGAGGAAAATGTCACTGTCCGGGTGCCGGCCACTGGTCGTCACATCGTGGTCCAACAGGAACCGGGCACCCGCATTCGGGCCTCGACGAACCACCAGCAACGCCATACCCGGCGGCAACGAACTGGACATCCGGCTCGGCACCACATCGGTGTCCGGCCCCTCCAGCACTTCGTCGAGCGAACCGAGATTGAGCGTCGAAGTGACGTCGAGCGGGGGGAACTCGTCGTCTGGCCGCGTCATGGGACCACCTCACGGATCTGTTCGGTCGGCGTCGGGTAATGGCGGGTCTGGCCGCCGGGCACTCGAACACCCGGCGGCTGGCTCCCCGTGCCCGGGAAGGCAATTCCGCAACGCTCAACTATTGGGTTCTCGGTCGACTGGGCGAGCCTAGCCAGCGCCGAAATGCAGGGCAACCGGACGCGCGCAGACATCCCACGCGCCGGATCAAGCACACTCAGCCTTCGGTGATCTTCTGATACGCGCCCGCCGTCAGCAACCCGTCCGTCGCCGTCGGATCATTCGGCGTGATCTCCACCAACCAACCCTCACCGTACGGATCGGTGTTGATCAGCTCAGGGGTGTCACCCAGCGCCTCGTTGCGGGCCGCAACCGTACCGGCGACCGGAGCGTAGATCTCCGACACACTCTTGGTCGACTCGATCTCACCCAACGAGTCACCGGCCGCGACCACCGCACCCGCCTCGGGCAACTGCACGTACACGATGTCACCCAGCGCGTCCTGCGCGAAGTGCGTGATGCCGACCCGGATCGAACCCGTGCCGTCACCCGCCACCCACTCGTGCTCGGCGGTGTATCGCAGATCCTCGGGAATCACCAGACGCGTCCTTCATCCATCGGTGCCCCGGACCACCCGGGTCCGGCGCGGCCGCGCCGGTCAGGAGACCGGACGGGCGTGTTCCAACTTGATCGGCACGTGCAGCGCCGAAACCTCGGCAACCTCACGCTCCCCAAACGTCACGTTACCGCCGCCACCCCGAACCGACGCCACCACCCCACCAGGAATGTTCAACGCCGTGCGCATCGTCGCCGGATCACCGATCACCGTGATGGTGAACGGCCCCGTCAACCGACGCCCCTCCACCACCAACGACCCGTTGTCCCCGTCGAGGAAGTACGTCGACGCGATGACCCGCACCGTCGCCCGGTCCGCACCGGAAATCTGCATCGCCTCCGCGCCCGCACCCCGCAGCTCCTGCACCGCGTCCAGCACCCGGTTCGCCGTGATCGGCTTGGCGCCAGCATCGAACTGCACCGTCAACCCCGGCCCGACCGCCGGCAACGTACCCGCAAGGATGCCCAGCTCGTCCGCCCGCCGCGTCGCCTCGTCCAACGCCGCCTGACGGCCCTGCTCACCCGATTGCAACTGCCGCTGACTGTCCTCCAGAGCCCTGATGTCCTGCTGGAGACGGCTCTCCCGCGCGTCCAGATCCGACAGGATCCGGACCAGGTCCTCCTGGCGCGTCGCCCCCAACGTCGGATCCGTCGACGTCGTCTTCAACTGCACCACCAACGTGAAGCCCAGCAACGCCAACAACGCAACGATCATCACCCCGGCCGTACTCAACCGGGACCGACCCGCCGCCACCGACTCCCCGACCGGCTCCGCCAACCCGTCGGAACTCGCCACCGGCGCCTCCGAACGCGACACCGCGCTCAGGTCCACCGTCGCGCCGTCGTCAACCAGATCCACGTCCGGCTCCACGACGGGCTCCACGTCCGGCAGCTCCCGCTCCACCGGCTCCTGCGGCGCCAACGGGCTCAACTCGTCCGGATCCGGCGCATCCGGCCGCGGATCCGGCTCACCCGCCGGCCCACCCGGCCGCGCCGGCCCCGCCGGCTGCGGCCACCCGGTCCCCGTGTCGGTCTGCTCGTCACTCATCGCATCCCAACCTACGCCCGGAACAGGTGTCGACGGATCGCCGCCACGTTGCCGAAGATGCGCACCCCGAGCACAACGACCACGCCGGTGGACAACTGCCCGCCCACCCCCAACTGGTCACCCAGATACACGATCAGACCAGCAACCAGCACGTTCGAGATGAACGACACCACAAACTGCTTGTCGTCGAAGATGCGGTCCAACCTGGCCCGCACACCACCGAACACCGCGTCCAACGCGGCCACCACCGCGATCGGCAGGTACGGCTGCAACGCCGCCGGCACCGAGGGATCGAGCCACACACCGAGCACCACACCGGCGAGCAACGCCAGCACCGGGATCATCGGCCACCTCCGGAGGGGCTAGTGGTCGTCGTCGGAGCGGACGACCCGGGACTGCCGGACCGGACACCCGACGCGGAAGGGCTCGGACTGACCGACGGCTTGGCGTAGCGTAGCTGCGGCTCCGGAGCCGCCGGCAGGGTGAGGTCGTCCGACTCCCGCACACCGAACGACAACCCGGTCTTCTGCGCGACCTCCCGCATCAGCGCCGCGTTACGGCTGTCCTCGAATGTGCGCCGCATCGAACCCGGGCCGATCGCCGACACCTCGTACGGCCCGGTCACCGGCCGGAAATCCACCAGCATCGCCTCACCCGCCGACCGGATCGTCGACGTCGCTGTCAACCGCTGCCCGTTGATGGCGATCGCCTCCGCGCCGGCACTCCACAACGCGTTCGCCACCCCCTGCAGGTCGCTGTAGAGCACCCGTGGCGGCCCAGCGCCGGCGCCGGTCACCGCATCCGCGTTGTCCGGCGCGTCCGCCAACCGCACCACCACACCGTCGCCGCGCACCCGACCCAGCCCGGTGCTCGCCTCCTGGTCCCGCAGCCGGGCGGCCACCGACCCGCTCAACGCCGCGTCCCGCTGCCGACTGACCTCCTCGCGCAGCTGGTCCGCTCGCGTGGACAACCGGTCGGTCTGCTTCTCCCGCTCCTTGATCTGCGCCACCAGACCGGAACGGGCCTGGCTGCGCCCCGGCTCGTCGGCCATCGTCTGCCGGTACGCGACCGCGAACAGGAAACCGAGCATCACCACCACGACGAGGCTGATCGACCGTGACGGCCACGCACGCCACCCCCGGGCCGGTTCCGTGGACGCCGACCGTCGACGAGCGGCCGCCGCGTCCGCGTACCCCGGGTCCAGCGGATTGCGGAACAGCTCGGTGAGGAAATCCGGCGCGTACACCCGGTCCTGGCGGGGTTTCCCGGGCCGCGGCGCGCTCACGCCGCCGCCCCCGGGCCGCGCGCCGCGCGCACCAGCCGGGCCGCCTGTACGACGTACATCCCGCCGGCCACCCAGTAGAGCACCAACCCCCACCAGGCCAGACCCCAGCCGATGGCGTTCGCCGCCGTCGCCACGTCGGTCGCCGCGGTGCCCAGCAGCAGCACCGGGAACGCTGCGAGCAGCAGGAACGTGGCGGTCTTGCCCACGTAGTGCACCGGCGGCGGCCCGTACCCGTAGCGACGCAGCACCGCCAGTGAACCGAGCAGGAGCAGCTCACGGGCCAGCAAGGCCGCGGTGAACTGCCACGGCACCACCTCGCGCGCGGTGAAGGCGACCAGGGTGGCGAGGATGTAGAGCCGATCGGCCAGTGGGTCGAGCAGCTCCCCGAGTCGGCTCACCTGGCGCAGACGGCGGGCGATCCAGCCGTCGACCCAGTCGGTGGTGCCGCCGATGGCCAGCACGACGACCGCTGCCACGTCGGCCCGCTCGACCAGGAACAGGTAGAGGAAGATCGGCACGCCCAGCAGCCGCCCGAAGCTGATCAGGTTGGGCAGGGTGAGCACCTGGTTTCCGGGAGTCTGGTCACCGGTGTCCCGCGGTTGCTCTGGCCGAGCCGGCCGACGCGACACCGATCCTCCTCCACGGCACGCGGCCCTCGGCCGACGTCCGGCGCGGCTGAGGGTCGTGCGCGCTGTTGGGCCGGCCACCGCCGGCTTCCCCTGCGGCCCCGGGTGGGGCCCCTTCCCTGATGCGGCCCGCGATCTCGATGATCACGGGCCGGGTAAGTGCGCTGCCACTATATCGGGCTTCTCTCTGCTGCCTGGGTGCCGCCGTGCGGCGCTCGGCGCGGTCCTGTCGCACTGTGGCGTGGATCACCACGCGTAGAGCGTCCTAGGATAGTAGTGGAAGGCGGGCCGCCCTCAGGCGGTCTGAACCGCGGAATCGGTCTGCTGCTCGGGCACCGACTGGGTCGCCGCCCGAGCGAACGCGACCAACGACAGCAACAGATCGTGCTGCAGCCGCGCCGGCATCCGATCCAGCACCGTCTGCACCGCACGCTGCCGCCGCTCGGCTAACTCCCTGAGCAGGGTCAGCGCGGCGGCGGTCGGCACCAACCGCACCTCACGCCGGTCCCGTGGATCGGCCACCCGGCGCAACAGACCGGTCGCCTCCAGCCGGTCGCAGAGGCGGCTGGCTGACGAGGGCACCACATCCAGCAGCTCCGCCAACCCGTTGACGTTGGTCTCCTGCCGACTGCTGATCAGCGTCAACACCCTCAACTGGGTGGGCGGCACCTGGTGCCCCGACGCGGCCGACTCGAGGACGGCGATCAGTGTCTCGGCAGCCGCGTCGATCGCCGCGGCGAGATCCGCAGGTCGCTCCACCCGATGTCCCCTGCCGTCGTCGCGCTGGTGCCTGCCCGGCAGAGCGGCGGCGACCCTCACCCGCTGCCCCGCCCACGCGGACCGTGCCAGTCCAGACAGACAACGACGGCGTCGTCGCGCAGATCGGCGTCCGCGTGATAGGCGTGCAGTTCGCGCATCACCGTACCAACTGCCTCGGCCGGCGGCTGCAACCGCGTGGCGCGTAGGGAACGGGACATGACTCGCAGCCCGTACGGCTCCTGCCCCGGCGGCTCGGCGGCCCACACCCCGTCGCTGACCACGAAGAGGCGGTCGCCCGGCGCGAGTTGCAGCTCCTGCAACTCGTAACGGGTCTCAGCGAACATGCCCAGCGGCATCTGCTGCTCCAGCTCCACCGGCTCGACCACGGATCCGCGCATCCGCAGCATGTGCGGGGACCCCGCGTCGACCGCGCGTACGCGGCCGGTGCGGGTGTCCACCTCGAGCAACAGGGTGGCCACGTACCGACGGCCCCGGTGTTGGTAGAAGACCGTGTCCGAGGCCAACTCGGCCTGCTCCACCAGGCCGCCATCGGAGCGCCGCGCGTTGCGCATCGCGTTCACGGTGACGGCGGTCAGCATCGACGCGGCCAGGCCACTGCCCTCACCGTTGAGCACCGTCAGGGTGAGCAGGTCGCCGTCCAGGGACCAGTCGAAGTGGTCGCCACCAACGGTGTACGCCGGCTCGAGCTGACCGGCCAGATCGAACGCGTGGTGCGCCACACTGCGACCGGGCAGCAGGTCCCACTGCATCTCGGCGGCCATCGTCATTCGCTCGCGACGACGGGCCCGCCGGTAACGGTCGGTCTCCCGGTCCGCCGCACGCATCGCCACCGCCAGGGCACCGGCGATGTCCGTCGCCTGGCCGGTGACGGCCGGCCCCGGTACGGCGGGAAGCTCGATCAGCAGCACGCCCAGCCGCTCCCCCCACACCGTCAGCGGCAGGTAGAGCCGGCACGCACCCTCGACGACACTGTCGCGCACCGGTTGCTGGCTGCTGAAGCAGCGCTGTGCCACGGTGTGGCAGGCCAGGAACCCGGCCGCCGGAAGGTCCGGATCCAGCACCGGCCACAGCCCGCTGATCCGGTAGTCGGCGACGAACACGTCGGTGCGGAGAGCGCCCATCGTCGACCGGATAGCCCGGTCCGCCGCTTCCGCCAGTTGGTCGGGCGGGGCCTCGCGCAGCGCGCGCGAAACCACGTCCGGCGCGTCCACCATGGTCGTCCTCTCCGAAAGCTTGCTACAGGGCAAGCATCATACGGACGCCCTCGGACGGCAAATCCGCGCGGTCAGTCGCCGCCGCGGGTCGCGAGCACGCCATGGAACGCGTCAGGTACCTCTGCCGGCGAACCCTCCGGCCGCCACCGGGCGACCGGGACGATCCCGTCGGCCGTCGGCGCCCACCGACCCAGCAGCGGCGCGAACGCCGCCGGCGGACGCATCCGGAACTGCGGCCCCATCATCGCCAGCGCCTGCGGGTGACCGGCCAGCTCCTCGGTGTCGAAGTCCACGGCGAGCAGGCTGCCCGGCGCCGCCCCGGCGTACAGCTCGTCGAGGGTGCGGGTCAGCGTGGCGTCGTCGAGGAACGCGGCGAGCCCGAGAAAGACCAGCCCGACCGGCCGCCGGCCCCAGCCCGGAACGAAACGGTGCAGCTGCGCCGGGTCGATCGTGCCGATGTCGGTCGCGTCACCGAAGCCGTAGCCGGCCCGGTCGCTGCCGGCGAGGATGCTCTGCCCCAGCCGGATGGTGACCGGGTCGACGTCGGTGTAGAGAACTGTCGCGTCGGTGGCGACCTCGTGCACGTTGCCCATGGTCGGCACGCCGGCTCCAAACACCAGGAAACCGTCCATGCCCTGCTCGGCCATGGCCCGCACCGCCCGACCCAGGAACGCCCGCAGCTCCTGGAACACCGGCGCGCACGGCCGGTACGCCTGCTCGAACGCGCTCGCGGCGGCCACATCGACGGGGAAGTGGTGCTCCCCGCCGAGCCAAAAGTCGATCATGCGTGCGGTGCTCGGCTGGTCCGGTTCACCCATCGACGATGCCCCTTCCCCGGCCGGTCGTCGCCAGCGTACCGACCCGGACGCGATCGGCGGTATCGCGACGCGGAGGCGTCTCCGCCCGTGATACTGGCCGCGAGCGGGAGGTGAGCGGTGAACTCGGCGAACAACGCGGCGGTCGTGGTCGGCGTGGACGGCTCGGAGCAGGCGCTGCGCGCCGTACGCCTCGCCGCCACGGAGGCAGCGCGCCAGCACCGGCCGCTGCGGGTCGTGCACGGGTT
Source organism: Micromonospora sp. NPDC005291 (assembly GCF_040607415.1). Lineage (NCBI taxonomy): Bacteria > Bacillati > Actinomycetota > Actinomycetes > Micromonosporales > Micromonosporaceae > Micromonospora > Micromonospora sp. NPDC005291. The sequence goes on from NZ_JBEXGR010000014.1 coordinate 168,051, forward strand.
CATCTGGCCGCTGCTGCACGTGCCGGTCTCCCCCGCCCCGGACGCACCACCCGGCGGTGGGCTGCGCCACCGGGCCGAGGAGCTGGTCGAGGCCGCGGTGGCCGAGGCCGAGGCGACCGCACCGGGGCTGTCGATCTCCGGCGAGATCATCGACGGTGAGGCCGCCGCGGTGCTGGTGGGCGAATCCCCCACCGCCGCGCTCATCGTGCTCGGCGACCGCGGGTTGGGTGGCTTCTCCGCGTTGGTGGTCGGCTCGGTCGCGGTGCAGGTCGCCGCGTACGCCGACTGCCCGGTGCTCGTCGCCCGCGGCGCGCAACGGCCCGACGAGCCGGTGCTGGTCGCGGTGGACGGTTCGGAGGCCTCCCGGCTGGCGGCCGACTTCGCCGCCGAGGCCGCCGTGTCGCGCGGCGTGCCGCTGGTGGCGGTGCACGCCTACCGGCACCCGGGCAGCAGCGGCCCGGGCGACATGCAACCCCTGGTGTACGACGAGGCGCAGCTGCACGGCGAGCAGGAGCGGATGCTCGCCTCGTGGCTGAGCGGGCTGACCGAGCACCACCGGAAGCTGCGGCTGACCTGCCGGGCGGTGCACGGCCGGCCGGGTGCCGTGCTCGCCGAGGCGTCCCGCTCCGCCCAACTGGTGGTCGTGGGTGGGCAGGGGCGCGGCGAGGTGACCGGGTTGCTGCTGGGCTCGGTGAGCCAGTCGGTGCTGCACCACGCGCAGTGCCCGGTCGCCGTGGTCCGGGCTCCCCGCTGAGGGCCGAGGTTGGCCCCTCGCCAGACGGGTAGACGGCCGCGGTACGCCCAGACCGACGAAGGAGGCAGCAGATGCCAGGACCACGGCCGGGCAGTAACGCGTACGACAAGCAGCGGGCGCGGTTGCGCAACGCGATCGACGACTCCGGACGCCGGGTGCCCGACGGCAAGGCCAACAAGGTCGCGAACAGGATCCTCCAGGAGGATCGCGGCCAACGGGGCGTGGTGCGCGGTGACCGCACGTACGGCCCCAAGGGCGAACGCGAACCGGGCGACCCGAAGTGAGGAAGGTCGACGTGGCCGACGGCGCCATCGCGGGCGCCGTCGGCACCACCGCGCTGAACGTGGTCAGCTACCTCGACATGGCGCTACGGGGACGGCCGGAGAGCAACACCCCGCAGGAGACCGTCGACCGGCTGGCCGGGATCGCACACGTGGACCTGGGGTCCGGGGCCCGGGCGGCCAACCGCCGCTCGGGCCTCGGGCCCCTGATCGGCTACGGGCTGGGCATCGCCGCCGGTGTCGCGTTCGCGCTCTACGCCGGTGGTCGGCGCCAGCCGCTGCCGATGGCCACCGGTCTGCTCGGTGCCGGCGTCATGACCATGACCGACGGGTCGATCACCGCGCTCGGCATCAGTGACCCGCGCACGTGGCGGCGCTCGGACTGGGTCTCCGACATCATTCCGCACCTCGCATACGGGCTGACGGCCGCCGCCACCTGGAACAGGTTGCGGCGGCCGTCAGGTCGCAGTCGCTAGTCAGCGGGTGTCGCTGTCGTCCTCGGCCGTCGGTTCACCGGCCGGGCCGTACGGCGACACCTGCCCCTTGGGCACCGGTCGACCCTCGTCGCCGCGCGACGAGCCACGGTTGAGCGGGTGCCCGGTCGGCTTGGGCCCCTTGCTGTCCTGGCTGGTGGCTCCCTTGGCGTTGCGCCGGAGCTCCTCCTGCTGCGGGTTGACCACGGGTGTCTCCCTTCCGGGTACGGCAGGCGGCATCGACCGCCTCCACCGCCGGCATACCCGCCCGCTCCGGCGGCATTCCGGCCCCGGTCACCGGCGAGATGGCTAGTGGGTGACGGATCGGGTACCCGGTCGGTGTGGGCAACGATCGAACGGTGGTACGGGTCCTGCTGGACCGGCGTGGCCGCACCTACGCGGAGGAGGCCGGCATCCGCCTCTCCGACCGCCCGGGGCCGCTGTATCAGCTGCTGGTGCTCGCGACCCTGCTGAGCACCCGGATCCGGGCGTGCGTGGCGGTGGACGCCGCGCGGGAGCTGTTCGCCGCGGGCTACCGCACGCCACAGGCGATGGAGGCGGCCACCTGGCAGCAGCGCGTCGACGCGTTGGGCCGGGGCCACTACCGCCGCTACGACGAGCGGACCGCCACCATGCTCGGCACCGGCGCCCGCCTGTGCCTGGACCGCTGGCACGGTGACCTGCGACGGCTGCACCGGGAGGCCCAGGGCGACCCCGCCGGGCTGCGCCGTCGACTCACCGAGTTCCCCGGCATCGGCCCCACCGGCGCGGACATCTACCTGCGCGAGGCTCAGGCGGTCTGGTCGGACCTGCGCCCGTACGCCGACCGTCGGGCCCTGGCCGGGGCGAAGCGGCTGGGTCTGCCGGGCTCCCCGGACGGGTTGGCCGGTCTCGTCGACGAGCCGGACTTCGGCCGGCTCGCCTCAGCGCTGGTACGGGTGGCGCTCGGCGAGGAGTCCGCCGGCGAGGTCACCCGCGTCGCGGCCCGCTGAGGCGCTCACTTCACCGTCTTGTCCCCCGGCCGGGTCAGGTACCACACCAACAGCGCGGCGAGCAGCGCCAGGATCACCACCCCGCTGGAGATGCCAGGGCCCTCCTCGGGGCTGCGGCCAGCGCTACCGAAGTAGATCACCGCGAGGCCGGCCAGCACCGTGACGAACGTACGCAACCCTCGGTCCTTCACGTATCGCACCGTAGGCGGCCCCGAATCCACCTCGGGCGGATTCGGGGTAGTTGTCCCTCTTCCGGGTGGTGGTCAGCGGTCCGTGACGAACCCCCGTAGCCGCACCCGGCGCACCGCGCGGTCGGCCACCTCCACCACCTCCAGGGTCAACCCCGGCAGCCGCACCGTCTCCCCCGGCTCACCCGGCAGATGCCGCAGCCGCGCCAGCACGAGCCCCGCCACCGTGGTGTAGTCCCGTGACAACGGGAAGCTCAACCGCACCCCCAGATCGGGCAGGTCGTGCAGTGGGAAGTCGCCGGGCACCAGCAGGGACCCGTCCGACTCCCGGATCACCCCGCGCACGTCGCGGTCGGTCTCGTCGTACAACTCGCCGACCACCTCGGCCAGCAGATCCTCCATGGTGACCATGCCGTCGATGCCGCCGTGCTCGTCGACCACCAGGGCCAGTTGCTGATGCTCCTGACGGAGCTGACGCAACGCGTCGGCGACCGGCAGGGTGACCGGCAGCAGCAGCGGCGACCGGACCCGCTCGCCCACCATGACGGTGCCGGCCTGCACCAGGTCGCGGATGTGCACCACGCCGAGCACCTCGTCCAGCCCGCCAGGGCCGGTGACGGGAGCGCGGGACCGCCCGGCGATGGCGAGCTGACGCACGCCCTCGTCGGCGGTCAGGTTGGCCGGCAGCGTCGTCACCTCCCGCCGGGCCACCAGGATCTCCCGCAGCGTCCGGCCGGCGATGTCGAATGCCCCGGTCAGGATCTCCCGCTGCTGGGGCGACAGGCCGTGCTGGCTGACCAGCATCTCCCGCAGCTCGTCCTCGGTCATCTCCTCCCGGTTGGCTCGCGGGTCGCCGCCGGCCAGCCGTACCACCGCGTCAGTGGCCCGACTGAGCAGCCACACCGCCGGTCGGGACACTCGGGCGAGCAGGTCCAGCGGGCCGGCGCTGAGCAGCGCCCAGCGCTCCGCCCGCTGCATGGCCAGCCGCTTCGGGGCCAACTCCCCGAGCACCAACGTGACGAAGGTCAGCAGCACGGTCACCAGCAGCACCGCGGCGGGGCGGGCCGCGCCACCGAGGAAGCCCAACGGGCCGACCAGCGGCCCGGCCAGTGACACCGCGGCAGCCGCCGAGGCGAGAAAACCGGCCAGGGTGATGCCAAGCTGAATGGTGGCCAGGTAGCGGTTCGGGTCGCGGGACAGCTGCACCAACCGGTCGCCGGCGCGGGACCGCCGACCCAGCCGCCGCAGCTGCCCCTCGCGCAACGTCACCAGCGCCATCTCACTGCCGGAGAGCGCGGCGTTGATCAGCACCAGCACGGCCACCAGCGCCAACTGCCCGAGCTGACCGCCCATCGCGCACCCCCCTCCGCCGCCTCAGGTCACTCAACCGCAGCGGGGCAGGCTCCGGGTCCGGTTTCGCCCGCGCCCCCGCTCAGTCGACCTCCAGGTCGTCCAGCGAGATGGCGTGGGTCATCAGCCACCGGGCCAACGCCGACATACCGAACAGCCAGAGCGGCACGGACTCGGTGGGGCCGTTGGTGGCGTAGATGGCGAACCGCAGGTCCGGCGCGTGGTACGCCTCGATCCGCCACCGGTGCTGCCGGTCCCGCCAGACCGCCGAAGGGTCCATGGCGTCACCGTAAGTGACCGCCACCGACCCGGGGGCCGGTTAGCCCGGCACCACCGTCACCCCGAGCAGGGCACGGGCAGCGGACACCAGAATGGCGATCCCGACCCCGGCGAGCACCAGCCAGCCGAAGCCGCGCCACCCCGAGCCACGGTCGGGAACCGACGCCGACGGCGGCCTCCACAGCTCCCGGTACGACCAGGCCAGCACACCCACCCCGAACGGCAGGAGCCCCACCCAGAACCAGAACCACCGGGTGCCCGCCAGTGGCGGCGCGCCGCCGATCAACCTGCCCAACCAGAGCAGGGTCAGCACGCCGGCGAGCAGAGCGGCGCCGTCCGCGATCCGGTGTGTGAGGGCGCCGTCGGCATGCCACGGGCCGGCGACCGCGGCGAGCCGCGCGTCCCGCCCGGCGCCCGGCGTCGGGTCCGGCTCGACGGGGTACGAATCCGAGGCGGGCGGCTGGACGTAGGCGTACCGGGTCCGGCCGTTCGGCACGGTCCAGGCGAGCATCGCGCCGTTCCCCGCGTACTGCGGTTCCGGCCGGCTCCCCCAGTACGCGTCGTCGTTCCAGCCGTACGCCCGTTGGAAGGTCACCACCTGGCCGGTCGCCAGATCCCGGTCGAGCTGGGCTACGGTCGACTCGCGGGGCTCGACCCACCAGGCCAGAGCGGCCCAGAGCACCCAGAGCAGCGGCAGCCCCCAGCGCAGCGTCGCCGGGACAACACCGCGCCACCGGCCACCCAACGGCCGCGACGGGAACACCTCAAGCATGTCGCCACCGTCGCACCCCGGCGCTTGTCGTGTCAGCCCCGGTACACGCCGGCGGTCAGGTGACGACGATCCGGGCGTCGTCGGGCAGTCGTCGGGTCGCGCCCCGACGGTCCAGCAACTCCAACAGCGGCACGGCCACCCGGCGGGTGGTGTCCAACGCCTGCCGGGCCGCGGAGAGGGTGAACGGTTGGGGCAGTCCGGCCAGCACCCGGACCGCGTCGTCGAGTGCGTCGGGCAGCAGCACCACGTTGTCGGCCAGCCGCAGCAGGGCGCCGGCACGCACCGCTGCCCCGATCTCCCGGGGACCCAGACCGAGGTCGACGAGGCGGTCCGCTTCGGGGGCGCGGAACGGCCGATCGCCGTACTCGGCGCGGACGCGCTGCACGGCCCGTGCCACCGCTTCGGGCAGCGCGTCGACGCCCGCCGCCCCGACCCGCCCCGCGTTGATTCGCAGAGGCGGCCGGACCAGCGCCTCGACCAGCACCCGGTCGGGCAGGGCGAGACGCTGACGCAGGGCGTCCACCGGCATCCCCGGCTCCAACGGGTGCTCCTCGGCGTAGCGGGCGACCTCCTCGGTCAACTGGTCGCGGAGCCGCCGCCAGTGCGCGGGGTCGGCCAGCCAGTCACCGGCCACCGGCTCGGCGTGCACCGGCACACCCATCCGGATCAACGCGCCGGCCCGGACCAACCGGCGGCGGCGCAGCTCCCCGGCCAGGTCGGGCCGACCGTCCAGCTCGGCGAGGACCTGCGCGCGGGCGGCGGCGGCCCCTCGGCGGACCAGCGGTGGTGGTGCCACGTCCAGCACCCGCACCCCGCCGGCCACGTGGTGCCGGCCCGGGTCACGCAGCACCGCCCGGTCGCCCACCAGCAGCGGCAACGGACGGGCCAGCCGCAGCCGTACCGTGTCCGGGCCCAGCGGGCGCACCCGGACCGGCACCGCCGCCGACCCGACGTGCAGGGTGAGGGTGGCGGGCAGGTCGGCGGCCGGGTCGCCGGTGAGTCGGACGTCGACGAGATCGGTGCGGTGGAACCGGCCCGGGGTGAGCAGCGCGTCACCGCGGCCGAGCCGGTCGCGGGGCGTACCGCGCAGGTTGACCGCCACCCGGGCCACCGCCGCGGCCTCCGGTCTGGCCTCGCCCAGTGCGTGCAGGCCGCGGACCCGGACCGGTTCGTCGGTGCCGGCCAGCTCGAGCTCGTCGCCCACCCGGAGGCGACCGGCGCCGAGGGTGCCGGTGACGACGGTGCCGCTGCCCCGCACCGTGAAGCTGCGGTCGACCCAGAGCCGGACCGGGTCGTCCACCGCGGGGGCCGGCAGTCGGGCGGCGAGCCGGTCCAGGGCGGTACGCAGCTCCGGCAGGCCCGCGCCGGTAAGGCCGCTGACCGCCACCGCCTGCACCGGGCCGAGGCTGCTCGCGGCGATCTCGGCACGGGCGCGGGCCGTCGCCGGCCCCGGATCGGCCAGGTCGGCCCGGGTCACCACCAGCAGGCCGTACGCGACACCGAGCGCGTCGAGCGCGGCCAGGTGCTCGGCGGACTGCGGCATCCATCCCTCGTCGGCAGCGACCACGAACAGCGCCGCCGGCACCGGGCCCACCCCGGCGAGCATGTTCGGCACGAACCGCTCGTGCCCGGGCACGTCGACGAAGGCGACGGTGCCGCCGGACGGCAGTGTCGTCCAGGCGAACCCCAGGTCGATGGTCATCCCCCGGCGGCGTTCCTCGGCCCACCGGTCGGGCTCCATCCCGGTCAACGCCCGGACCAGGGTCGACTTGCCGTGGTCGACGTGCCCGGCGGTGGCGACGACGAACACTCTCAGTCGTCCCCGGGCACGCGCAGCACGGCCGCTCGGACATCCTCGTCGGCGTCGGCGGGCACACAGCGCAGGTCGAGCAGGAGTCGACCCCGCACCACCCGGCCGAAGACCGGCTGGTCTCCGGTGCGCAGCGGCGCCGCGTACCGCTCGGGCAGACTCAGAGCCCACGAGTCCAACTCCACGCCGGGGGCGCCGCCGCCGCCGACCACCGCGACGGCCGGCACCACCTCCGCCTTGCGGCCGTCCGCGCCGAGCCGGTCGCGTAGCCGCTCCACCCGCTGACGCAGGGCACCCGGGTCGGCGCGCAACGCCGCCCGGGTCGGTGTGTCCGGGTGGTGCAGGGTGGCGGCCAGCGCGGCCAGGGTGAGCTTGTCCACGCGCAGAGCCCGGGCCAGCGGATGACGGCGCAGCCGGTCGATCAGCTCGACGTCGCCGAGCAGCAGCCCTGCCTGCGGCCCTCCGAGCAACTTGTCGCCGCTGGCGGTGACCAGCGCGGCGCCGGCGCGCAGGGTGCTGGCCGCGTCCGGTTCGTCGGGCAGCAGCCCATCCGCGGCGAGCAGGCCGGAGCCGATGTCGGCGACCACCGGCACACCGAGGGTGGCCAGTTGTCGTACCGGGGTGGCCGAGGTGAAACCGGTGATCTGGAAGTTAGACGGGTGCACCTTGAGCACGAACCCGGTCTGCGGGCCGAGGGCGGCGGCGTAGTCGGCGAGGGTGGTGCGGTTGGTGGTGCCCACCTCCCGCAGCCGAGCGCCGGTGCTCTCCAGCAGGTCGGGCAGGCGGAAACCGTCCCCGATCTCGACCAGCTCGCCCCGGCTGACCACGATCTCCCGGCCAGCGGCCAACGCGGTGGCCGCCAGCACCAGCGCGGCGGCGCCGTTGTTGACCACGTGCACGGCGCCCGCGTCAGGCACGGCGGCGGCCAGCGCGTCGAGCGCTTCACGGCCACGGCGGGCCCGACGGCCGGTGGTCAGGTCCAGTTCGACGTCGGTGTGCCCGGCCGCGGCCACCACCGCGGCGACAGCGGCGGATGACAGCGGTGCCCGTCCCAGGTTGGTGTGCAGCACGACACCGGTGGCGTTGAGCACCGCGCGGGGGCCGGCCGCGGGTAGCGCGGCGACCGCGACGTCCCGGACCTGGCCGGGGCCGATCTCGCCGCGGCGGGCCCGCTCCTGCGCCCGGGCCACGACCGCCTTGACCTGGTCCCGCCCGAGCGTCGCGGTGGCCGCGGCCAGCAGCGGATCGGCGAGCAGCGTGTCGGTGCGCGGCACCCGACGTCGCGGGTCCACCGGGCCGTCGCCCATCGCGTCATCTCCTGCCCCATGTTGGCGGAGACGGACGGGAATCGAACCCGCCTGGCCCGGGTCCCGGACCACACCGGTTTTGAAGACCGGGAGGGGCACCAGCCGCCTGAACGCCTCCATCGGACATTCGATCACAGCACGGGCGATGCCGCCCGGTCAGGTGGAAGTTCCACCCTCGGTCCGCCGAGCTTCGACCCGCTCACGCTGGGGCACCACCGTGTACCGAGGGTCGCGGGCGGAGGCGACGCCGCCGTAGAAGATGCCGAACCGGGTCACGACCGAGGCGGCCAGCAGCGCCGCCCCGGACAGCGCGCCGACCAGCCGGCTGCGTCGGCCGAGGAGCGCGCCGGCCACACCGGCTGTCGTCAGCAGCCGACCGGCGCGCAACAGCTGACCGGGCCGGCCCAGACGGTAGGGCTCACTGAGCAGACCGAGGCGGGTCTCCACCCGATGCGCGCCATACAGCTCCAGGGCCGCACCGGCCACCGCCATCCGCCGGGCCGGCCCGGCCTGAGCCGGCGGCGCGGCGAGCAGGCCCACGCCGGCGCCGCTGGCCAGGGCGCTGCCCGCGAAGATGACCGGCAGCTCCGGGTACGCCTCGTGCCAGGACGGCACCGCCGTGTCGGCGAGCAACACCCCGGTGTACGTGGCCAGCGCGGGCGCGGTACCGGCGGCGAGCAGCCCAGCGGCGTGCCCGACCGACGGCAACGCCCGGCCGGCCAGCCCGAGCAGACCGTGGCGAGGCAGCCAACCGGCGGCCTCGGCGATCGCGGCGACGCCGGCCGCCGGCCCGTACGCGGTGAGGATCCAGGTGCCCACCGACATCGGCGAGGTCGGCTTCGCCACCCGCAGCATGTGGTGGAACCGTGCCGGCCGGCCCAGGTCCCTGACCAGGAAGACCGCACTGGCGCTGACGGCGGCCAACGCGGTGACCCGACCGGCACGGCGCAGCGCCGGCCGCGCGGTGAGCTGCCCACCCGCGGCGAGCAGCGACGAGCCGGCCGCCAGCCCGCCGGTGAACAGGTACGCGGCGATGTCCCACTTCCAGACCGGCGCCTTCAGGATGGGCCGACCGTAGTACGAGGTGAACTCGGCCTCCGGCACCCGCAGCTCCTCGCCACCCCCGCGACGACCGCCCCGGCGGCCATCCCGTCGACCGGCGTGCTCGGCGTTGCCCTGCGGCGGCGAGGTCAGGTCCGCCCGGGCGTCGGTACCCGCCGGTCCGCCGTGGACGCTCGCCTCCCGCCGCGCCGGGACGCCCCGCCGCTCGGAACGCTCGGCAGCCAGCCGGTCGCGGAAGCGGCGGAACTTCTCGCCCACCTCAGGGCGGTGCGGACTCACGAGGAACCTCCGACGAACGCGGCGACGGTGGCCGCCGCCATGGCGAGGGCCGCGATGCCGGCGCGCTTCCACATCTTCGGCAGGTCGCGAGTAGTCACGATCGGATCCGGTGGTAGCCCGTACACCTCGGGCTCGTCCAGGAGCAGGAAGAACGCGCCGTCACCACCGACAC
>NZ_JBEXGR010000015.1:0-170050 GCF_040607415.1 Micromonospora sp. NPDC005291
CGAAGTTCTGATCTGCCCCCGCTCGTCGAGCGGGATGTCGCGCCCCACCCCGCCGATCTAGGGCCTATCGTCGTGAGTCGATCTCCACAAGCGACAACGGTCCCTAGATCGACGAGGCAGTAGGCTCGCGGACGCGCGGGTGGTTTCCGTGCGGCCGGAGGCCGGCAGGCGTGGACTAGGGCGGGGAGTGGGACATGAGTGACGAGGCGACGCGGGAGCTGACCACGGTGTCGGCGGCGGCCGGCGGGACGACGCAGGTCTCCGACGAGGTGATCGAGAAGATCGCCGTCGCGGCGGCCCGCGCGGTGCCCGGGGTGGCCGAGTTGGGCGGGGACGTGGCCCGGTTCTTCAACTCGTTCCTCGACAAGGTGGGGCTGGACCAGGTGGGCGACGCCCGGCGGGGTTGCTCGGCCCACGTGACCGGGGACGCGGCCGTGGTGAACCTGGTGCTGGTGATCCAGGCAGGTCAGCCGGTTCCGGAGATCACCGGCCAGGTGCGGGCGCGGGTGACCGAGGCGGTCGAGGCGTACGGGTTGCGGGTCGACGAGGTCAACATCCGGGTGGACGACGTGGCGATGGGCGGGCCCGCGACTCCGACGGCCTGACCTCCGACAGGCCGGATCGGCTGGCGGCCTGTCGGCCGACGCGCTTGTCGGGCCCGGTGCCTCGGCGGTCGTGGGGGTGCCACTAGGCTCCTGGCGTCAAGGTCCTTAATGGACTACCTCGTCGGGAATGGACTATTTAGATGGCGAAAATCTCGCGTCGCCCCCGCCCTCGCAACGTCATCGCTGCTGTCGCTCTGGCCAGCGGCCTGGTGTTGGGCACCGCTTCGCCGGCTCTTGCGGACTACAACAGCCCGATGTACTCGACGATGTCGGCGTGCAAGGCGGCGCGGCCGGGGTACGTCTCCACGTGGACGTCGCCACAGCAGTGCTACCCGATGTACAACTGGAACGGCACCAAGTTGGTCGGATACGCGTTCCTGGTGAAGACCCGAAACAGCTAGATCAGTCGTCTGGCCACGGCTGCGGGAGCGGGTGGTCCCCGTTTCGGGATGACCGCCCGCGCCCGCATGCCTCCCGACCTGGAATCCGCTCACCTCACGTTACCCGCCGGTACGACGTGACTTAGCGATCGTTCAGGCGAGGGCTCTACACTCGGTGTGCAATCGAGGACCGAGGAGGAGCCCTGCGCATGGACGCCGACGAGATCGACGCCGGACGGGCACGCTGGCAGGCCCGGTACGACGCCGCGCGCAAGCGGGACGCGGACTTCACCACTCTCTCCGGGATGCCGGTGGAGCCGGTCTACGGGCCGCCGGAGGGCAGCGCGTACCCGGGCTTCGAGCGGATCGGCTGGCCGGGCGAGTATCCGTACACCCGGGGTTTGTATCCGACCGGCTATCGCGGGCGGACCTGGACGATCCGGCAGTTCGCCGGCTTCGGCAACGCCCAGCAGACCAACGAGCGCTACAAGATGATCCTCGGCGCCGGCGGCGGTGGCCTCTCGGTCGCGTTCGACATGCCGACGCTGATGGGCCGCGACTCGGACGACCCGCAGGCGCTCGGCGAGGTCGGCCACTGCGGCGTCGCCATCGACACCGCGACCGACATGCAGGCGCTCTTCGACGGCATCGACCTGGCCGACGTCACCACCTCGATGACCATCTCCGGCCCGGCCGTGCCGGTGTTCTGCATGTACCTGGTCGCCGCCGAGCGGCAGGGCGCCGACCTGTCCAAGCTGGACGGCACCCTACAGACGGACATCTTCAAGGAGTACATCGCGCAGAAGGAGTGGCTCTTCGACCCGGAGCCGCACCTGCGCCTGATCGGCGACCTGATGGAATACTGCGCCGCCGAGATTCCGCGCTACAAGCCGCTGTCGGTCTCCGGCTACCACATCCGCGAGGCCGGTTCGACCGCCGCGCAGGAGTTGGCGTACACCCTGGCCGACGGGTTCGGCTACGTGGAGCTGGGCCTTTCGCGCGGGTTGGACGTCAACGTGTTCGCGCCAGGGCTGAGCTTCTTCTTCGACTCGCACCTCGACTTCTTCGAGGAGATCGCCAAGTTCCGGGCCGCCCGCCGGATCTGGGCCCGCTGGCTGCGCGACGTTTACGGCGCGACCAGCGAGAAGGCCCTCTGGCTGCGGTTCCACACGCAGACCGCCGGGGTGTCGCTGACCGCGCAGCAGCCGGTCAACAACGTCGTACGCACCGCCGTCGAGGCCCTCGCGGCGGTGCTCGGCGGGACCAACTCGCTGCACACCAACGCGCTGGACGAGACCCTGGCGCTGCCCACCGACGAGTCCGCCGAGATCGCCCTGCGTACGCAGCAGGTGCTGATGGAGGAGACCGGCGTCGTCAACGTGGCCGACCCGCTCGGCGGTTCCTGGTACGTCGAGGCGCTCACCGACAAGATCGAGGCCGAGGCGGAGGAGATTTTCGCCCGGATCCGGCAGCTCGGCGGGGAGGGGCCGCACCAGATCGGCCCGATGACCTCGGGCATCCTGCGCGGTATCGAGGACGGCTGGTTCACCGGGCACATCGCCGAGTCGGCCTTCGTCTACCAGCAGGCTCTCGAAAAGGGCGACAAGAAGATCGTCGGGGTCAACTGCCACACCGGCACGGTGGCCAAGGAGCTGGAGATCCTGCGCATCTCGCACGAGGTGGAGCTGGAGCAGCGCCGGGTCCTCACCGAGCGCAAGAACGCGAGGGACGAGTCGGCGGTCCGCGAGGCGGTGACCCGGATGGTCCAGGCCAGCCGCACCGACGAGAACATGATCCCCGCCATGCTCGACGCCGTCCGCGCCGAAGCAACCCTGGGCGAGATCTGCGACGCGCTCCGGGCCGAATGGGGCACCTACCGCGAACCCGCCCGCTTCTGACCCACACACCCCCGCCGATCTTGCAATTGCTTGCCGGGCGGATGCCGCATATGCCGCGTCTCCCCGACAGAAAGTGCAAGATCGGCGGGGGTGTGGGGTAGGGCGTGAGAGTCGCAACGTCGGGGTTGCGGGTGAGCTGAGAATTCGGGCTCACGTGCGAGACTAGGTAACCATGAGCGACCCACGGATCACCTCGTCGATCTTCACCCGCGGCGCGGTCGACCTCAGCACGCTGCGCGGCCCCGCACCAGCCAGTACCCGCCCCGGCACACCCCCGCAGAGCGGCCCGTCCAACGGCGCCCCCGGCACGCCCACCTCCGGCGGTGACATCGTCGACGTCACCGAGGCGACCATCCAGTCCGACGTGCTCGAACGGTCGATGGCCATGCCCGTCGTCGTGTTCTTCGGCGCGGCCGGCTTCCCGGAGAGCGACGAGTTCGCCCCGGTCCTGGAGCGGATGAACGCCGAGGACGGCGGCACCTGGGTGCTGGCACGGGTCGACGTGCAGGAAAATCCCCGAATCGCCCAGATGTTCCGGGTCCAGGGCATCCCCATGGTCTACGCGGTCGTCGGCGGTCAGCCGGTCGACGCCTTCTCCGGTGTGGTGCCCGAGGCGCAGCTGCGGCAGTGGATCCAGGCCGTGCTCAAGGCCGGCGGTGTGGCCGTCGCCGAGCCGGAGGACCCGCGCCTCGACGAGGCGGACGACGCGCTGATGAGCGGCGATCTGGACGCCGCCGAGCAGGCGTACCGGAAGATCCTGGCCGACGCCCCGGCGGACGCCGCGGCCACGGCCGGGTTGGCCCAGGTCGGGGTGGCCCGCCGGGTGGCCGGCGCAGACCCCGCCGCCGCGCTGGCCGCTGCCGAGAGCGCCCCCGACGACGTGGCCGCCCAGCTGCTGGCCGCCGACATCGAGGTGCTCAGCGGCCTGGCCGAGCAGGCGTACGCCCGGCTCGTCGGTCTGGTCCGGCGCACCGCCGGTGAGGACCGCGAGACGGTCCGCCAGCACCTGGTCTCGCTCTTCTCCATCGCTGGCCCGGACGACCCGGCGGTCGCCTCGGCCCGCCGGGCACTGGCCAGCGCCCTGTTCTGAGTTCGTAGCACGCCAGCGCGGGCCGGCGTTCCGGCCGGCCCGCCCGACCACCGAGGACGGGAGCTCATGATGCGCCGGATCGCCGTCCTCGACGCGCCGACAAATCTCGGTCTGCGGCCGCCGACGTCCACGTCGGTTCCGGGTTGCGGCAAGGCGCCCGGAGCGCTGCGTGACCATGACCTGCTGGCCCGGCTGCGGGCCCGCGACGCCGGCTGCATCACCCCACCCCGGTACGACCCGGGCGACTGGCGGCCCGGCGACGGGGTGTGCCACGCCCGGGAGATCGCCGACTACTCGCTGGCCCTCGCCGAACGGATCGGCTCGATCATCGACCGGGGCGAGTTCCCGGTGGTGCTGGGCGGCGACTGCTCGGTGCTGCTCGGCTCGGCGCTGGCCATGCACCGCCTCGGTGAGGCGGTCGGCGGGCGGATCGGGCTGGTCTTCGTGGACGGGCACTCCGACTTCCGGCACCCCGGCAACGCCTCCTACGTGGGCGCTGCCGCCGGTGAGGACCTGGCCCTCGTCACCGGGCGGGGGCAGGCCGACCTGGCCGCGCTGGAGGGGCGCCGGCCCTACTTCCGCGACGTCGACGTGGTGGTGCTCGGCATCCGGGCGCAGGACGAGTACCGGCTCGACCTCCAGGCCGCCGGGATCACCACCCGGCCGGTGCCGGCGCTGCGGGCCGAAGGTGCCGCCCGGACGGCCCAGTGGGCGCACGAGCAGCTCGCCGACTGTGCGGGCTACTGGGTGCACATCGACGTGGACGTGCTCGACCCCGCGGTGATGCCCGCCGTGGACGCTCCCGACCCGGGTGGGATCGCCTTCGCCGAGCTGGAGATCCTGCTCGCAGGCCTGGTCGACACCCCACACTGCCTCGGCGTGGAGCTGACCGTCTTCGACCCCGACTACGACCCGGACGGCTCGTACGCGGCCGAGATCGTCAACACCGTGGTCGCCGGCCTGGCCCCGGTCAGCGCCCCGGAGGCGGTGCCGCCGCGGCTGCTCTCGTCCCGGCCGACCCCCAGCCCGCGGCGCGGTAACGGCCGGACCAAAGCCGCCGCTGAACGACCCGACGGCCCGCGAACCGTGCACCGCGACGAGGCGCCGTACGCCGCACCTGACTTCGCCGCCGGTGCCGGTTCCTCCGCCGACGCCCAGCCGGACAGCGTGCGTGCGGGGGAGCCGTCCGGCGTGCGTGTGGCCGAGCAGACCGGTGCTGACGTGGCGGGCCGGCTGTCCCTCGGCGGTCTGGCCCCGGCGGAGTCGGACCCGCTCCGCATCCTCGGCCCGATCCACTCGGAGCCGGTCGGCGTCCCGGCCCCCGTCGAGCGGGAGCCGGTGGGCCCACCCGCTTCGGCAGGCCCAGGCCTGCTGCGGCGACCGTCGTCAACCGCGCCGGACCCCAGTGACAACCCCAACGCCGACACAGCCTGACCCGCCCCTCCGGCCACACTCGCGGCTCCACGGCGGCGGACTGAGCTGATCGTCACGCTGTCGGGGATATGGGGGTGTCCCGGCTGTCTGGACACCCCCACATCGCCGATCTGGAGTCGATCACCGCGGCCGAGCAGCGCTCGGGGTCAGGTGGTGGGGAGGGCGCGGAGGAAGCGCTCGGCGATCGGGACGGCTGAGGCCGTGCTGGCGCCGCCCTTCTCCACGAAGACGGCGAACGCCACGTCGCCCCGCCAGCCGACGAACCAGGCGTGGGTGTGGGCCGGATTGTCGTCGTACTCGGCGGTGCCGGTCTTGCCGAAGACCTCGCCTGGCACATCCTTGAGCGCGCTGCCGGTGCCGGTGGTGACCACCTCGCGCATCATCGTGCGCAGCGCCGCGACCGATTCCGGCTTGAGCTGCTCGCCCGCCGGAGCCGACTTGGCCGGCGCCGGGTCGATCAACAGCTTCGGCTGTTCGAAGCGGCCTCGGGCGACGGCGGCGGTGGCACCGGCCATGGCCAGCGGGCTGACCAGCGTGGTGCCCTGCCCGAACGAGGCTGCGGCCTGCTCGGCCCGGCTGCCGCCCGTCGACACCTTGCCGGTGAAGGCGTCCGTGCCGAGGTCCCACTGACCCTCCAGGCCCAACGAGCGGCCGGCGGCCGCCAGCCCGTCGCCGCCGAGCTTCGGCGCCAGCGAGGCGAACGCCGTGTTGCAGGACTTGGCGAAGTCGGTGCGGAACGGCACCGAGCCGAGCTCGAAGTTGTCCGAGTTCTTGAAGGACCGGCCGTCCACGGTGAAGGTCTTCTTGCAGTCCACCGGCCCGTCCAGGGTGACCGCGCCCCGGTCCAGCAGGCCCAGGGTGCTGACCATCTTGAACGTGGAGCCCGGCGGCACCTGGGCGGTGAAGGCCAGGTTCTCCCCGGCTGGCCCGGGGCCGTTCGACGCGGCGAGCACCGCACCATCGCTGATCCGGAGCGCCACCAGCGCGGATCGGCGCGACTCGGCACGCAGCGCCCCGTCGGCGGCGTTCTGGACGGCGACGTCCAGCGTGGTCTTCAGGGCCTGACCGGGCTGCGGCTCCCGGCGGAACAGCTCGGTGCCGGTGGATTCCAACTTGCCGCCCTCGACCGGACGCTCGACCACCACGGTCAGCCCGGGGGCGCCGCGCAGCCGTTCGTCGTAGCGGCCCTGCAGCCCGCCGTGCCCGACCAGGTCGCCGGCGACGTACCGGTCGGGGTGCGCGGTCAGGTCGTCGGCCTGCGCCTGGTCGACTGTGCCGAGCACCGCCCGGGCGAACTCCCGGGTCGGCGCCAGGTCGATCTTGTCGGCGATGAACTTGGTGCCGGACAGGTCGTAGATCCGGGGCTTGATCTGCAGGTACGCCTCCTGGCGGAGCGACACCACCTCGACGAAGGCGCCCGGGTCGGCCTTGGCCACCCGCTCGGGCAGGTCGGTCAGGTCGACGCCGGGAATGAGCGCCGGGCGGATCGCCTTGAACGCCGCGCCGAGGTCCTTGACCAGCTTCTTGAGGTCGGCGACCTCGTTGGGCTGCACGCCAACCCGGACCACGGGGCGGGAAGCCACGATCGGTTGCCCGGCGGCGTCCAGCACCCCCGCGCGGGCACTGGCGTCGCGGCGCAGCCCCAACCGGTCACCCTTGGTGAGCTGCTCGTGCACCACCCTGGGCTCCCAGATCACCTGCCACTGGTCGCCGTCGCCCTGAGCGAGCCGCACCTCCCGGTCGTACGCCCAGCGGGTCTGACCGGGCAGGTTCCACTCCACCTGGACGGTCGCGGTCGCGATGTCCGCCGTGAGCTTCGGCTCGCCCCGACGCGTCAGCGTGGGCGGGGTGGCCGCCAGCTCACCGGAGAGTTCCTTGATCTCGCGAGTCACCTCGGCCGACGGCAGCTTGGTGCCGGTCGGGTCGATCAGGCCGACCGCCTGAAGATCGCCGCTGCGCCAGCCGGCGAGGAAGGCGTCAACGGTGCGCTGCGGCCCGTCCTCGCCCGAGCAACCAACCAGAACGCTGGCCGTGAGCAGCGCCGTGGTGAGGGCGGCGACCAGACGGCCGGTGGGGTTCGGCCGGTGGGGCCGGGGGTACGACAAGGGCATGGAGCGGGTCCTTCCGATCTCGGACTGCCCCCGCACGGTAGTACGCGATCGGTGTCCTCGACGTCCCCCGGTGGCCGGGCGCGCCAAAGACGGGCCGCGCCCGTGTGATGAACATCGCGTGGCGGGGTATCCCGCAACCGGCCAACCTCGGACCCGCAACGGGTGAAAGGACAAAGTCCCGATCCGGACGTCCGGCCAGTGGTCCGCCGACGGAGGCGCAGAACGGCAGGGCCTAGGCTGGGCGTCAGAGTGACCCACAACGCGGTGGGTCGAGGGGAGTGGCACCGATGGACCGGCGTCCGGCGATCAAACCGGAACCCGACCTCCGGCAGGATGACACCGGCCGGGACGACGACAGCTTCGATTCGGCTACCGACGGGGACGGCTACGGCCGGCTCGACACGGGAGTCACCGGGCTGACCGGGTCGAGCATCGACACCATCTACGATCTGGGCCTGCCGACCGAGGCGTTGGCCGACGATGTGGAGGACGCCGAGCTCGACGAACCCGTTCCCAACGCGGAGCGCCTGGTGGCCCAGGCTGTCGCGCTCGCCGGGGACGACCACGACGCGGCGACCCTGGTCAGCCGTTTCTGGCGGTTCGCCCCGGACGAGGAGCTGGTCGGCTTCACGGCAGAGGAAATGCTCGACGCGGCCCGGGCACACCGGGACCTCGCCCAGCAGCGGGTGCCTGGCGAGTTGAAGCTGCGGATCCACGAACCGCACGCGGACCAGCACCACACGGTCGTCGAGATCGTCACCGACGACATGCCGTTCCTGGTCGACTCGGTGACCGCGCTGCTCAACTCGTACCACCTCGACGTACACCTGCTGGTGCACCCGCTCGTGGTGGTGCGGCGTGAGCCGCTGGGCCGGCTCACCGAGGTCTCCGCGGACGTGGAGCCGGACGACGCGATCGCCGGCGACATCATCGAGAGCTGGATGCGGATCGAGATCGACCCGGTCCGGGACGCGGCCGAGCGGGAACGGCTGCGCCGCGAGTTGCAGCGGGTGCTCACCGATGTGCGGGAGGCTGTGGAGGACTGGCCGAAGATGCGTCAGCGTGCCCTCGCGCTCGCCGACGAGCTGGCCTCGGCCCGCACCTCCGACAACCGCCCACCGGTGCCGGAGAAGGACATCACCGACTCGGTGGAGCTGCTGCGGTGGCTCGCCCAGGACCACTTCACCTTCCTCGGCTACCGGGAGTACCGGCTGGTGAGCGCCCCCGGCGACGACGCCACCGACCCGGTCGACGGCAAGGCGTTGGAGGCGGTGCTCGGCACCGGTCTGGGCATCCTGCGGTCGGATTCGCCGGAGGCCCGGTCGCTGTCGTCGATGACGCACGAGGCGCACGAGAAGGTGCTGGAGAAGCGCCTTCTCATCATCACCAAGGCCAACTCGCGGGCCACCGTGCACCGCTCGGCGTACCTGGACTACATCGGCTTCAAGATCTTCAACTCCGACGGCGAGGTGATCGGCGAGCGGCGCTTCCTGGGCCTGTTCTCCACCGCCGCCTACCGGACCAGCGTCCGCGAGCTGCCGGTGGTACGCCGCAAGGTGGCCGAGGTGTTGGACCGCTCCGGCCTGAGCCGGCGCAGCCACTCCGGCAAGGATCTGATCCAGATCCTGGAGACCTACCCGCGCGACGAGCTGTTCCAGATCAAGACCGACGACCTGTACCACGCGGTGATCGGCGTACTGCGGATGGCTGGCCGTCGGCAGCTGCGGGTCTTCCTGCGTCGGGACGCGTACGGGCGGTTCATCTCCTGCCTGATCTACCTGCCCCGGGACCGGTTCACCACACAGAACCGGCTGCGGATGCAGGACATCCTGCTGCGTGAGCTGAACGGTGTCGGGGTGGACTACACCACCCGGGTCACCGAGTCGATGCTTGCCCGGGTGCACTTCATCGTCCGTACCGACCCGACCCGGCCGCCCGGTGAGATCGACGCCGACCTGTTGGCCGAGGAGTTGGCCGACGCGACCCGGCTCTGGGACGACGACTACCGGCTGGTGCTGGAACGCAAGCTCGGTGACGAGCAGGCCAAGCACCTGTTCGCCCGGTACGCCGACGCGTTCCCGGAGGGCTACAAGGACGGGCACACGCCGTACGAGGCGATGAAGGACCTGGCGAAGCTGGAGCTGCTGGAGGAGCCCGGCCAGCTGGAGATGCACCTGTTCCGCAAGCAGCTCGCGCCCCGACCCGGCACCCGGGTGCCCGGGGCGGACCTGGCCGAGGCGATGGACGTCCGGTTCAAGGTCTACCGGTACGGCGAGCCGATGATGCTCTCCGCCGTGCTGCCGGTGCTGCACTCGCTCGGCGTCCGGGTGGTCGACGAGCACCCGTACGAGGTGGACCGGATCGACGGCCGGGTGTATCTGTACGACTTCGGCCTGAGGTTGCCCGAGGGGCACCAGGAGTTGGCCGAGGTGCGCCCGCACGTGGAGAACGCGTTCGCGGCGGCCTGGCGCGGCGAGGCCGAGGTGGACCGCTTCAACGAGCTGGTGCTGCGCGGCGGGTTGACCTGGCGGCAGGTGGTGGTGCTCCGGGCGTACGCGAAGTACCTGCGGCAGGCCGGCACGGTCTTCTCACAGGACTACATGGAGCAGACGTTCATCGCGTACCCGAAGCTCGCCGCGTTGCTGGTGGAGCTGTTCGAGACCCGGTTCGCGCCGGGCGAGCTCACCGCCGAGGAGCGTCAGCAGCGCAGCGGTGAGCTGGTGGAGACGATCCGGGACGCGCTGGACGACGTGGCCAGCCTCGACCAGGATCGGATTCTGCGCTCCTACCTGACGCTGATCGAGGCGACCCTGCGGACCAGCTTCTACCAGAAGCGCGCAGGCGGGCGGCCGAAGGCGTACGTGGCCTTCAAGCTCGACCCGCAGGCCATTCCGGACCTGCCGGCGCCGCGGCCGAAGTTCGAGATCTTCGTCTACTCGCCCCGGTTCGAGGGCGTGCACCTGCGGTTCGGGCCGGTGGCCCGGGGCGGGTTGCGCTGGTCCGACCGGCGGGAGGACTTCCGTACCGAGGTGCTCGGCCTGGTCAAGGCGCAGATGGTGAAGAACACCGTGATCGTGCCGGTGGGCGCCAAGGGTGGCTTCGTGCTGAAGCAGAAGCCGGGTGACCGGGACGAGGCGGTCGCCTGCTACCAGGAGTTCGTCGGCGCGATGCTCGACGTCACCGACAACATCGTCAGCGGGCAGATCGTGCCGCCCGAGGACGTGGTCCGGCACGACGGCGACGACCCGTACCTGGTGGTGGCGGCGGACAAGGGCACCGCGACGTTCTCCGACATCGCCAACGAGATCTCCAAGACCCACAACTTCTGGATGGGCGATGCGTTCGCCTCCGGTGGTTCGGCCGGCTACGACCACAAGAGGATGGGCATCACCGCCCGGGGCGCCTGGGAGTCGGTCAAGCGGCACTTCCGGGAGTTGGGCCTGGACACCCAGACCCAGGACTTCACGGTGGTGGGCGTTGGCGACATGTCCGGTGACGTGTTCGGTAACGGGATGCTGCTCTCCGAGCACATCCGGCTGGTGGCCGCCTTCGACCACCGGCACATCTTCCTCGACCCGGAGCCGGACGCGGCCACCTCGTACGCCGAGCGCCGGCGGCTGTTCGACATGCCCCGTTCGTCCTGGGAGGAGTACAGCCCGGAGCTGATCTCGGCCGGTGGCGGCATCTTCTCGCGTACCGCGAAGTCCATCCCGATCACGCCGCAGGTCCGGGCGGCGATCGGCCTGGACGACGACGTCACGCAGCTCTCGCCGCAGGAGCTGATGAAGGCGATCGTCACCGCTCCGGTGGACCTGTTCTGGAACGGCGGTATCGGCACCTACGTCAAGGCGTCCACTCAGACCAACGCCGAGGTGGGCGACAAGTCCAACGACGCGATCCGGGTGGACGGGCGTAGCCTGCGCTGCCGGGTGGCGGGCGAGGGCGGCAACCTGGGCTGGACCCAGCTCGGCCGGATCGAGTACTCGTTGACCGGTGGCCGGATCTACACCGACTTCATCGACAACGCGGCCGGGGTGGACACCTCCGACCACGAGGTGAACATCAAGATCCTGCTGAACACCGCGGTCGCTGACGGCGAGCTGACCACGGCCGAGCGGGACGAGCTGCTGGCCGGGATGACCGACGAGGTCGCGGAGCTGGTGCTGCGGGACAACTACGACCAGGCCCGGGCGATCAACAACGCCCAGGCCCAGGCTGCCTCGCTGCTCCCGGTGCACCGTCGGATGATCAACGACCTGGAGCGCTCGGGTGCGTTGGACCGGGCACTGGAGGCGTTGCCGCCGGACGAGGAACTGGCGGTCCGCAGCGAGTCGGGGCTGACCGCGCCCGAGTTCGCGGTGCTGCTCGCGTACGTGAAGATCGTCCTGGAGCGGGAGATCCTCACCGAGGGCCTGGCCGACGAGGAGTGGACGACCGAGGTCCTGGTCAACTACTTCCCGACGCCGATGCGTGAGCGGTTCGCCGACCGGATGGGCCGGCACCGTCTGCGCCGGGACATCGTCACCACCGTGCTGGTCAACGAGGCGATCAACCGGGGCGGCATCTCGTTCGTCTTCCGGGTCGTCGAGGAGACCGCGGTCAGCGCGGCCGACGTGATCCGGGCGTACGTGGTGGTCAGCGAGGTGTTCGGGCTGCGTGAGCTGTGGGACGCGGTCGAGGCACTGGACAACAAGATCGCGCCGGACCTGCAGACCAGCGTGTACCTGGACACTCGGCGGCTGCTCGACCGTGCGGTGCGGTGGTTGGTGTCCAACCGGCGCTCGCCGATCGACGTGCCGGGCGAGATCGCCCGGCTGCGCGACGGTGTGGCCCGGCTGCTGCCGGGGCTGGAGGAGCTGTTCTACGGCACCGAGCGGCAGGGCATCGTGGCGCACATCGACTCGATGACCGATCGTGGCCTGCCCCGGGAGCTGGCGGAGCGCGCGACGCGGCTCATGTACAGCTTCGGTCTGATGGACGTGGTGGAGACCGCGACCGGCAGCGGGCGGGACGTCAGCGAGGTGGCCTCGGTCTACTTCGTGCTCTCCGACCTGTTCCGGGTGGACTCGCTGCTGTCGAAGATCTCCCTGCTGCCGCGGGAGGATCGCTGGCAGACGCTGGCCCGGATGGCGCTGCGCTACGACCTGTACGCCGCGCTGGCCGCGCTCACCGCGGAGGTGCTCGACTCGACCCCGGAGGAGCTGCCGCCGCACGAGCGGGTGCAGCAGTGGGAGCAGTCGAACGCCACCCCGATCCACCGCGCCCGCCGGGCGATGGGGGAGTTCGACGAGTCGCGGGCGGATCTCGCCGCCCTGTCGGTGCTGCTGCGCCAGATCCGCACCCTGGTGCGGACCTCCGCCGCAGCCTGACTCAGGTACACCGGACGCGGTCCGGCCGGACGGGGTGACCCGACCGGCCGGACCGCGTTCGTGTTGGCGGGTCACTCCACCAGGGTGGCGAAGACGACCACGTTGTCCGGATAACTCTTGACGGTCTCGTCGAACTGACCGCCGCAGGTCACCACGCGCAGACCGGGCCGGTCGTTCGGCCCGTAGACCAACTCGGTGGGGAAGGACGTCTTCGGGTACGACTTCACCGAGTCGACCCGGAAGGCGACCGGTTGTCCGTCCGCCCGCCCCACGGTGATCGTGTCGCCCGGGACGAGGGAACCGAGGTCGAAGAAGACGGCCGGGCCGAGCTTCGCCGAGTCCACGTGACCGACGATGACCGCGTTGCCGGTCTCGCCGGGGCTCGCGCCCGGCTCATACCAGCCGGCCTGGTCGGCCTTTTCCAGCGGGGGAACCTGGACCGTGCCGTCCGGGTTGGTGCCCAGCGACATGAGCGGCGCGTTGACGCCAATCCGGGGGATCTCGATGGTGGTCGGTGCGGAACGGGCCAGTCCGGCCGGAGCGTCCCCCTGCGCGACGGGTTCCCCGTCGACCGGAGGGACGTCGGTGCCGTTGACCGCCGGCCCGCTGACCTCGGGGCCGGCCTGGGCCAGCGGCTGTGGCGGGCGGGGAGCGGGCGTGGTTTTCAGGGAGGCGCCGATCATGCCGGCGCCGACCATGGCCAGGGTGACGACGACGGCCGCGCCGGCGGCACGCCACGGTTTCCCGTGACGGCCGCCGGCCCGTGTCGCCGTCACGTCAGACGAGGGAACCATCGGTCCGCCGACGACGCATCAGCACGATCCCGCCCAGCGCGGCAGCGCCGAGCACGCTCGCCCCGCCGGTGGCCAGGCCACGGTCGGTGCCGGTGCTGGCGCCACCGTCACCACCGTCGACACCGCCGTGCGGCAGCACGACGAGCTCGCCCTCGCCGCACGAGCCCTTGAGCTCGTAACGACCCGGCTTCGCGTCCTTGTCGACCTTGGCCTCGCCGTAGTAGACGAACTCGCGCTCCTTCTCCCAGCTGCGCTCGTCCGAGCTGCGCTCGTCGGAGCCGTATTCGCCGTTCTCCTTGGAGTCCCAGCTCTTGTCGGAGCTGCGCTCGTCGGAGCCGTACTCGCCGTTCTCCTTGGAGTCCCAGCCCTTGTCCGAGCCGTACTCGTCCGAGCTGCGCTCGTCGGAGCCGTATTCGCCGTTCTCCTTCGACTCCCAGCTCTTGTCGGAGCTGCGCTCGTCGGAGCCGTACTCGCCGTTCTCCTTGGACTCCCAGCCCTTGTCCGAGCCGTACTCGTCCGAGCTGCGCTCGTCCGAGCCGTACTCGCCGTGCTCCTTGGACTCCCAGTCCTTCTTGCCCTCGTCCTTGGAGTCCGAGTCCTTCTTGTCGCGGCTGTCTTCCGCGTCCTGGCCGTGCTCTTCGCCCTTCCAGTCCTTGCTGCCCTCGTCGCCGTGGGCGTCGGCGGCAGCGCCGCCACCCTGGCCGCCGGGCTGGGCGTCGTCAGCGGGCGGTTGCGGCTTGTCCTTGCCGTCTTCGCCCTTGCCGTCTTCGCCCTTACCGTGGTCGTCCTTGCCGTTCTCGTCCTTGCCGTTCTCGTCCTTGCCCTCGTGGTCCTTGCCCTTGTCGTCCTTGCCGTGTTCGTCCTTGCCCTCGTGGTCCTTGCCCTTGTCGTCCTTGCCGTGTTCGTCCTTGCCCTTGTCGCGGTCGGAGGAGTTCTCCTCCCCGCGCCACTCGCGGTCCTCGCCCCGGTCGTCGTGCACCGGCTTGAGCTTGACCTTGCCGGTGACCTTGGACCACACGAACGCGTGCTCCTGCCGATCCGGGCAGATCTCGAGGAGCTTGACCTCTTCGCCTGCCTTGACGACGTGCGGCTTGGCGAAGACCTTGCCGTCACGGTCCTTACCGCCGTCGTGGTGTCCGTCGGCGAACGCGATCCCCGGCGCGAACACCAGGAGCGATGCACCGCCGAGCGCGGCACCCGCAACGACCTTCCCGAGCATCTTCTTAGCCATGACCTGCGTCACTCCATCCCTGTTGTCCTGAGCCCGGCGACAACCGAGCTAAGACCGACGTTAGACGGTTTCATGACTTATGAAGTGAAAGATTCGTGTTCTGAGCTTTGGTGTAACTAAGAGGTGAAGGAGTGCTACGCGGCTTTCGCCGGGGAGAGCGCCGTCTCTGCTGGCCCACGTTGTTCCGTGCGTGCCACGGCCTTCCGTGCTCGCCGTGCGTGGCCGGCTGTGGTCGTCCGGTAGCGACGGGCAGGGTCGTGCTGGTGCGGCTCGGGCATGGTCGGGGGTATCGTCCGAAACGGGCCCAGGGCGGCCCCGGGGGCGCAAGGCATCGAGCCATTGCCATGGAAGCGCTCCCATGCGAGAATCGGCGAACGCGGTTCGGGGAGCCACACCGCGCAGGTAGGGAGTCGAGGGCACCCGGTTCACCGGGCGACATCCCACCGCCGATCGACCGGCCGCTGCGCCGGTTGGCACCACCACCACCCTCGCCCGTCCGGGTCGGGCACCCCCCAAAAAAATCCCGTTGGCGCCGGCGGCCGTCCGTGCAGGACGCCCACCGGGCCGTCTCGCCGGGCCGTACGTGGGCCCGGTCTCGCCCAAGGAGATCAGTGGCATGAATGTGTGGAGAAGGCTGTCCGGCCCACGCCGGGGCCTCGTGCTCGCCGGCGCGGGCGTCCTGGTCGCCGGCGGGTTGGTGACGATCCCGGTTACCGCGGCGCAGGCCGCGACGCAGTGCGACGTCGCCTACACGACCAACGACTGGCCCGGGGGCTTCACCGGGAACGTCACCATCAAGAACCTCGGTGACCCGATCAACGGCTGGACGTTGAGCTGGACTTTCCCCAACTCCAGCCAGCGGGTGCAGCAGGGCTGGTCGGCCGAGTTCAGTCAGTCCGGCAGCCAGGTGACCGCGCGCAACCTGTCCTACAACGGCAACCTCGCCACCGGCGCGTCGACCAGCCTCGGCTTCAACGGCGCGTGGAGCGGCAGCAACCCGAAGCCGACCTCGTTCACCGTCAACGGCGTGGTCTGCAACGGTGGTAGCCCCACCACCCCGCCGCCCACCACACCTCCGCCGACCACCCCGCCGCCGACCACGCCTCCGCCCACCACCCCGCCGCCCACCACGCCTCCGCCGACCACGCCTCCGCCGGGCACGAAGGTGGACAACCCGTACGCCGGGGTGCGCGGGTACGTGAACCCGGAGTGGAAGGCCAAGGCGGACGCCGAGGCGGGCGGAAGTCGGGTCTCCAGCAACCCCACGGCCGTCTGGCTGGACCGGATCGCCGCGATCAACGGCACGCCGGACAGCAGCTCCAACGGCGCGTTCGGGGTGCGTGAGCACCTGGATGAGGCGCTGCGTCAGGGCGCCGGTTACATCCAGTTCGTGATCTACAACCTGCCCGGCCGGGACTGCTCCGCGCTCGCCTCCAACGGTGAGCTTGGCCCGAACGAGCTGCCCCGATACAAGGCCGAGTACATCGACCCGATCGCCGCGATCCAGGGCGACGCGAAGTACCGGAACCTGCGGATCATCAACGTCATCGAGATCGACTCGCTGCCGAACCTGATCACCAACACGTCCGGTCAGGCCGGTGGCACGGTCATGTGCGACACGGTCAAGGCCAACGGCGCGTACGTCAACGGTGTCGGCTACGCCCTCGCCAAGCTCGGTTCGATCGGCAACGTCTACAACTACATCGACGCCGGCCACCACGGCTGGCTCGGTTGGGACACCAACTTCGGCCCGACCGCCGACATTCTGAAGACCGCCGCGGTCGCCTCCGGCAGCACGGTGAACAACGTGCACGGGTTCATCGTCAACACGGCGAACTACTCGGCGCTGCGCGAGCCGTACTTCAAGGTCACCGACAACGTGAACGGCCAGACGGTGCGGCAGTCCAAGTGGGTCGACTGGAACTACTACGTCGACGAGTTGTCGTTCGCCCAGGCGTTCCGCGACAAGCTGGTGTCGATCGGCTTCAACTCCGGCATCGGCATGCTGATCGACACGTCCCGCAACGGCTGGGGCGGCTCCGCGCGGCCCACCGGACCGGGCGCGACGACCAGCGTCGACACGTACGTCAATGGGGGTCGCCTCGACCGACGGGGCCACCTCGGCAACTGGTGCAACCAGGCCGGTGCCGGCCTCGGCGAGCGTCCCCGGGCCAACCCGGAGCCCGGCATCGACGCGTACGTCTGGGTGAAGCCGCCGGGTGAGTCGGACGGCTCCAGCAAGGAGATCCCGAACAACGAGGGCAAGGGCTTCGACCGGATGTGCGACCCGACGTACGGCGGCAACGCCCGCAACGGCAACAACCCGTCCGGAGCGCTGGCGAACGCGCCGATCTCCGGTGCGTGGTTCTCCGCCCAGTTCCAGGAGCTCATGCGCAACGCGTACCCGGTGCTCTGACCGGATCGCGTCCGCAACCACCCGCCGCCGGCAGTAGGTGAGGCACTGCCGGCGGCAGGTCCCCCGGGTCCCCGACCCGACCGTGATGGTCGGGTCGGGGACCCACCCCCGTACCCCGTCAGGGCACGGTGCGCTCGATCGCCGCCCGACCCTGCTCGGCCAGGTCGCGGCGGGCCTTGTCCAGGTTCTCCGGAGTGAGGTCCTGCCCGCGGGCCATCACCAGGTCCTCCGGCTCCCAGGGCTGCTCCGCCCCAGTGCGAATGTTGTCCCCGCCAGCGCCGGTGCCCGTACCGGTCGCCCCGGTGCCGGCAGCGTAGGGGTCACCGATCAGCTCGTCGGTGCCCGGCGCGAGGTCGTTCGGCCGGCTGCGGGGCTCGGAGAAGGCCGGGGTGTCCCGGTCCGGGCCACCGCCGGTCCGCAGCTGCGGGACGCTGGTGTCATCATCCACCGCCGAGGCCACCTCCGGGCTGTCCTCCAACGGCGGTTGGCGATCGCGATCGGTCATGGTGCTGCCTCCTGGGTCCGACACGGTGCCTGATTTCCCTCGCGTACCCCCTGGTGTCCTGCTCATGCCGCACGGCCCGGCCGTCAGGTGCCGGGCGTACGCCACCAAGAGGCCACCGATCACGCGCCGGATGTCGAACAGCCCGGCCGCGCGCGCCCTATTACCCCGGGAGCCGTATTCGGGTGTGCCGGGGCGGTCTGGTGGCCTTCCGGCCCGGACGGGCGACATCACAGGTGGCTTTGACGGATGCGCGGAGGCGCCCCGGCCGACCGGCCGGGGCGCCCCTGGTCTGTCGTCGCTCAGCGACCCAGCACGCGGTCCAGGAAGTCCCGGTAGCGGCGCACCGCCACCCGCAGCTGCTCGGTGTCCGCCGAGCCGGCGTCCTGCCATCCGCCGAGGGTGGTCTTCTGCGCGGCCAGCGCCGAGGCGAGGGCCTGGATGGCCTCCTCCACCAGCGCCTGCGCCTCGGCGGCTGCGCCCTGCGGATCGTCCACGAAGCGCAGCTGCACGTCCCGCCAACGGTCCCGGAACGCCTGTGCCGTGTCGGCGTCGAGGAGCGCGGCCGCCTCGGCTGCCACGGTCGACCCGGCCGGTAGGGACGTCCCAGCGGACCCCAGCGAGGTGCCGGTGCCGCGCCCGGCGAGCACCGGGTCGGCGTCCGGTGAGACCGCGTCCGGATCGACCATCTCCGGCGTCGCGCTGCCGTAGGCGGCCGCGTCCGAATCGCCACCGGCCACGGTCGGATCGCCGCGCCGCTCGGACGCACCGTTCGTGCTTCCCGGCGGTACGGCCGTCTGCGCGGACGTGTCTTCGTCGGCACGCCGGTCGTCGTCGGTGTCCGGGTCGACATCGGCGTCGGTGTTCCGGCGGTGCAACTCGGCGGTGGGATCGGCGCGCAGACCCGCACGCTCGCCGTCCTCGGCACCGTCGCCCGGCTGGGCGGTCCGCTCGGCCCGGGGGTCCGGCTGGTCCTGCGGGCGCGGGCTCGCCAGCGCGGACGCCGCCACCGCGTCGGCCACCGTGGTGGCGCCGAACGTGGTCGGCAGCGGCCCCGGCTCGTGGAACCCGCCCTCGTCGTACTGGTCGTCGGACCGGTCGTCCGGCCGGCGGCGCCGGTCGGAACCGTCGGTCCGCTCGTCGGCCGCGGACGGGTCGTCGAAGGTGCCCCGGTCGTCCAGGGCGTCCTCGGGCACGTCCGAGCGGCCGGCCCGGTCGCCGGCCGGGGGCACCGGAACCGGCTCGGACCGGACCGCCTCCGGATGGTCGTTGCTCACCTGCTGGTCTTCCTGGCGCATCGGTGGCCTCCTCAGCGGCTCGTGGCGTCGTGCGGGGTGTCCGGGTGGCGCTGCTCGGGCGGGTGGTGGCCGACCGGCTCCTCGCCGAGCAGGTCGGCGAAGAGTGCCCGGTAGTGCACGACCGCCTGGCGCAGCTCCTCGGTGCTTGCCTCGCCCCGGGAGTTGCGCAGGTGGATCTCGTGCGCGTCCCGGTAGTTGGTCAGCGTGCGGGCGTGGTCGACGGAGAGGTGGGCGGTCTGGTCGGAGAAGTCCCCGGTCGGGTAGCCCTGCTCCTCGATGAGCCGGGTGACCAGTTCGTCCGCGTCACCCACGGTCTCGCTCGGCGAGTCGATGAAGCGGACCTGGAGCTCCTCCCAGGCGGAGGCGTAGCGGGCCCGGGACTCCGGGCTGAGCGGGGTGAGCTCGAGTTCGGCGTGCCGGCGTTCCCGGTCGCGCAGCTCGCGCTCCGCGGCGGATCGGCTGTCCTGCTCGGCAACCACCCGGTCGTACTCCGGGCCGAACCGGCTGCGCAGCTCGCGGCGCCGGATGAGCGACCGGGCGGCCACGGCCAGTGCCGCGATCACCAGCACGACGAGCACGATGACGATTATCTGCGTGGGCGACATGGGCTCCTCCTTCGTTACCCGGTATTCCCTCCGCGTACTGATCGCCAATCCCGTTCCGGCGCACTTTCCTTGCCGGCCTGCGTTCGACGTCGAGATTTCCTCGCCAACGATGACGAGGCACACAGTGCCGCATCCGACTAAAACTTGACTCATTCCAGAAAACGAGCTTGGGTGGGGTGATGCCGGATCGCGACGGTGCGCGAACGGCCACACCTGGACGCCGACACGATCACCCGGCTGACCCGGGTCCGCCTGGACCGAGGGCGATCGTCGACACCGACGTCACCTACCGCGGCCGCTGCCCCGACTGTCAGCCCGAGCACCGATCAGACACGCCGCACCAGCCATCTGGAGGAGAGCGATGAGCGACCAGGCCAATAAGCCGATCCTCACCACCCGGCAGGGTCACCCCGTCAACAACAACCAGCAGCAGCGGACGGTCGGCTCGCGCGGCCCCGCGACGCTGGAGAACTACCAGTTCCTGGAGAAGATCAGCCACTTCGACCGGGAGCGGATCCCGGAGCGGGTGGTGCACGCGCGTGGCTTCGTCGCGCACGGCGAGTTCGAGGCGTACGGGACCATCGGCGACAAGCCGGCCGCGACGTACACCCGGGCCAAGCTGTTCCAGACCAAGGGCAAGAAGACCCCCGTCACCATCCGGTACTCCACCGTCATCGGCGGCCGGGACTCCTCCGAGGCCGCCCGCGACCCGCGCGGCTTCGCCGTCAAGTTCCGCACCGAGGACGGCAACTGGGACGTGGTGGGCAACAACCTCCAGGTCTTCTTCATCCGCGACGCGATCAAGTTCCCCGACGTGATCCACTCGCTGAAGCCGGACCCGGTGACCTTCCGCCAGGAGCCGAACCGGATCTTCGACTTCATGTCGAACACGCCGGAGTCGATGCACATGCTGACCTGGCTCTTCTCCCCGTACGGCATCCCGAAGAACTACCGCACCATGCGCGGCTCCGGGGTGAACACCTACCGTTTCGTCAACGCCCAGGGCGAGGGCGTGCTGGTCAAGTTCCACTGGATGACCCAGCAGGGCGAGCACAACCTGACCCAGGCCGAGGCGGACGCCATCCAGGCCACCGAGCTGGGCCACGCCTCCAGGGACCTCTACGAGGCCATCGAACGCGGTGAGTACCCGCAGTGGGAGCTCAACGTGCAGGTCATGAGCGACGACGAGCACCCGGAGCTGGACTTCGACCCGCTCGACGACACCAAGATCTGGCCGGAGGAGCAGTTCCCGTACCTGCCGGTCGGCATGATGACGCTCAACCGCAACATCACCGACCACCACAACGAGAACGAGCAGATCGCCTTCGGCACCGGCGTGCTGGTCGACGGCATCGACTTCTCCGACGACAAGATGCTGGTCGGCCGGACCTTCTCCTACTCGGACACCCAGCGCTACCGGGTCGGCCCGAACTACCTCCAGCTGCCGGTCAACCGGCCGCGCGAGGACGTCGAGGTCAGCACCAACCAGGGTGGCGGCCAGATGTCGTACGGGGTGGACAACCGGGGCGGTAACCCGCACATCAACTTCGAGCCGTCCTCGGTCGCCGGCCTGCAGGAGGCCGACGAGTCCTACCGGGAGTACCGGCCGTTCGTCTCCGGGCAGATCATGAAGGCTCCGATCGAGCGGCAGAACAACTATTCCCAGGCGGGCCACCGCTTCCGCGAGATGGCGGACTGGGAGCGCGACGACCTGATCCTCAACCTGACCGGGCTGCTGGCCCAGTGCGACAAGCACATCCAGGAGAAGATGGTCTGGCACTTCAGCCAGTGCGACGAGAACTACGGCCGTCGGATCGCCGAAGGGCTCGGCATCGCCGACAACTCCTGATCCGTCCCGCAGCACGACGAACGCCCCGCCGGTCCGCCGGCGGGGCGTTCGCCGTTGCCCGGTCGGCCGCGTCCCGGAGCGTCGATGTCGGTGCGACAGGCGGTAGTGCAACTGCCCTCGATTACGTATCCTGCCCAAGGCGCCCGCGCCGGTGCCCGGCGTCACTGCCGGGCGCGCAGCCGGCCGACGCGTTGCCCGGCGGTGCCGGCACCCCTCCTGCCACCCCTGTACGGGCGAGGTCTGATGAGAACCCGCGACTGGCCGATCCGCTCGAAGCTGACCGCGTTGGTCGTCGCGCCGGTGACCGCGCTCCTGGCGCTGTGGATCTTCGCGACCACGCTGACCTTCGGTCCCGCCCTGAACCTGCTCTCCGCCCGCACCCTGCTGTACGACCTGGGCCGCCCCGGCGAGGTCGTGGTCACCGAGTTGCAACGGGAACGCCGGCTCTCGGTCGTGCAGCTCGCGGGCACCACCGAGCTGCCCGCTCTGGCCGAGCAGCGCGAGCGCACCGATCGGGCGGTCGCCGAGCTGCGCCGCCGGGTCGACGGGGAAGCCCTGCGCGACGCCGCGGACGACCTGCTGGAGACCCGGGTCGACCAGCTGGTCACCGCCCTGGCGGCGCTGCCGGCCGGCCGGGACTTCATCGACGACCGCAAGGTGGACCGGGCCGGCGCGCTCGGCCTGTACAGCGGCATGGTCTCCTCGGCCTTCCAGGCGTTCGCCGGCATGGCGACCCTGACCGACCAGGACCTCAACCGGCAGGCACTGGCGCTCACCGCGTTGGGTCGCTCCCGGGAGTTGCTCGGCCAGAGCGACGCGATGCTGGCAGGTGCGCTGACCGCCGGTCGGTTCGCCGAGGGGGAGCACACCCAGCTCGTGCAGGCCATCGGCAACCAACGGTGGCTCATCGAGAGCGCCGTGGCCGACCTGCCCGAGACCGGCCGGGCCGCGTACCAACGGTTGACCGAGGGTGAGGCGTTCACCCGGCTACGCACGATGCAGGACACGCTGATCGAGGCCAACCGGTCCGGCCGGCCGCCGGTCGACGCGGCGGCCTGGCAGGCCAGCCATGACGCGGTGCAGCAGCAGTTGCGCGACTTCGAGCTGGCCGAGGCCGACGGTCTCACCGACCGCTCGGTGCCGATGGCGGTCCGCATCCTGGCGCGGCTGGCCGCCGCCGGCGTGCTCGGGCTCGTCGCCGTGGTGGTCTCGGTGCTGGTGGCGCTGCGGGTCGGCCGCACGTTGGCCCGGCGGCTCAGCGGCGTCCGGACCGCCGCGCTGGAGCTGGCCGAACACCGTCTGCCGGACGTGGTGACCCGGCTGCGTCGTGGCGAGGTGGTCGACGTCGCCCGGGAGGCACCGCCGCTGGATCACGGCCACGACGAGATCGGCGAGGTCGGGCGCGCCTTCACCGAGGTGCAGCGCACCGCCGTCCAGGCCGCGGTGGACGAGGTCACCCTGCGTCGCGGGCTCAACGAGGTCTTCCTCAACATCGCCCGACGGAGCCAGAGCCTGGTGCACCGTCAGCTGCATCTGCTGGACCGGATGGAGCGGCGCGCCGAGGACCCGGACGAGTTGGCCGAGCTGTTCCAGGTCGACCACCTGGCAACGCGGCTCCGCCGGCACGCCGAGGACCTGGTCATCCTCGCCGGCTCCGCGCCCGGCCGAGGGTGGCGCAACCCGGTCGCGATGGTCGATCTGATCCGCGGCGCGATCTCCGAGGTCG
This sequence comes from Micromonospora sp. NPDC005291, assembly GCF_040607415.1. Taxonomy (NCBI): domain Bacteria; kingdom Bacillati; phylum Actinomycetota; class Actinomycetes; order Micromonosporales; family Micromonosporaceae; genus Micromonospora; species Micromonospora sp. NPDC005291. The sequence continues at coordinate 23,309 of NZ_JBEXGR010000015.1, forward strand.
AGGCGTACGACCGGGTGGACATCACCGCCGTGCAACCGGCGGGTGTGCTGGGCCGGGCAGTCGGCGACGTCATCCACCTGCTCGCCGAGCTGGTCGAGAACGCGACCGCCTTCTCACCGCCGGACACCCGGGTCACCGTGACCGGCGAACCAGCGGCCGACGGGTACGCCCTGGAAATCACCGACCAGGGGCTGGGCATGTCCGCCGCGGCGCTGGAGACCGCCAACACCCGGCTGGCCAGCTCGCCCGAGTTCGACCCGGCGCAGAGCGCCCGACTCGGCCTGTTCGTGGTGGCCCGACTGGCTGCCCGGCACGGCGTGCAGGTGCGGTTGCGTCCCTCCGGGGAGGGCGGGGTGACCGCCGTGGTGCTGGTCCCCTCCGACCTGGTCACCACCGAGCCGCCGGCCGGCCCCGACCCTGCCACGCTGGGGGCCGCCTCGGCCGACCCGAGCCGGCGGCTGGCTCGAACGGCCCGCCGGGGCACCGCGCCCCGCCCACGTACCCGCCCGCCCACGGCCCCGCCCGCCGCCGCAGCCCCGCCCGCCGGAGCACCGGACACGTCGCCGGCCAACGGGCTCGGTGATAAAGGGTCAGCGACGGCCGACGAGCTGGACGGTCTGCCACGCCGGCAGCGGCGGCACACCCCCACGGCCCGGCCCCGGTCGACCGTCACCGACACCCCGACGCCCCGATCTCCGGAGGAGGTGCGTCGGGTGATGGCGGCCCTCCAGGCTGGCACCACCCGCGGACGCGCCACCGCAATCACTCCCGCCGCTGCGGCGGCACCGCCGGCGTCGACTGCTCCGCCCGGGCCGGCGACGCCCCCCGAACCTCCGACCGCGACTGAGAGGGACGCCTAGTGCGGCATTCGACGAAGCAGAGCGCCGGCCTCGACTGGTTGCTCGACGACCTGGTGCAACGCGTACCGGCCGCCCGGGAGGCGGTGGTGCTCTCCGCTGATGGTCTGCTGCTCGGCTGCTCGGCCGAGTTGGAGCGCTCCGACGCGGAGCACCTCTGCGCGCTCGCCGCCGGCTTCTCCAGCCTGGCCCGGGGCGCCAGCCGGCACGTGGACGGCGGCCCGGTCCGGCAGACCGTGGTCGAGATGGAGTCGGCGTACCTCTTCGTCACCGCCGCCGGACAGGGCGCCTGCCTGGCGGTGGTGAGCGACGTCGACGCGGACATCGGGCTGGTCGCGTACGAGATGGCGATGCTGGTCATCCGGGTGGGGGAGAGCCTCGCCGCGCCGGCCCGATCGTCGGTGGGAACCGGTGATGCGGGCTGAGCCGCCCGGGCCGCAGCACGAGTGGCTGGACGGCGACGCCGGCCCGGTGGTGCGCCCGTACACCCTCACCGGAGGCCGGGTACGCTCCGCCGTCGACGGTTTCAACCTGGTCGCGTTCGTGCTGGCCGGGTCGGACGTCGACGCGGCGAGCCATCCGCAGGTGCTCCCGGAGCATCGGCGGCTGGTCGCGTTGGCCCGCCGGCCGGTGTCGGTGGCCGAGTTGGCAGCCGAGCTGGACCTCGCGGTCGGTGTAGTCCGGGTCCTGCTCGGTGACCTCCTGGCTCAGGGCCTGGTCGCGGTGCACGAGCCGCCGGCCGCCGGAATCCTTCCCGACGACGACATCCTCAAGGCGGTGGTCAGTGGACTCCGTGCGCTATGACCATGCGGGCACCAGCACCACGATCCCGCTGGCACTGAAGATCCTCATCGCGGGAGGCTTCGGGGCTGGCAAGACGACGTTGGTGAGTGCCCTGAGTGAGGTGCGTCCGTTGCAGACCGAGGAGGTGTTGACCGGAGCCGGGATAGGCACCGACGACGTCTCCGGGGTGGAGGGAAAGTCGACCACCACGGTGGCGATGGACTTCGGCCGGATCACCATCAACGAAGACCTGCAGGTCTACCTGTTCGGCACCCCGGGTCAGGACCGGTTCTGGTTCCTCTGGGACGAGCTGGCCTTTGGCGCGCTCGGCGCGGTGGTGCTCGCCGACACCCGCCGGCTGGCCGACTGCTTCCCCTCGATCGACTACTTCGAGCAGCGCGGTATCCCGTTCGTGGTGGGCGTGAACTGCTTCGACGACTCCCGCCGTTTCAACCTGGAGACCGTACGCCGGGCGCTCGATCTGGACCCGGACGTGCCGATGGTGCTCTGCGACGCCCGGGACCGGCAGTCCGGAAAGATGGTATTGATCTCTCTGGTCGAGCACGTGGCGCGGCAGCGTGGGGAGCCGGTGCCGGCGGCCTGAGATCCGGGCTGGAAAGCCGGTTAACGGGCGGGCAACGCGGGCAGCCTCTGATTGGATCAGCGGAGAATGCCGGCGGAGGAGTGGAACGTGAGTGGTCGGGGCGAGATCGTCCATATCGGGGGTTACACCGCGGAGAGTGGCGGGCGGGGCAGCGGCATCGTCGCGGCACATCGTGACCCGGCGACCGGGGCGCTGACCCCGCTCGGCACGGTGGCGGTCACCCCGTCCCCCTCCTTCCTGGCGCGGCACCCCACCCACCCCGTGCTCTACGCGGTCAACGAGCTGGCCGACGGGGAGATCAGCGCCTGGCGGGTCGGGCCGGACGGCGCGTTGGATCCGCTCGGCAGCCGGTCGACCGGTGGCGCCGAACCCTGCCACCTGGCGGTGCTGTCCGACGGCGGTCACCTGGTGGCCGCCAACTACGGCAGCGGCAGCGTCGCGGTCCTCCCGCTCGACCCGCAGGGCGTGCCCGGCGAGCGCACCGACCTGGTGGTGCATGAGGGGCACGGCCCCGACCCGGAGCGTCAGGACCACGGGCACGCCCACATGGTCTCCCCGGGCGGGGGCCGGGGGCCGCTCCTCGCGGTGGACCTCGGCACCGACTCGGTCTACCGGTACGACCTGGACGGCGCGAGCGGGCGCCTGGTGCCCCGTGCGCCCCGGATCCGCACGACGCCCGGCACCGGGCCCCGGCATCTGGCCCGCCACCCGGACGGGCGGCGCTGCTACCTCGTCGGTGAGCTGGACGCCTCGGTCACCGCGTACGAACTGACCGACGACGGCGCGTTGCACCAGCGCGGTCGGGTCGAGGCGAGCGCGCGTCCCGGCCATGTCCAGCCGTCGGAGGTCGCGGTCGGCCCGGACGGCCGGTTCCTCTATGTCGCCAACCGCGGGGTGGGGACCCTGGCGGTCTTCACCCTGGCAGGTGAGCTGCCCGAGCTTGTGGCCGAAGTGGACACTGGCGGTCAGTGGCCCCGGCACTTCGCACTGATCGGCGAGCACCTCTACGTCGCCGATGAGCGGGCGGACATGGTGCGTGTCTTCCGGCGGGATGCGGCCACCGGCGTCCCGGAGCCCGTTGGAGAGCCGGTGCCGGTGCCGAGCCCGACCTGTGTGCTGCCCTGAGCCACGGAGTCGAGATGCGAGGGCGGCACTGATTCGGCCACGCCACGGGGCCGGCTCATCACTCTGTGTACCGAAAAGGCGATCAACTGTTTCTCCTGCGTAACTTTCGTCCGAACGGATGTGGCAGAGCGGGCACCTTGTACGCAAGATGGTCACCGTGTCAGCAGGCCGCCATCGCATGAGTTCGAAACTCCATCTAGCAGCCGCCGCCGGGACGGCGACGGTGCTCGTCGTCACGGCCGGTGCGTGGTTCGGCTATCGGGAGTTGATCCAGCCCAACTGCTCGGGCGAGATCCGGCTCGCCGTGGCGGTCGCCTCCGAGCTCGCGCCCGCGGTGGACGCCGCCGCGTCCCAGTGGGTGAAGGACGGCGCTGCCGTAGGCCCCACCTGCATCCGGGTGGACGTCTCCGCCTCCGACCCGGTCGACGTGGCTGCCGTGGTGGCGGCCAAGCACGGCGCGGTCCTGGCCGGAGTTGGGCAGGCCAGCGGCACCGCCGTCAGCCCGGACGTCTGGGTGCCCGACTCCTCGACCTGGCTGCTGCGGTTGAAGAAGGACGCGACCGCGTTCGCTCCGACCAACGGCGCGTCCATCGCGCGTAGCCCCATCGTCGTCGCGATGCCGGAGCCGATCGCCACCCGGCTGGGCTGGCCCGACAAGAAGTTCAACTGGACCGACCTGCTCAAGCAGGTCAACAACACCAGCACGCCCCTGCGTACCGGGATCGTCGAGCCGACCCGCGACGCGGCCGGCCTGTCCGGCCTGCTCTCGCTGACCGCGGCCGCCAGCGCCGCCGGCGGCGACGCCCAGCGCAACACCGTCGGCGCGCTTCGGGCACTGGCCACCGGGCGTTCCTCGCTCCGCAACGACCTGCTGGCCCGCTTCCCGACCGCCAACGACGCGACGTCCATCGCCAGCGGGCTCGGCGCCGCGGCGCTGTCCGAAGAAGACGTGATCGCCTACAACAGCAAGAAGCCGCCGGTGCCGCTCGCCGCGCTCTACATGGAGCCGGCGCCGATGCCGCTGGACTACCCGTACGCGGTGCTGCCGGGCATCGAGCCGAGCAAGGCGTCGGCGGCCCGGGTGCTGTTCGAGTTGCTCACCAGCCCCACCTTCCGCAACCGGCTCGCGGCGCAGTCACTGCGCGCGCCGGACGGCAACTGGGGCGATGGCTTCAAGGCGCCGCAGGGTGCTCCGAGCCCGTCCGGCGGCGCGCCGACCGCACCGGCGAACGGCGGCAGCGCCGCGGGTGGCCTCGACCCTGCTGCGATCCAGCGGGTCGTCTCCAGCTGGTCGATCGCTACCCAGTCCGGTCGGATGCTGGCCGTCATCGACGTCTCCGGCTCGATGAAGGAACCAGTGCCCAGCGCCAACAATCGCAGCCGGGAGGAGGTCACCGTGGACGCGGCCCGTCGCGGCCTCGGCCTCTTCGACGACTCCTGGTCGATCGGCCTGTGGACCTTCTCCACCAAACTGGTCGGCAACCGGGACTACAGGCAGCTGATCCCCATCGGGCCTCTCTCCGGCCAACGGGCCCAGTTGGATGCGGCGCTCGGCACCATCAAGCCCTCCAGTGGCGACACCGGCCTCTACGACACCATGCTCGCCGCGTACCAGGCGGTGCAGGAGGACTGGCAGCCCGGCCGGGTCAACTCGATCGTGCTGTTCACCGACGGCAAGAACGAGGACGACAACGGCCTCAACCAGCAGCAGCTGCTCGCCAAGCTCAAGCAGGTCGCCGACCCCGAGCGGCCGGTCCAGGTCATCATGATCGGTATCGGTGAGGGCGTCAGCAAGGCCGAGCTGGAGTCGATCACGAAGGTGACCGGCGGCGACATCTTCGTCACCAAGGACCCGAGCGAGATCGGCGCCATCTTCCTCAGCGCCATCGCGCGGCGCCCGCCGGCACCGCGCTGAGCCGACGCTCAGACGCGAAGGGGCCTGCCGTACCGTCGATCCGGTATGGCAGGCCCCTTTTCGGCCACGCGGTTGTTGAAGAAAAGTGACGGCAATACGTCCGAAGCAATCGGCCATCATAGTTGTCGAGGCAGGATGTCAACGTGTTCCGCGATAGTCGGTCCGCTCCCGGTCCGACCCGGCCGGGGCCATCCTGAACAGAGTGGGGAGGCCCGGTGACCGCGGCGACACTGTTGACCCCCGCCACGTCGGCGGAGCCGAACGGCCGTCGTGCCGGGCTGGTGGGGCGCGCCGACGAACGGTCCTACGTTCGGGTCCTGGTGGTGCTGGACACCACCATCCTCATCATCGCGCTGCTCATCGGGTACGTCACCCGCTTCGGTGACGACGAACCGACCGGCTCGGACGTCCCGTACGTGTTGGTCGCTCCCGGGTTGGTGCTGGCCTGGCTGATCTCGCTCAAGGCGCTCGGCTGCTACGACGACCGGGTGATCGGCTACGGGGCGGACGAGTACCGGCGGGTCAGCTCCGCCAGCCTGCGCCTGGCCGGCGCGATAGCGATCGTCGGCTACATCGCCGACGTCGGCGTTTCCCGGGGCTTCCTGGGCATCTCCTTCGCGGTGGGCACCGTCGGGCTGGAGGTGGCGCGGTTCGCCGCCCGCAAGCGCCTGCACCGGGCCCGCTCGATGGGCGTCGGGTGGTCCCGCAAGGTGCTGGTGGTCGGCGACACCGCCCACGTGTTGGAGTTGGTGCACACGCTGCGCCGCGAGCCGTACGCCGGCTACCAGGTGGTCGGCGCGTGCATCCCCGACGCGCTGCTCGCGCCGGTGGCGCAGCGGCTGGGTGACGTGCCGGTGGTGGGGTCGTTCCGCGGTATCCCGGAGGCCGCCACCGCGATCGGCGCGGACACCGTCGCGGTGACCGCCTCCGGCGAGCTGACCGCCACCCGGCTGCGCCGCCTCGGCTGGCAGTTGGAGGGGACCGGCGTCGACCTGGTCGTGGCACCCGCGCTGACCGACGTCGCCGGCCCGCGGATCCACACCCGGCCGGTCGCCGGCCTGCCGTTGATCCACGTCGAGGCGCCCGAGTTTCGCGGGGCACGCAAGCTGGTGAAGGGCTTCGTCGACCGGTCCGTGTCGTCCCTGGCGCTGGCGATGCTGCTGCCGCTGATCGCGTTCATCGCCCTGGCCATCAAACTCGACAGTCGGGGCCCGGTGTTGTTCCGACAGGTCCGCGTCGGGCGGGGCGGGCAGGAGTTCGGCGTGTTCAAGTTCCGCACCATGGTGGTGAACGCCGACGCGCTGCTCGCCGAGTTGACCGCCCGCAACGAAACCAACGGCCTGATGTTCAAGATGCGCCACGACCCCAGGGTCACCCGCGTCGGCCGGCTGCTGCGCAAGTGGTCGCTGGATGAGCTGCCGCAGCTGGTCAACGTGCTGTTGGGCCAGATGAGCCTGGTCGGGCCCCGCCCGCCGCTGCCCTCGGAGGTGGCCCGGTACGACGGCGACGTGGCCCGGCGGCTGTTGGTCAAGCCCGGCATGACCGGCCTGTGGCAGGTCAGCGGTCGCTCCGACCTGAGCTGGGAGGACGGCATCCGGCTCGATCTCTACTACGTGGAGAACTGGTCCCTCGCCGCCGACCTCACCATCCTCTGGAAGACCTTCGGTGCGGTCCTGAACGGCCGAGGCGCGTACTGACCGCCGCCGGTCACGGTTGTGGGCCGGTCCAGTCCAGGCAGACGACCACCGCGTCGTCGACCAGGTCACCGGCCACGAACGCGCGCAGGTCACCGATCAGTGACCGGACGGCGTCCAGTGGCGCCATCGGACCGGTCCGGCGCAAAAACCGGTCCAGGGCCGTCTCGCCGTAGCGCATCTGCTGCCCGGTGGCCTCCAGCACCCCGTCGCTGACGACGAACACACGGTCGTCGCGCTCCATGGGGAACTTCTGTTCGTGGTAGTCGGTCGCCTCGAACATGCCGAGCGGGAACTGCGCCTCCAGGGGCTGCTCGGTGACCTCCCCGTCGCGCACCAGGACCAGTCGGGGTGAGCCCGCGTCGACCACGGTCATCAGACCCGAACGCAGGTCCAGTTCCATCAGCAACGCGGACAGGTGCTGCTCGCCCCGGTACAGGTCGTAGATGGCCTGGTCGGCGAGGGCGGCCTGGTCGGCCAGGCTCAGCCCGGCGCGGCGCGCGTTGCGCAGCGCGTGGGTGGCCAACGAGGTGAGCAGGGAGGCGGCGACACCCTCACCGGTGCCGTTGATGGTGGACAACCAGAGCCGCTGCCCGTCGTCGGACCAGTCGAAGCTGTCGCCGCGCACCGTGTACGCCGGCTCCAACTGCCCGGCCAGGCTGAACGACGGTCGAATCCGGCTGCGGCCGGGGAGCAGGTCCCACTGCATCTCGGCGGCCAGGGTGAGGCGCTGGGAGCGCCGCGCCGCCCGGTAGACGTCGGTGCCGGCGGAGACCGCCGCCAACTCGTGGGCGAGCGCGGTGCCGATGTCGGCCAGCGCGGCGAGGACGTCGCGGTCGTCCGGGACGGGCGACAGGCACAGCACACCCCGGCGCTCGCCGCGCATGGTGACCGGCAACCAGGCGGTGCCGTCGGTCAGTATCGGTGACTGGTGGTCGAAGGCACGCCAGGCGGGGTGCCCGGGGCTCGTGATGGGGTCACCCTCGGTGAGCGGCAACAGCTCCGCGAGCCGGTAGTCGACCTGGTAGAGCTCGACGTCGGTGATTCCGTACGACCGGACGAGCACGTCCCCGACCCCGCCGACGAGCAGGTCGGCTGGTGTCTCGTTCAGGGCGCATCGTGCCTGATTGACCGGTTCGCTCATCATCACTCCCTTACTGAAAGCTCGACGACCAGTGGGTTCGGAGTAGTCTCGGGCCACCATGGCCGAACTGAACGGCCCACCGGGCCCCGAGACGAGTATGGCTGCCGCGTTGGATGCGGCGGCCGCTGCCCTGTTGGGCATCTGGGAATCCGCCCGGGAGGGGACCGCCAACCGCGTTTCCGGTGCCCAGCTACGGGCGGTGATGGTGGTGGAGCAGTCCGACGGGATCAACCTGCGTCGGCTCGCCACCCAGCTCGACATGCTCCTCAGCTCCGCCAGCCGTCTCTGCGACCGGTTGGTCGCTGCCGGCATGCTGCAGCGCGAGCCGGGCCACTTCGACAGGCGGGAAATCTCGCTGCATCTGACCCCGGATGCCCGCCGGCTCCTCGCTGAGCTGCGGGCCGACCGTCAGGCGCAGCTCGCCACCGTGCTGGATGGGATGAGCGCGACGGGCCGCGACGCGCTGTTGCGCGGGATGCGGGAGTTCGACGAGACCGCTCGCCGGCAGCAGGCCCAGAGCACGTCGGGACCGGGCGAGTCGACGGGCCAGGGTGGCTGGCCGGATGCCCCGGATCAGCCCGCTGGGCGTTCGGGGGAGTGGTCGGTCGATTCGGACCGGCAGACCCGCGCGGGGTGGGCGGGCCCGTCGGGCGGCCCGGAACGGTCGGTGGGCACCACTCGGGAGTGGCCGGCCGGCGACCCACCGGTGGCGCGGACCGCCTGATCCAGCCGCCGATCAACCGGAGTGGGTGCCGATCAGCCGGAGCGGGCCAGCCAACCGGCGGGCTGGGCGACGATCCGGCGGACCACCGAGCCGGCGGCACCCACCGCGGCAGCCTCCGCGCCGAGCGTCGACGGCCGGACCGTGACCGGCGACCAGGCGGCGGTGAGCACCCGGCTGGCGATCTCGGCGAGCACCGGAGGGCACAACCAGGGTGCCAGCGCCGCGTAACCGCCACCGAGCACCACGGTGTCCAGGTCGAGCAGGTTGACGACGCTGGCCACCGCGACACCGAGCGCCGTCCCGGCGTCGTGCAGCGCCCGCAGCGCGTCAGCGTCGCCGGCCTCGGCCAGCTCGGCCAGCCGTGCCGTCGCGGTGTCCGCGGGAAGCTCCGCCCGGACCAGCCCGGCGGCGGCCACGATCGCCTCCTGGCCGGCGTACTGCTCCAGGCACCCCTGCCCGCCGCAGCGGCACGGACGGCCCTCGGGGTGGACCGGGAGGTGCCCGATCTCGCCGCTCCAACCGCGGACGCCGCGGAACAGCGCCCCGTCCAGCACGATGCCGGCGCCGATACCCACCTCTCCGGAGATGTGCAGGAAGCTTGACGGGCCGGGTGGCCGGGAGTGCAGCTCGCCGAGCGCGGCGAGGTTGGCCTCGTTGTCCACCACCAGCGCCGGGATGCCGGGTACCTGCTCGATCAGCGGGGGGTGCTCGGCGAGCAGCGCGGGCACCGGCACGTCGCGCCAGCCGAGGTTCGGCGCGAGCCGGACCAGCCCGGCGTCGTCCACCAGGCCGGGCACCGCGAGCGCGGCCCCGGCCAGGGTGAGGCCCTGGTCGGCGGCGTCGTCCCGGGCCTCCGAGGCCAGCTCGACCAGCCGGGCCAGGGCGTCGGCGGGGGCCACCGGGCGCAGGTCGGCCCGATGCACGGTGCGGTGCCGGACCTGGCCGCCGAGGTCCACCACGCAGACCGCCAGGTAGTCGACGTTGACCTCCAGGCCGAGCCCGGCCGGGCCCTGGTCGGCCAGGACCAGCCCTCGTGCCGGGCGGCCGGCGCCGGCGCGGGGCGCGGGGTCGGATTCGCTGACCAACCGGCCGGCGAGCAGGTCCTCGACCACCGCGGACACCGTGGCTCTGGTCAGGCCGGTCGCGGTCGCCAGATCGGCCCGGGACGGGGGTCGGTGGGCTGCGGCGATCCGGCCGAGCACCAGGGCGAGGTTGAGCTCGCGCAGACTGCCCTGACGGGCTGCGCCGGCCGGGGCGTGGGTGAGGCTCACCCCTTGACAGTGCCATAGGCCGAGCAAATAATTCAATGGTTGAACAAATAGCGGACACCACCACCCCGGAGGTTGCTCATGGCACCCCGTCCCACTCCCGCCGACAAGTTCTCCTTCGGGCTCTGGACCGTCGGATGGCAGGCTCGCGATCCGTTCGGTGACGCGACCCGCCCCGAGCTCGACCCGGTCGAGGCGGTGCACCGGCTCGCCGAGCTGGGCGCGTACGGCATCACCTTCCACGACGACGACATGATTCCGTTCGGCGTCGACGCCGCCACCCGCGACCAGCACATCGCCCGGTTCCGCAAGGCCCTCGACGAGACCGGCCTCGTGGTGCCGATGGTCACCACCAACCTCTTCACCCACCCGGTCTTCAAGGACGGCGGCTTCACCAGCAACGACCGCGACGTCCGCCGGTACGCGCTGCGCAAGGTGCTGCGCAACGTCGACCTGGCCGCCGAGCTGGGCGCGAGCACCTTCGTGATGTGGGGCGGCCGCGAGGGTTCCGAGTACGACGTCGCCAAGGACGTCCGCGCCGCGCTGGACCGCTACCGCGAGGCGGTGGACCTGCTCACCCAGTACGTCATCGACCGCGGCTACAACCTGCGGTTCGCGCTGGAGCCCAAGCCCAACGAGCCGCGCGGCGACATCCTGCTGCCCACCGTCGGGCACGCGCTCGCCTTCATCTCCCAGCTGGCCCACCCGGAGATGGTCGGCCTCAACCCGGAGGTCGGCCACGAGCAGATGGCCGGGCTCAACTACGCCCACGGCATCGCGCAGGCGCTCTGGCAGGGCAAGCTGTTCCACCTGGACCTCAACGGCCAGCGCGGCATCAAGTACGACCAGGACCTGGTCTTCGGCCACGGTGACCTGATGAACTCGTTCGCCCTGGTGGACCTGCTGGAGAACGGCGGCCCGAACGGCGGGCCGACCTATGACGGCCCCCGACACTTCGACTACAAGCCCTCCCGGACCGAGGACATGGCCGGGGTGTGGGCGTCGGCGGCGGCCAACATGGCCACCTACCTGCTGCTCAAGGAGCGGGCCGCGGCGTTCCGCGCCGACCCCGAGGTGATCGAGGCGCTGGCCGCCAGCAAGGTCGGCGAGCTGAGCACCCCGACGCTCAACCCTGGCGAGGGGTACGAAGACCTGCTCGCCGACCGGACCGCCTTCGAGGAGTTCGACGTCGACGCGGTGGCCGCCCGGGGCTTCGGTTTCGTCCGGCTCAACCAGCTCGCCGTCGAGCACCTGCTCGGCGCCCGCTGAGGCCCGCCATGCCGTTGGTCGCAGGCGTTGACTCGTCCACCCAGTCGTGCAAGGTGGTCATCCGGGACGCGGAGACCGGTGCCCTGCTCCGGCAGGGCCGGGCGCCGCACCCGGACGGCACCGAGGTTGACCCGGAAGCCTGGTGGCAGGCGTTGCGCAGCGCTGCCGACGAGGCTGGCGGGTTGGCCGACGTGGCGGCGATCTCCGTCGCCGGCCAACAGCACGGCATGGTGTGTCTCGACGAGGACGGCCGGGTGGTCCGCCCGGCGTTGCTGTGGAACGACACCCGATCCGCCGACGCCGCCGCCGATCTCGTGGAGGAGGCCGGCGGCGGCGCGGCCGGGCGTCGGTTCTGGGCCGAGGCTGCCGGCAGTGTGCCGGTGGCCAGCTTCACCATCACCAAGCTGCGGTGGCTGGCCAGGCACGAGCCGGAGCTGGCCGCTCGGGTGGCCGCCGTCTGCCTGCCGCACGACTGGCTGACCTGGCGGATGGCCGGCGCACCGGGTTTGGGCGCGCTGCGTACCGACCGGGGTGATGCCAGCGGCACCGGCTACTGGTCGCCGGCCACCGGCGACTACCGACTGGACCTGCTGGAGCGGGGCTTCGGCCGGCGGTTGGTGGTGCCCGAGGTGCTCGGGCCGGGCGAGTCGGCGGGAAAGCTGGCCGACGGGCTGGGTGGGCCGGGCGGCGCGCTGCTCGGCGCGGGCACCGGGGACAACGCCGCCGCCGCGCTCGGCGTCGGTGCCGGCCCGGGTGACGTGGTCGTCTCGATCGGCACCTCCGGCACCGTGTTCAGCGTCGCCGACGTGCCGGCCGCCGACGAGAGCGGGACCGTGGCGGGCTTCGCCGACGCGTCCGGTCGTTTCCTGCCGCTGGTCTGCACGCTCAACGCGGCCCGGGTGCTGGACGCCGCGGCCGCGATGCTCGGCGTCAGTCTGGACGAGCTGGCCGAGCTGGCGCTCTCCGCGCCAGCCGGGGCAGACGGGCTGGTCATGGTTCCGTACCTGGAGGGTGAACGGACGCCGAACCGGCCGCTCGCCACCGGCGCGGTGCACGGGCTGACCCTGCGCACCTCGACCCCCGCGCACCTGGCGCGGGCCGCCGTGGAGGGCATGCTCTGCGCGCTCGCCGACGGCCTGGACGCACTGACCGCGCAGGGTGCCATCGTCCGCCGGGTCATCCTGGTCGGCGGCGGAGCCCGGTCGGCCGCGGTGCGCCAGATCGCGCCGCAGGTCTTCGGCTGCCCGGTCGTCGTCCCGCCAGCCGGGGAGTACGTCGCCGACGGCGCCGCCCGGCAGGCCGCCTGGGTCGTCCTGGGCGGTCCCACGCCGCCGGTCTGGGCGGTCGAGGGCACCGAGGAGTACGCGGCCGAGCCCGTCCCCGCTGTGCGTGACCAGTACGCCGCCGCGCGTGGGATGGTCCTCGACCGGAGTTGACCGTCGGGATCGACGCGGGTGGGTGCCGGTGGAACCTGACCAGCACCCACCCGCATGACGGCCTCCTCAGCGGAGTCTGGTTTGCTGCCGGTCATGACCGTGACCAGTGGCGGGGCCGGCCGGGGCCGGGCGGAGCCCGGCAAACGCCTGCCCGGTCGGGGCGGTGGCCCGGCGCACCGGTTCTACAGCGTCGTGGTGTTCGTGGTGCTCGCTTCGCTGGACAACGTGGCGATCGGGTTGGTCCCGCCGCTGTACGGCCCGATCTCCGAAGCGTTCGACGTGTCGGGGCGGCTGCTCGGTCTGGTCACCGCGGTCAGCTTCCTGGTCAGCGCGGTGGCAGCGGTCGGCTGGGCGTACGTCGGCGACCGGACCAACCGCAAGCCACTGCTCATGGTGGGCACGCTGTTGTGGGCGGCGGGCACCGGCGGCAGCGCGCTCGCCGGCGGCTACCTGACGTTCCTTGCGGCACAGCTGGTCGCCGCGGTCGGGCTCGGCGCGGTCGGCTCGGTGGGTTTCTCGGTGGTCACCGACCTGATCTCACCGACCCGCCGAGGGCTGGTGATGAGCTTCTGGGGGCTCTCCCAGGGGGTCGGCACCCTGGCGGGCACGCTCGGCGGCGGGCTGCTCGGGGCGACCGACTGGCGGCGACCGTTCCTGGTGCTGACCGGCGTCGGCCTGGTCGCCACCCTGGCCTACCTGTTCACGTACGACATTCGGCGTGGCCAGAGCGAGCCGGAGCTGGCCGACAGGCTGGACGCGGGTGCCGAGTACGACTATCGGATCAGCCGCGCCGATCTGCCGCGCATCCTGGCCCGACGGACCAACCGGTGGCTGATCCTGCAGGGCCTGACCGCGCAGGCCGCGTTCGGCTCGCTGGTGTGGCTGCCGGTGCTCTTCGCCGAACGGGCCGAGGCCCAGGGCTATTCGGCGTCGACCGCGGTGGTGGTGGGCAGCGTCTTCGCCACGCTGTTCCAGCTCGGTGGGGTGCTCTCCATCGTGGGTGGGCTGATCGGCGACGCGGTGCAACGGCGTACGCCGAGGGGGCGGGCCCTGGTCGCCGCGATCGGCATCCTCGCCGCGCTGCCGTTCTACCTGGTGCTGTTCTTCGTTCCGGTGACCATCGACGTGCCGGACGGCGCGAGCGGCGGTGCGGTGATCGCTGCGGTGCTGTCCAGTGTGTTCACCGAGCCGTCGGTGGGGCTGAGCCTGCTCACCGCGATCGTGGCGCTCGCGCTGACCTCTGCCAACTCGCCGAACTGGTTCGCGCTGATCGCCGACGTGAACCCGCCGGAGCACCGGGGCACCGTCTACAGCCTGGGCAACCTGGTGAACGGGGTCGGTCGCGCGGCCGGGAACGGCCTGGTCGGGGTGGTGTTCCAGGGGCTGCGAGCGGCGTTCCCGCCGCCACTGAACTTCGCCGTCGGGCTGGCCGCGTTCCAGCTCTTCTTCATACCCACCGGTGTCATGTACTGGCTCGCCTCGCGGACCTCACCGGCGGACATCGACAACGTGCACGACCTGCTGCACGCCCGCGCTGACCGCCTCTGACCGCCCACCGGTCCCGCTCGTCGGTCCAGGGCTTCGCAGTTTCAAGGATGTAGTGGCCTCCCGCCGGGGTTGAGGCCACGACATCCTTGACGTTGCGCGATCTTGGTGGGCCGGCCCACCCCCGCCGCCCCGGTCAGGAGCATGGGTCGGCGGGAATGGGCCGGTCGGGTGATGATCAGACGGAGCGCAGCCACACCGTCACGTCGGTCGGGACCGCGCCGTCGTCGTCCAGGGGTGCGCTGCCGGCAAGCACCTCGGCACCGGTCGGCAACGGCACCGGGGTGTCACCGAAGTTGGTCAGCACGGTCAGCTCCGCGTTGCGGAAGGTCAGCACCTCATCGCCCGAGGACAACCACTCCAGGGTGCCGCGACCCAGCCCGTGGGCGCGGCGCAGCCGCAGCGCCGTGCGGTACAGCTCGTACGTCGAGCCGGGCACGTCGCGCTGGCGGTCCAGCGCGTACTCCGCCCAGAGCGGAGGCTGCGGCAGCCAACTGGCGTCGGTCGGCCCAAAGCCGTACGACGGGGCGTCGGCCTCCCACGGGATCGGCACCCGGCAACCGTCCCGTCCGCGCTGGGTGTGGCCGCTGCGCGCCCAGGTCGGGTCCTGCCGGGCCTCGTCGGGCAGCGTGGTGTGCTCGGGCAGCCCCAGCTCCTCGCCCTGGAAGAGGTACGCCGAGCCGGGCAGGGCGAGCATCAGCAGAGTGGCCGCCCGGGCCCGGCGCAGGCCGAGCGCGGCGTCCGGCTGCGGGTCGCCGATGCCGATGCCGTTGGGCCGTACGGTGCCGATCGGCAGGCCGAGCCGGGAGGCGTGCCGCACCACGTCGTGGTTGGACAGCACCCAGGTGGTCGGCGCGCCGACCGAATCGGTCGCCTCCAGCGAGCGGGTGATCACCGCGTACTGGGCCGGTGCGGTCCAGGCGGCGAGCAGGTACTCGAAGTTGAACGCCTGGTGCATCTCGTCGGGGCGGACGTAGCGGGCCAACCGTTCGGCCGGCTCCACCCACGCCTCGGCGACCAGCACCCGCTCGCCGGGGTAGCTGTCCAGAACCTGCCGCCACTGCCGGTAGATCTCGTGCACGCCCTCCTGGTCCCACATCGGCGGGCGCGGCTTGTCGACCTCGTTGCCGGAGAGGATCTCCTGTGGCTCCTGCCAGTCGGCCAGGTCGGCCTGCTTGACCAGGCCGTGCGCCACGTCGACCCGGAAGCCGTCCACGCCGCGGTCCAGCCAGAACCGCAGCACGTCCAGGAACTCCGCGTGCACCTCCGGGTTGTCCCAGTTGAGGTCCGGCTGCCCGGTGTCGAACAGGTGCAGGTACCACTGGCCGGGTTGCCCGTCCGGGTCGACCGTCCGGGTCCAGGCTGGACCGCCGAAGACGCTCTGCCAGTCGTTGGGCGGCTGGTCGCCGGCCGGGCCGAGACCGTCTCGGAAGATGTACCGGGACCGCTCCGGGCTGCCGGGCGCGGTGGGCAGCGCGGCCTGGAACCAGCGATGCGCCGACGAGGTGTGGTTCGGGACGAGGTCGACGATCACCCGCAGGCTGCGGGAACGGGCCTCGGTGATCAGCTTGTCCGCGTCGGGAAGGGTGCCGAACAGCGGGTCGATGTCGCGGTAGTCGGCCACGTCGTAGCCGGCGTCGGCCTGCGGCGACGGGTAGAAGGGGGAGAGCCAGATCGCGTCCACGCCCAGCTCGACCAGGTGGTCGAGGCGGGCGGTGATGCCGGGCAGGTCGCCGATCCCGTCCCCGTCCGAGTCGGCGAACGAGCGCGGGTAGATCTGGTAGATGGTGGCCTCGGTCCACCAGCCGGTGACCGGGTGACCGGAGGGGGTCTGCTGCGTCGGATCGGTGTTCAGGGTCGTCTCCCGTGTCGAGCTGTGGGTGGACTGCCGGCGGTGCTGCTGCCGGCCGCGTCGCCGCCAGCCGCCGGCCGGCGGCGGATGGTTGGAGTTCAGTCTGCCCGGGGCGGTGCGGTCGAGTCCCGGACGACCAACCGAGTGGGCAGGATCACCGGCGTGTCGCAAGCGGCCTTCCGCTGACCCACGATGGGACCCGGAGGTCGGGACCCGAGCGGGTCGAGCAGCATCTGGGCGGCCAGCCGGCCCTGCTCGGCGGCGGGCTGGGCGATGGTGCTGAGCCCGAGCACACCAGCCAGGTCGTGGTTGTCGATGCCGATCACGCTGACGTCCTGCGGCACCCGCAGCCTGGCGTCACGTAGCGCGGTCATCGCGCCCATCGCCATCTCGTCGCAGGCCGCGACGATCGCGGTCGGCGGCTCGCCACGGGCCAGCAACTCGGCGGTGGCCCGGTTGCCGCCGTCGATGGTGAAGGTGGACTCGACATCCAGGCTCGGGTCGAGTCGCAGGCCAGCGGACCGCAGCTCCGCCTGGTAGCCCCGACGCCGGTCGAGGTGGGTGGTGAAGGCCAACTCGTCGTCCGGGTCGCCGGAGATGTGCGCGATCCGGTGATGGCCGAGGTCGATGAGGTGCCGGGTGGCTGCCCGGGCCGCCGCCACGTCGTCGATACGTACGCACGGCCAGTTGGGCACCCTGCTCCCCGAGCTGATGGTCACTCCGGGCAGATCCAGAGTGGCCAGCGCCGTCAGGTCGGTGGGCCGTAGTGGCGTGGCGACCAACATGATTGCGTCCACCCGCTTGTGCAGGTTGGCCGTACGCAGGACCCGCTGGCGGAGATGCTCCCGGCCGCCCAGGTTGTAGAGCAGCAGGTCGTAGCCGGACTGGTGGAGGTAATCCTCGACCGCCTCGACGACGGTGCTGAAGAACCAGCGGGTGATCCGGGGGACCACCACGGCGACCGTGCCGGTCCGGCCACCAGCGAGCCGGGACGCGCTCGGTGACACCTCGTAGTCGAGCTGTTCGGCGGCGGCGAGCACCCGGCGCCGGGTGGCGGCCGAGACCGTCGGCAGCCCCCGCAGGGCCCGCGATACGGTGGCCGTGGAGACCCCGGCCAGCCGGGCGACATCATCGATCCTCGTCACGGTTTCCCCCGCTCGGTGCCCGGCGCCCGCCGCCGCCCGAGGGGCCAGGCGGCGGCGGGCGCGCGGGTCAGCCCTTGACGCTGCCGGCGAGCAGACCTCGCACGAAGAAGCGCTGGAGGGACAGGAAGACAACGAGCGGTACGACGATCGAGACGAACGCTCCGGCGGTCAGCCGTTGCCACTCGTTGCCCCGGGTGCCGGCCATCCCGGCGAGCTTGACGGTGAGCGGGGCCGTCTCGTCGCCGCCGGCGAAGATGAGCGCGACCAGCAGGTCGTTCCAGACCCAGAGGAACTGGAAGATGCCGAACGCCGCCAGCGCCGGCACGATCAGCGGCAGCACGATGGTGCGGAAGATCTTCGGGTGGCTGGCCCCGTCGACCCGGGCCGCCTCCATCAGGTCTCCGGGCAGTTGCGAAATGAAGTTGTGCAACAGGAAGACGGCGAACGGGAGTGCGAAGCAGGTGTGCGCGAACCACACCTGCGCGAACTTCTGTTCGTCGACCAGGCCCCAGGCCGGCATCAGGGTGACGCCGCCGAGGGTCACGCCGGTGGAGAAGAACTTCAGCAGTGGCACGAGGGCCATCTGCAACGGCACGATCTGCAACGCGAAGATCGCGATGTAGATCCAGTCCCGGCCGCGGAAGTTGATCCACGCGAGCGCGTACGCGGCGAGGCACGCGAAGGCGAGCGGGAAGAGCACCGAGGGGATGGTGATCGCCAGGGAGTTGATGAAGGACCCGGCGAGCTGTCCGGAGGACGACGACTGCCCGAACAGGACCTGCTGGTAGTTCTCCAAGGTGAACTGTGGGTTGGTGAAGGCCGTCCACCAGCCGGTGGTCTTGATCTCGTCCTCTGGGCGGAGGGAGGAGACGAGCAGGCCGAAGGTCGGGATGGTCCAGACCACCGCGACGACGATCGAGA
Source organism: Micromonospora sp. NPDC005291 (assembly GCF_040607415.1). Lineage (NCBI taxonomy): Bacteria > Bacillati > Actinomycetota > Actinomycetes > Micromonosporales > Micromonosporaceae > Micromonospora > Micromonospora sp. NPDC005291. The sequence goes on from NZ_JBEXGR010000015.1 coordinate 41,591, forward strand.
CGAGCGTCGCGGTGCGGCTGTTCAACCGCTTGCGGACCCGCCCGGCGGTGGTCTTCGGTGCGTCGGTCTTCTGGGTTCCGGCGGCGACGGTGGGCGTTGCAGTCGTCATCTCAGCCCTCCCGCTGCTGACGGAGGTTGCGGATCTGGTAGATCACGATCGGGATGACCAGGATGAAGAGGAAGACCGCGAGCGCGGAGCCCTGCCCGTTCTCGCCGTACCGGAATGCCTGGTTGTACATCTCGTTGGCGATCACGCTCGTGTCGTAGTTACCGTTGGTCGAGGTCCGGACGATGTCAAAGACCTTGAGCGTGGCGATCGTGAGCGTCACCACCACGACGATCAGCGCCGGCCGGATGCTCGGCATGGTGATCCGCCAGAACATCTGCCACGGGTTGACCCCGTCGAGCCGGGCGGCCTCCACGATGTCGCCCGGGATGGACTTGATCGCGGCGGAGAGCACCACCATGGCGAAGCCGGCCTGGATCCAGACCATGATGACGATCAGCAGCAGCGTGTTCAGCGGTGATTCGAGCAGCCACTGCTTGGGCTCACCACCGAGGCTGACCACGATCTGGTTGAGCAGACCGATCTGGTCGCCGTCGCCCCGGTAGGCGTAGACGAACTTCCAGATGATGCTGGCGCCCACGAAGGAGATGGCCATCGGCAGGAAGATCAGTGACTTGGCCACCGCCTCGAACCGGGCCTTGTCCACCAGGACGGCGTAGATCAGGCCGAAGCCGGTCGCGACCAGCGGGACAAGGACCACCCAGACCAGGGTGTTGATCAGGACCCGGACGATCGAGCTGTCGGAGAACATCCAGCCGTAGTTGCGCAGCCCGACCCAGTCGTTGCTGCCTGCGTCCATGAAGGACAGCAGTGTGGTGCGGATGGCCGGAACGACCAACCCGACCGTGAGCAGCAGCAGCGTCGGCAGCAGGAAGAAGAGCGCGAAGAGTCCCTCTCCCTGCTTGCGCCGGCGGGGGAGCGGGGTGCCGCTGACGGACGCGGCGACCAGCTGTGCCTCCCGCCGCCGAGCGAACCAGGCCGGCACCACGTCGAGAAGCAGGAGCAGACCGCCCACCACCACGACGAAAGCGATCAGCCCGTACATCAGCATGAGGAACTTCGGCTGCTCCTCCGCGAAGTCGAACTCCATCGACCCTCCCAGGTCTGGATCCGCCGGTGGGCCGGCCCGCGGGTGCGGACCGGCCCACCGCTCAGATCACTTCCAGCTGCTCTCGATGCCCTGGAGCACCGACGCGGTGTCCTTGCCGTTGATCCACTCGACCATGCCCTTCCAGAACGTCCCCGCGCCGACCGCGGCCGGCATCAGGTCGGATCCGTCGAAGCGGAAGACGCCGGTCTTGTCCTGCAGGATCTGGACGGAGAGCTTGTCGATCGGGCTGGCGACGTTGGCGATGTCCAGCTTGTTGTTCGCCGTCACCCAGTTACCGAGCTTCGCGCGGCTGTTGACGTACTCAGCCGAGGCGAGGTAGGTCTGCACCGCCTGCACCTCGGGGCGGTCGGTGAAGCCGACGACGAACTCGCCCGCGCCGAGCACCGGCTTGCCCTTGGCCGTGTCGATGGCCGGGAAGTAGAAGGCGAACGCGTCGCCGTCCTCGGCCACCTTGGTGCCCTTGGGGAACTGGTTGGCGTAGAACGACGCCTGCCGGTGCATGGCGCACTTGCCGGTGGTGACCGGCAGGCCGGCCTCACCGAAGGCGGTGGTGCCGATGCTCTTCACCCCGCCGAAGCCGCCGTTCATGTACTTCTCGTTCTTCAGGATCGTGCCGGCCCGGTTGACCGCGTCGACGATCCGCGGGTCGTTGAACGGGATGGCGTGGGTGGTCCACTGGTCGTAGACCTCGGGGCCCTGCGTACGCAGGATCACGTCCTCGATCCAGTCGGTGGCCGGCCAGCCGGTGGCGTCACCGGACTCGATGCCGGCGCACCACGGCTTGATGCCGCTCGCCGCGATCGTGTCGCTGAGCTTGATCATGTCGTTCCAGCTGGTGGGGACCGTCCAGCCCTTCTCCTTGAAGAGCTTCGGCGAGTACCAGACGAAGGACTTCACGTTGGCGCCGAGCGGCACACCGTAGAGGGTGCCGTTGACGGTGCCGTACTTCAGCCAGTCGGCCGGCATGTTCTGCTCGGCCATCGTCTTGGTGTCGGCACCGAGCGACTTCAGCTTGCTGGCGTCGGCGAACCGCTTGACCAGGCCCGGCTGGGGCACGAAGGCCAGGTCGGGCGCGTTGCCACCGTCGACCCGGACCGGGAGCTGCGCCTCGAACTCGGCGTTGCCCTCGTAGTCGATCTCGATGCCGGTGCAGTCCTCGAACGTCTTCCAGGAGTTCCTCAGCAGGTCGGCCTCGGCGTCACGGATGGACGCGTAGATGGAGACCTTCTTGCCGTCGTGTCCGTCGTACTTGTCGTATGCGGCACACTCCGCGGAGCCCGCGTTGTTGCTCTTCTTGTCGTCGCCGGTACCGCAGGCGGTGGCGCTGAGCGCCAGCCCGAGTACGCCGGCGATCGCGAAGGCCTGGCGTGGTCTGGTGAAGACCGCCATGCCGTCCTCCTTTCTAGCCGGCGCGGTCGTGCTCAGAGGCCCGGCGCCGGTCCCGATGGGCGTGCACACATGTAAGCGCTTGCATGCGGCCCGGTCCAGCCCCTGTCAGACACGAGCGAGTAACAATCCGGAAACCTGTGGGCGACCTCGTGGGCGCGCTCCCGGGCCAGATCCCCGACTCTTTCGAAGATTGGCGATATCTGTCAGGCTGAACACATCGCATCGAAGGTTTTCAACATAGGAGGCGCTGTATGCGAAAGCGATGGATCAGCCTGCTGGTGACCGGTCTGCTCGTCGGGGGAGTGCTGACGCCGGCGAGTCCGGCGCTGGCCGCGCCAACCTTCAAGGTGCCGTTCCCGTGCGGCCAGTCCTGGTCCGGGCAGACCCGGTCCGATCACAGCCCGGCGTACGCCGTCGACTTCAACCGCACCGACGACCTCGGCGACCCGGTGGTGGCCAGCGCCCCCGGCACGGTCGACCGGGTGACGGACCTCGGCGGCACCAGCTATGGCAAATACGTCCGGATCAACCACGGTGGCGGTTACAGCACGTACTACGCCCACCTCAACGGCTTCAACGTCTCGGTGGGGCAGACCGTCGGCTACGGCAAGGTGCTCGGCTGGGTGGGCAGCACCGGTGGCTCGACCGGCCCGCACCTGCACTACGAGCAGCGCCTCAACGGCAGCGACGTCCAGGTCCGCTTCAACGGCACTCTCGGCCTGTACTGGGGCAGTAGGACATACACCAGCGACAACGGGTGCTCTTCGGGCAGCGGCAACGGCACGGTCGACACCAGCGGCACCGCGCTGACCGTCCGCTCCGGCCCCGGCACCGGGTACGCCTCCGTGGGCACCGTCGCCGACGGCGCCCGGGTGACCATCGCCTGCCAGACCAGCGGCACCACGGTCACCGGCACGTACGGCACCAGTTCGATCTGGGACCGGATCGGCGCCGGCCGCTACATCGCCGACGCGTACGTGTACACCGGGCACGACGGCTACATCCCGAACGTCCCCCGCTGCTGACCGCGAAGCGACGATGGTCTCCGGCGGGCGACGCTCGTCGGAGACCCGTGGGTCAGGAGTTGAGCCGCCAGATGGACAGGTTCAACGAGGCGGCGAAGGTGACCCAGGCCCAGTAGGGCAGCAGCAGCGCAGCCGCCACCCGAGAGACCCGGGCGAACAGCACCACGGTGAGCCCGATCGCAAGCCACATCACCACGATCTCGGCGAACGCCAGCCCGTACTGCCCCGCGCCGAAGAACAGCGGGGTCCAGATCGCGTTGAGCACCAGTTGGGCGGTCCACGCCCAGAGCGGCAGGGAGAAGCCGACCCGGCGCCAGACCAGCCAGCCGGCCAGCGCGATCAGCACGTAGAGCACGGTCCAGGCCGGTCCGAACAGCCACGAGGGGGGCGCCCAGCTGGGCTGCCGCAGGCTCGCGTACTCGTCGGTGGTGCCCTGCACCCCCAGCCCGCCGATCGCGGCCGCGACGAAGACGGCTGCCGCGAAGCCCACCAGTGCCCACCGGGAGCGCCGGCCCGAGATCGCCCGCCTGTCCTGAGATGTCTCCATCGTCGAGATGTTTCCGTTCCGCACGGGGGCAAACCGTCAGGACACAGACAAAAAGCGCCGGGGCCGCTGCGGCCGATGCTTCTGTCGGGAGGACGAAGCTCCGGTCGCGGCGACCCCGGCGGGTCCCGGTGTTGCGAGGTACGAACGTCAATTGAAGATGCTGACACCACCCGGGCCGACCAACAGCCCGACGACGATGAGGACGATGCCCCACAGGATCTGCCGGCGGAACAGCGCGAGGATGCCGGCGACCACGAGTACGACTGCGAGAATCCAGAGAATCAGCTCCATGGCTGCTGAATACCCGACGCGCCGATCCGGGAAACCTGGTCGGTGTCGAGTTGATCGCCCAAATGAAAGACGCTGTAGGCCTGCTTGATCACCGGGTGCGCGACATTGCGGACGCGTACCCCGCCGGGGGTCGTGCCGCGCTCGGTGCCGGCATGCGCGTGTCCGTGCAGGGCCAGCGCCGTGGGCGCCGAGTCGATGGCCTGCCCCAACTGGTACGACCCGAGGAACGGGTAGATCTCCAACGGTTCGCCGGCCAGAGTGTCCGGCACCGGTGCGTAGTGGGTGAGCGCGACCAGCATGTCGCATTCCAGCGAGCGCAGCGCCGTGCCGAGGCGGTCCGCGCTGTCGGTGGTGGTCCGGACGAACGCCTTCATCTCCGGCTCGCCGAAGTCACTCGCACACCGCCCGGCGAACCCGCCGCCGAAGCCCTTGACGCCCGCGATGCCGAGCCGGCCGCCCGCGCAGTCCAGCACCACACCGTTGCCCTCCAGCACGGTGATGCCCGCGTCCTCGAGCACCTTGACCACCTGTGGCACCTGGTCACACTGGTGGTCGTGGTTGCCCAGCACGGTCACCACCGGCACGGCCAACCCACCGAACTCCTCTGCCACACAGCGCGCCTCGGCCTCGGTGCCGTGCCGGGTCAGGTCCCCGGCCAACAGCAGCACGTCCGCGCACTCCGGCAGCTCCTCCAACGCCGGTCGGAACCGGCCGACCACGTCCTCGTCCAGATGCACGTCGCCCACGGCGGCGATCCGGATCACCATGAAACCTCCCTCAGGGCAGTTGCTCGATCTCCGTGGGCGCCTGGACGCGGATCACCCCGATGTCACTGGTGATCGGCACGTCCGGGAAGCGCTCGGACACCCGGCGCAGGATCTCCTCACGCCGGTGCGGGCTCTCCACCTCGCCGTAGAGCACGAGGGCGCGTTCCCTTCGGACCACGGTGATTCCCTGTTCGGCGACGGCGGGGTCCTCGGCCAGCAGCCGGTGGATCTCCGCTTCGACGTACTCGTCCGGTGGCCCGGCGCCGATGTCGCGATGGTGGGTCACGATGTCCCCTCTCCTGGCTGGGTGCCGGCGGCCGGCACCACCTCCAGCCGGTCCAACAGCACCAGGAACGCCTCGGCGTACGGCGAGTGCTGCGTCTCCTTGCGTACCCGCTCCCAGTCGATCTGTTCCCTCAGCGACCGGGCCAACGGCAGGCCCCGGGCGAAGTCGCAGTAGTGCTGGGAAAAGCTGAGCAGCTTGTGCACCATCAGCTGGGTGGCGGACAGGACCGGCATGTGAATCGCGTCCACCGGCCGGATGACCGTGTCGGCGAACGTCTCCTCGGTCACCGGTGTCTCGATCGGCCGGTGGATCAGATCCACCATCCGCCCGTCGTCGAAGACCTTCACCAGCCAGTCCTCAGGTGGGCGCTCGGCGACGAAACCGGCGGCCACCAGGGCCTCGAGGGACCGTTCCACGTCGGCCTCCCGGATCAGGAAGTCGACGTCGTGCTCGCTGGAGTGGCCCCCGTGGGCGTAGACGGCGAAGCTGCCGCCCAGGGCGAACGGGATCTCGGACTGCTTGAGCACGGCGGCGACCTTCTTGAGGGTGTGCACCAGACTCTCGTCCCCGCGCTCAGCCATCTGGTTCTCCCGTCGGTCATGTTGGTGGACAGGCGGTTGGATTCGAACTCCGGTACCCGGCATTCCGGTCGGCCACACCTGCTGACGTCGCGCTCGGGTTTGAACAGGGACAAAGCATCACAAACCTCGCGGACTCGGTGCGTGGGTCGGATAACCTGTCGAGGGTGGCCAGATCATCGGGGATGCGACGACGCAAGGCTCGGTTGCGCACCGTCGCCCTGATCGGCATCGACGGTTCGGGTAAGACCACTCAGGCACACCGGCTGGCCGACGCGCTGACCGCCGCCGGCCGCCCCGCCAAATACCGCCGCAACGCCAGTGGGCGCCGTTGGCTCGGCCGGCTCGCCCACCGGCTCGGTCGGCCCGACGCACAGCGCCTCGTCGGGCGCGACGGCATGCTGGCGGTGGAGTCCGTGCTCCGCTGGCTCGCCATCGCCATAGCCCTGCTCAGCTGCCTGCTCACCGGCCGTACGGCAGTGATGGATCGCTACTCGGCCTGTCAGTACGCGAGCATCCGGGCGCACGGTGGGCACCGCTGGGAGCGGTTGGCCCGGGCCGGCTACCGGCTCTTTCCGACGCCGCAGGTGACCTTCCTGCTCGCCGTCGACCCGGAGGAGGCGTACCGGCGCATCGAGAAGCGCGGCACCGACCACGAGACGATGGGCTGGCTGACCGCGGCGGACACCGCCTACCGGGCCCTGCCCGAGTACCCGAGCTTCGTGCTGGTGGACGCGGGCCGCCCGGCCGAGGAGGTGACCGAGCAGATCCAGGCGCACCTGGAGCCCTGGCTGCCGCCTCCCTCCGCGTCGGGGCTGGGTGACGACGTTGGGCCGTTGGCCGCTCAGGCCCGCCCGTAGACCGGGACGGTGGCGCCGCTGGTCGGGGCGGACTCCGCTGACGCGAGGAACCGGATCACCGACGCGATCTCGTTCGGGGCCACCCAGCGGGAGTGGTCGGCGTCGGGCTGCGCGGCCCGGTTCGCCGGGGTGTCGATGACGCTGGGCAGCACGGTGTTGCAGCGCACGTTGCGGGACCGGTACTCCACCGCGACCGTGTTGGCGAACGCCAGCACCGCCGCCTTGGCCGTCACGTAGCCGGCCGCGCCAGGGAACGGGGCGACCGCCGCGCGGGCCGAGACGCAGACCACCGCGCCGCCGCCGGCCGCCACCAGGTGCGGCAGCGCGGCCTGGGTGACCAGGTAGGTCGGCCGCAGGTTGACGATGAGCATCCGCTCGAAATCCTCGACCGGCGTCTCGTGCACCAGACCCCCGCTGGCGTACCCACCGACGAGGTTGACCACTGCCCGCAGCGGCGCCACCGGGTCACCGGCAGCGGCCTCGACCGCCCGCGCCGCGCCCGCCGGATCGCTCAGGTCCGCGACCAGCCGGACCAGCGCGTCCGCCGTCGGCTCCGGACCGGGCCGGGTTTTCCGCTCGGGTACGACCACCCGCCAGCCCGCCTCGACGAACGCGGCGACGACAGCCCCGCCGAGCCCGCCGGCCCCCCCAGTAACCAACACGCTCTGCCCCGCCATACCCCCACCCTAGTGCCCTCCCGGCGCCACCCGCCCGCCCCCGTTGATCATGAAGTTATTGCCGCGACACGCCGGTTTGAGTGGCAACAACTTCATGATCGCGGTCTGCCGTGGGCAGAGTGGTTGGTTCGTTTGGGTGTTGGGGGCGCAGGATCGGTGGATGCGGATCCTCATTCTCGGTGGCACCCAGTTCCTTGGTCGGGCGACGGCCACGCTCGCGGTCGAGCAGGGGCACGAGGTGACCTGCGCGGCCCGGGGCGTCTCCGGCGTCGCGCCGGCCGGGGTCCGGTTCGTGCCGGTCGACCGGGACGATCCCGACGCGCTGGTGTCGCTCGCGGGCGAGGGCTTCGACGCGGTGCTGGACGTGACCCGGCAGGTCAGTCATGCCCGCCACGCGCTCACCGCACTGGCCGACCACGTCGGCCACTGGTCGTTCGTGTCGACGATCTCGGTGTACGCGGACGACACCACCCCGGGTCAGACCGCGACGGACGCGCCGGTGCTGGCACCCGCCCCGCCGGACGTGGACGGTCCGATCGGCCCGGACCACCGCTGGTACGGCGAGTGCAAGGTGAGCATCGAGCAGTTGGTCCGGGAGCGGATGGGCATGGCCCGTTCGTTCATCTGCCGGGCGGGGCTGATCGTCGGTGTGGAGGACCCGAGCGACCGCTTCCCGTACTGGGTGCGGCGGCTGGCGGCCGGTGGGGAGGTTCTCGCGCCCGGACGCCCGACCGACCGGGTGCAGTTCGTGGATGTCGCCGATCTGGCGGGTTGGTTGCTGCACGCCGCGGGCACCCGCCTCAGCGGCACGTACGACGGCATGGGCCCGGCGATGTCCCGGGCTGCCCTGCTGGCCGGGGTTGCCGCTGGGCTGGGCGTCTCCGATCCCGCCCTCACCTGGGTCGATCAGGAGTTCCTGCTGTCCCGCGACGTACGCGAGTGGTCGGGCGAGCGGGCTCTGCCGCTCTGGGTGCGACTGCCGGAGTCCGGCGGCCTGATGGACCGGGATGCGCGACCGGCTTTGAATGCCGGGCTGGCGGTCCGTCCGCTGCCCGACACCGTTCGGGCGACCGCGTCCTGGATGACAGCACACCCGGCCGCCGTACGGCAGGGCGGACTCGACCCGGCGGATGAGGCGGCGGTGCTGCGGGAGTGGCAGGCTGTGCGGAACAGGTGATCCCGGCAGACGGCACTTTTCCCCGCCCCGGACAGTCGTAGTTGACGCTCACGCTTCGTGAAAGTAAGTTTCACCCGTGGCGAAGAGTCCGAAGATTTCTGCGAGTCACGAGCCCGGTGGGCTGATCGTCCACATCAGTGGGCTGTTGCCGTCGCTGTCGCCGGCCGAGCAGCGGGTTGCCCGGCTGGTGGTGTCCGACCCGGCCGCCGCCGCCCGGCGAACCATCACCGACCTCGCCACCGCAGCGGAGACGTCGGAGGCGACCGTCATCCGGTTCTGCCGTTCGGTGGGCATGGACGGTTACCCCCAGCTGCGCATCCGGCTCGCCGCCGAGGCCGCCCGCCGGATCGAGCCGCCGGACGCCCGGGTGGTCGGCGGTGACATCCCGCCCGGCGCCGACCTCGCCCAGATCATCGCCACCATCGCGTTCAACGACGCCCGTGCGGTCGAGGAGACTGCCGAGCAACTCGACCCTGCCGTCTGTGAGCAGGTGGTCGAAGCGATAAATGGTGCCGGTCGGATCGACATCTACGGTGCCGGCGCCAGTGGGTTCGTCGCTTCGGACTTCCAACAGAAGCTGCACCGCATCGGCCGGATCGCCTTCTACTTCCCGGACGTGCACACCGCGCTGACCTCGGCCGCCCTCCTCGGGCGGGGTGACGTGGCGATCGGCATCTCGCACACCGGCACCACCTCGGATGTGATCGAGGTGCTGGAGCAGGCCCGTACGCGGGGCGCCGTCACCGTGGCGCTGACCAACTTCCCGCGCTCGCCGATCACCGAGGTGGCGGACTTCGTGTTGACCACGGCGGCCCGGGAGACCACCTACCGCTCCGGCGCGACGGCCAGCCGGCTGGCCCAGCTCACCGTGGTCGACTGCCTCTTCGTCGGGGTGGCCGCCCGCAACCGTGCCAAGGCCCGCAAGGCCCTCGAGGCGACCGCCGAGGCGGTCCAGTCGCACCGGGTGGGTGCCAACCGGAGGCGGGCATGACGGCCGGTGCGGTGGAGCCGGACGAGGACATGCCAGCACCGCCCGCCCGCCCGATGGTCCGGGTGGGCGCCCCCACCGAACGGCGCAACCCGCTCAGCGCCGATCTTGACCTGATGTCGACGCGGGACGTGCTCACCGTGATCAATGATGCCGACCGGCGAGTGCCGGCGGCGGTCGCCGCGGTGCTCGACGAGATCGCCACCACCGTCGACCTGGCGGTCGCGGCGCTGCGCGGCGGACACCGGGTGCACTACTTCGGTGCCGGCACCTCCGGTCGGCTCGGTGTGCTCGACGCGGCCGAGCTCGCTCCCACCTTCAACTCGCCCCGGCACTGGTTCTGCGCCCACCTCGCCGGTTTCCCGGACGCCATGTGGCGCGCTGTGGAGGACGCCGAGGACGACGACCGGGGCGGCGCGGTCGAGGCTGCCGGTTGTGTGCGTGCCGGTGACCTGGTGGTCGGTCTGGCAGCCAGCGGACGCACCCCGTACGTCCTCGGGGCGCTCGCCGCGGGTGGTGCCAAGGGCGCCTCGACGGTGCTGCTCTGCGCCAATCCGGAGGCGGAGGCCGCCCGGTCGGTCGACGTGTTCATCGGGGTGGACACCGGACCCGAGGTGGTCACCGGGTCGACCCGGATGAAGGCGGGCACGGCGCAGAAGTTGGTGCTCAACACGTTCTCGACCGCCGTCATGGTGCGCCTGGGGCGGGTCTACTCGAACCTCATGATCGATATGGTGGCGACCAACGCGAAGCTCCGCGGACGAATGATCTCAATTCTGGTCGAGGCCACCGGCTGTTCGGAGCAGGTCTCCCAGCGGGCCCTCGCCGAGGCTGACGGTGACCTGAAGACGGCGCTCGTCTCCCTGGTCTCCGGTGCCGAGGTCGACGCCGCCCGGGCAGCGCTGGCCCGCTCCGCCGACCAGGTGCGCGGCGCCCTCGCCCTGCTCGCCTCCTGAGCCCCGCGAGCCTGGGGAAGCCAACGCGGCTCCGGATTGTTCATCTGGGCGGGGGGTAATAACAACCCCGTGGATGAACCGACCGGTCCACCGGTGCGTATCTGGCAGTGACCAGGATCGCAACGTGGTGGTGACCCGGGTCGCTGTGCCCCCGCGGCGGGCGGTGTTGCCATGGTGCGGTAACCCGTACGTGGTGCCCAGCGGCGAGCCACCCGGCGGGGTGCTGACAGCAAACATGGACCGTGCTCTCAGCTACTACTCAGGCATTCGTGACACTTTCGACTCACGACATGGAATCCCCGGCACGTCTCATCTGTTGTGTAGGTGTCAGCACCGATGGGCACAGCAGAAGTTACCAGGGGCTGATGGACGTGGGGAATGGCAAGGAACCGGGCAACCGGCGCGAGCGAGGGGACCGTGGGCAACGTGGACAAGAACATCGGCATGCGAACCGACGAGGTTGCCGAGGAGCGCGACCTGGTCGGCGTCTACCTGCACGAGATCTCCCGGACGCCACTGCTGGACGCCGCCAAGGAAGTCGATCTCTCCAAGGCGATCGAGGCCGGCCTCTACGCCGAGCATCTGCTCGGTGAGGACGCCGTCCCCTCCGGTGTCGACCGGGCCGACGTGGAGTGGCTGGTCGTCGAGGGGGAGCGCGCGAAGGACCTCTTCATCCGCGCCAACCTCCGACTGGTCGTGTCGATCGCCCGCCGTTACGTACGTTCGGGCATGCCCATGCTGGACCTGATCCAGGAGGGCAACACCGGCCTGGTCCGGGCGGTCGAGAAGTTCGACTACGAGCGCGGTTACAAGTTCTCCACCTATGCCACCTGGTGGATCCGTCAGGCGATCAGCCGTGCGATCGCCCAGCAGGAGCGCACCGTCCGTCTGCCGGTGCACCTCGTGGAGGACGTCAATCGGATGCGCAACGTGGCCCGGCAGCTGACCCGCGAGCTGGGCGCCGACCCGGAGCCGGAGCAGATCGCGGCATCCCTCGGCGTCACCGTCGAGCGGGTCAACGAGCTGCGCCGCTGGTCGCAGGACACGGTCTCGCTGGACACCCCGGTGGGCGACGACGGCGACACCAAACTCGGCGACCTGGTCGCCGACAGTGACGCGCCGTCGCCGGAGGACATCGTTCTCAGCGGCCTGGAGCGGCAGCGCATCGAAGGGCTGCTCAACCACCTCGACGACCGGTCCGCCGGCATCATGCGGGCCCGCTACGGGCTGGAGGACGGCCGCGAGCACTCGCTCACCGAGGTCGCGTCCCGGTTCTCGCTGTCCCGCGAGCGGATCCGGCAGCTGGAGATCCAGGCCCTCGGCCGGCTGCGTGAGCTGGCCCGGGCGGAGGGGCTGCAGGCAGCCTGACCTGGTAGTAATGACGGCGAACGGCCGGCGTCCGATAGGGGGACGCCGGCCGTTCGCCGTAGCCGGTCGTAACTAGCGAACCCGGCCGTAGCCCTGGATGGGCATCATGTTCATGCCCCGCTTGAGCACGTTGCGGCCGGCGCTCGGTGCGTCGATCACCTGACCGTCGCCGACGTAGAGAGCGACGTGCCCGAGCCCGTTGTAGAAGATGAGGTCGCCCGGGCGCAGGTCGCCCCGGCCGATGTGGGCGACCGCGCTCCACTGCATGCGGGTGTTGTGCGGCAGCGACTTTCCGGCCGCCCGCCAGGCCGCCGAGGTCAGCCCGGAACAGTCGTAGCCGTTCGGCCCGTCGGCCGCCCAGACGTACGGCTTGCCCAGCGCTCCGAACGCGTAGCGCACCGCTGCGCCGGCATCACCAGCCACCGCGGGCACATTCCTGGCCTCGGCCGCCGCCGCCTTGGGTTGGGGTCGCTCGGTGGCCGCCCCGTACGCCTGCCGGCGTAGCTCGTACAGCTTGGCCAGGTCTTCCTCGATCTGCTTCTTACCCGCCGTGAGCTGACGGGCCTGCGCGGCCTGCCGGGTCAGCGTGGCGTCCAGGCGGGACTTCTCGTCGAGCAGGCGCTGCTGGTCGGCGGTGAAGCCGGAGATGCTCGCCTGCCGCTGGCGGGTCAACTGGTCGAGTGTGCCGAGTCGATCCAGCAGCGCGGCGGAGCCGCCGGAGTGCAGCAGGGCGTCCGCGGTGCGCAGCCCGCCGCTCTTGTACGCGGTGGTGGCCAACTGGGCCACGTCGGCCCGGCTCTGCTCGGCCTGCTGTTCCAGCGGGCCGATGCGGGCCTGTAATCGGGCCGCTGCGGCCTCGTTGGTCTTGATCTCCTCACGGAGCTTGTTGTACGACTCGACGACCCGCTCCAACTCGGCCGAGGACGTCTCGATCCGGTGGGTCAGGTCGGCGGGGGACGGCTCGGCGCGGGCCACCGCCGTCGGGGCGATCAGCGCGGCCGACATGCCGGCGAGCGCCATGGTGCGCAGCAGGTTTCTCAGGGATGACAAGAGCGGAAGGCCCCTCTCCCACGGCCGTCGGGGCTGCTGATGCCCTCGGCGACACCGGCCGGGGCCATCCGGGCGGACGGCACTGGGCCGGACCGGCCTACCCAACCTAACCCGGGACGGATGTCGCTCGCAGTGGAAGCAGGGGCGAATGTTGGTCGAGTGGCGGGCCGTGCCCCTGCGCTGGGTGGCGCGATCGTGGCTGATGACACCTGCGGCGGAGGGCGCACCACCCTTTTTGGTAGGGCAGTGACGGATATATGACGTTCGTCGTTCCGGGCGTATGCCGCCGGATTCCTGCCCGCCATAACCGATAAAACCTGAAATGGATGCTGTTTCTCGGCGATGTCCCCGGTTGGGTGAGCTGTCGGGAGCCCGCAAATGCCCAGGCCGGCTGGCGGTGCCCCAACACAATGAAGACCGGAGCCGGGATTCCCGTCGACAAGTAGCGATGCCTGTCACCGGCGGGCCAACTCGGCCAACCGTCCCCCGCGGGAGGAACCGTGAATCGTGAAGGCGCAAGGATGCGACCGCCGCGAACGGTGCCGGGCGCCCGGTCGACCCTGCTGTACGCGCGGCCCGGGATCATCGTGACCGTCGACCGGTTTACCGTCGGCCGAACCACTTACCGCGTCGCTGACCTGACCCATCTGCGTACCACCCGGGGCCCGCACGACCGAATCGCCGTCCGGGCCGTCGTCATCACCGCCACCATGCTCGCCGGTGTCGGGCTGCTGCTCGGCTTCACCGGAGGTCTGCAACGGCTGACCGCCGGGGCGTACCTCATCCTCGGTGCGGTGTTCCTGCTTCCGGCCGCGCTCGCCCTGGTCGGCGACCGCTGGCGGCCCCCGTCGTACGAGCTGTGGGGGTGGTACCGGGGAGCGGAGGCGCTGCTGTTCAGCGCCGACGACGAGCGGCAGTTCGGCCAGGTCACCCGGGCGCTGTTGCGGGCCCGGGAAGTCAACCGGTACGGCGGCTGGGTCGACCCGCTCGCCTCGGCCGACCCGTGGCGGCCCAGCCGCTGATCCGGCGCAGCAGCCCCAGATCCAACGCCGTTCCCCACAGGCGGCCGGCCAATCCGGGTGGGGCAGACCGTTACGCCCTCACCCGGCCGCAATTCGGTCATTGATTCACCAGCCGAATTTGCCGATCTTCGATATTGTTATTTGATGATCGGCTCAGTATGTTGAGCGCGCCATACAGGCGATCGATCAACACGGGGGCTGGTTGATGATGGTTCTTGGTGGGCGTCGCATGTCCTTTTCAGGCACCCGTCGTCGCACTTGGGCTCTATTCCTCAACCCCAACGGGACTCCTCCGAGGCGGACCGGCTGCGCGTGGAGGGCCTTCAGGTTCCGGCCACGCTCTCCGACCGGGCTGGTGGCGATGCCCGTGGCAGCGGCATGGCGGCGTGTCGCTCGCCATTCTCATATCCGACAAGAGGAGCGAGGCGTAGTTGTCCGCCGAGCGTAGAGGAGACGACATGACCAGACCGGCCAAGCGAGGTGGGTGGCGACCGCCTGGTGCCCGCAATCCAAAGGCGTACGCCTTGTCGGTAGCGGGGGCGGTGCTGATTCTGGTGGGACTGGTGGCGGTCGACTCGGTCCTACTGGTTGCGGTCGGGGCCGGGCTGGCCCTGGCCGGATGGCTGCTCGCCCGACGCGCGGCTTGAAGGTCGGAACAGCCCGACCTTCAAGCCGCGTTCATCGTCATCGGGGGAGGGCCGGCTCCGGCGTACGGTCCGCGGGGCGGGCCAGCCACCCGGTGACCCGGCGCTCGGCGTAGAACGAGACGAAGGGCACAGTGCCGGCCAGCATCACCAGCAGCATCCGCTTCAGCGGCCAGTCGGCTCGGCGGCTCAGGTCGAACGCGGCCAGCAGGTAGATCATGTAGAGGAAGCCGTGGGCCTGGCCCACCGTCTCCACCACGACCGGGTTGTCGAACCCGTACTTCAGTGGCATGCCGATCACGACCAGCAGGATCAGCGCCACGCCCACGATCCAGGCGATCACGCGGTACCGGGTAAGGGCAGCGCCCACCTTCGTCCGTCCTTCCGAGCCCGGCTCAGCCGGGATAGTCACCGGGTCGAGCGCCTGGATTGGCGTTCAACCATGACAGGTAGTGGTTGTAGGCGGCCAGTTCCGCGTCCTCGACGGCGTCACCGGTGGCCCGCACCCGGGACACCCGCACCGGTCGGCGTACCCCCGGTCGGGACCCGGTGGTGACCGTCAGCTCGGCGGCCGGAACATCGGCCGGGTCAGCCGGCGGCGCGTCGGCCTCCGCCGTGTTTCGGCGGGCCAGCTTCACCTCGCGCCACCAGACGTAGACCACGAAGCCGGCGAAGATCGGCCATTCGACCGCGTACCCCCAGCTGATGCTGTTGCCGGCGGTGGCCCGGCTGACCTGCCACCAGCCCAGCCCGAGGAAACCCATGACCAGCACGACCATGGCCACGTGACGCGCGATCCACGCCGGGGTCCAGAGCCACCTCATGGCATCGAGGGTACCGGGAGCGCAGCCGGTCTCCGACACCGTGTCGTAGCTGTCGCGCGGTCGGGATGGTTTGGCGTCACCACGTCTGGGCATTCGTCTAGACGCCAGCCCAAACGAGATCAGGGGGGCGATGATGACCGGATCGGTACGTGAGGACGGCTTTGCGTCCAGCGGCAGCGCGGACATGAGCCCGGAGCAGCGGGTGCCCGAGTGGGGCGGCGATGAGCTCGCCGACCCGGCGGGCGCCACGGGTCTCGATGGCGACCTGCTCGGCATCGACCCGACGGAGTTGAACGACGAGGATCTGATCCGCGAGATGCACAGCCTGCACCGGACCCGCCTGGACACGCTGCGGCATGCGGCGGACTCCGCGCTCGCCAACCACCTGCGGCGCACGGCGGAGCTTGAGACCGAGTACCTGGCCCGCCACCCGGGCCGGGAGGTCGACCCGAGCCGCCTGCGGGACGCCTGATGCCGGCGCGTGCCGTGCGGGGCATGTCCGCGCCACCCGAGGTGGTCTTCAACACGGCCACCGACCCCGCCCGCGCCTCAGCCTGGCTGCCGGAGCCGCTGCGCGGCGATGGCAGCCCCGCCGCGGAGATCAGCGGTGAGGAGTTGCGGGCCAGATGGGGTGATGGCGACACCGGTGACTGGTCCGCCGAGATCCGGGTGGAACCGGCGGATTCTGGCGGTGCCCGGATCGAGCTCGACCTGGCCGACGGGTCGGACGGACCAGGTCCGGATCAGCTGGCCGACGAAGCGCTGACCAACCTGGTACGCGAGGTCGCCGACAACCTCCAGGCCGGCTGAAGCCCACCGCTGGCCGCGCGGGACGCCGCTCCCGCGCCACGACGAGATGTCACCATGAGATGAGATGTGAGGAGACCGGGTGACCGACACTGGCCTGCGACAGAAGGTAACGCGGCTGCGCCGGGCGTACGCGCCGCACGAGCATCGCCCGCTCGGCGGCTACCTGGTGGCGATGGGCACCTATGCCGGGGTGGCCGGGGCGCTCGCTGGCCTGGTCAAGGCGACCGGGCGGCCGGTGCCGGAGCGGCCGGCCCCGGCCGACGTGGTGCTGCTCTCCATCGCCACGCACAAGCTGAGCCGGCTGCTGTCCAAGGACGCGGTGACCAGCCCGCTGCGGGCGCCGTTCACCCAGTACGACCGCCCGATCGGCAGCGGCGAGGTGATGGAGCAGGTCCGCGACTCGGGCAGCTCCACCCGGCACGCCATCGGCGAGTTGCTGAGCTGCCCGTTCTGCCTGGCGGTCTGGGTGGCCACCGGGCTGACCGGCGGTCTGGTGCTCGCGCCCCGGCTGACCCGGCTCGTGGCCACCGCCCTGACGGCGGTCGCCGCGTCCGACTTCCTCCAGATGGCGTACGCGGCGGCGCAGCAGGCCGCCGAGGGCGGGCACAAGGACGACTGACGCGAAGACGAGCAGACGCAGCAGCGGGGGCCGGCAGACGCCGGCCCCCGCTGCACGTACGCCTCAGCGCTGCATACCGGACCAGCCGTGCGGCGACTCCGGCTCCCGTTCGTCCTCGTCCGCACCGGTGATGATGTCCCGGTCCACCGCCGTCTTGTCGTGTTCGTTGGCGAAGTCCGGCTCGGGCGTGGTGTCCCTGCCCTTCGGCGGTTGACCCAGCGCCGGCACCTTCTCGTCGTGGTCCTCGTGGTGCGTCATGTCGGTGTCCCTTCTGCGGTCACTCACGCGATGGAGCCGCCGAGCAGGTCGCTGGCCTCGTCCACCGCGTACTCGCCCTCGGGCAGCGCGTCGATTCGGGCTAGCAGGTCCGCCGGGAGTTCGGCGGCGACCGCCCGGCGGTAGATGTCCGCCTGGGTGATCCGCTCCTGGCCCCGGTAGATGTCGTCGAGCAGGTCGTCGAGGGCTCGGGTGTCCGGCTCGCCGGCCACGGATGCGTCGTCGGTCACGTGGATCAGCTACCCGGGCGGGAATCGGTCAAACGTCGCGCCAGCGGCCCGCGCCGGACCGTGGCGTCTCCCTTTGCTCTGCTTCAACCCACGCAACGTTTCCGGGCCTGACTGTTGCTTCGGTTGAAGCAGAGCAAAGGCGGCGTTGAGGGGGTGCCGGGCCCGGGGACACAGCGTCCGTCGGGAAAGACAGCGCCGCCCCCGGCCGGTGGGCCGGGGGCGGAGCTGGTGTCGGTGTGCAGGTCGCCTCTCGGCGAGTGGCACTACGCGGCTCCAGCCGGACGGTATTCCGCGAAGGCTATTTAGGTGAGGCCCGGGGACACTGGACACACCGACACCCCAGTCAACGAGCCGACCCCCAGCCATGTTCCGGGCACTGCGGTGACGGCCGTCACTCGATCAGGCCATCGTCGGCAGGGTGGCTCGGCGGGCCTGCACGGCGGAGGCCAGGTGGTCGAGCACCTCGGCCGTGTCGTCCCAGCCGAGGCAGGCGTCGGTGACCGAGCGGCCGTACTCCAGCTCCCGGGTCGGGTCGAGTTCCTGCCGGCCGGGCAGCAGGAACGACTCCAGCATCACGCCGGTGATCCCGCGCTGACCGGCGGCGAGCTGGGCGGCCACGTCCGCGGCGACCAGCGGCTGGTTGCGGTGGTCCTTGCCGCTGTTGGCGTGACTGGCGTCGATCACCAGCCGCTCCGGCAACCCGGCCGCCCGGAGCAGGTCGAGCGCGCCGGCGACCGAGTCAGCGTCGTAGTTGGGCCGGCCGCCCCCGCCGCGCAGCACCAGGTGCCCGTCGGTGTTACCCCGGGTGTGCATGATCGCCGGGGTGCCGGAGAAGTCGATGCCGGGGAAGACGTGCGGTACACCGGCGGCGCGGATCGCGTCCACGGCGGTGCCGATGCTGCCGTCCGGGCGGTTCTTCATGCCGATCGGCATGGACAGGCCGGAGGCGAGCTGTCGGTGCACCTGGCTCTCCACGGTGCGGGCGCCGATCGCGCCCCAGGCCACGGTGTCCGCGATGTACTGCGGCGTGATCGGGTCGAGGAACTCGCAGCCCACCGGCAGGCCGAGACGCAGCACGTCGAGCAGCAGCGCCCGGGCCAGCCGCAGGCCGGTGTTGACGTCGCCGCTGCCGTCCAGGCCCGGGTCGTTGATCAGGCCCTTCCAGCCGACCGTGGAGCGCGGCTTCTCGAAGTAGACCCGCATGACGATCAGCAGATCGTCGGCCAGCCGGTCGGCGGCGGTGCGCAGACGCTGGGCGTAGTCGAGTGCGGCGGCCGGATCGTGCACCGAGCAGGGGCCGACAACGACCAGCAGGCGGTCGTCCTCGCGGTCCAACACCCGACCCACCTCGCGGCGGCCGCTCAGCACGGCCGAGGCGAGCGGGGCGTCCAGGGGTAACTCGTGGTGCAGCAGGGCGGGCGTGGTCAGCGGCACGACACGGTCGATCCGCTGATCACTGACCCGATTGGTCTCCGGGGTCGTCACGGTGGGCATCCTTTCGCCGACCATGCCCGGGGCCGGTGCCCGGGACGAGCCGGCTGCTCGTACGCAAAAGGGCAGGAGCAACAGCTCCTGCCCAGCCGGCTCGGTCCGTGGTGACGTCAGCTCATGGTGAAATCACCGGCCTGCGAGCCGGCTGCCTAAACCATCGATACGACCACGTCACGAGCCCAGCCTACCCGACGCCGCCGGAACTCAGCGGGTCGTCCCAAGACGCTGGACGATCACCGCGTGGCAGGGCCGGGGTGGGGGTAACAGGGGTGCCATGACAGACGAGCAGAGCGATCAGGACCGGGTGGAATCCCGCGCGCACCTCCTACCCGAGGAGGCGGCGGTGGGCAGCGACGACCCGGAGGCGCAGGCGGAGGCCATCCTCGCCGACTCGGACATCCGTGAGGAGGACCAGAACGCCGCCCCGGACACGGTGCTGGAACGCCGTACCTCGGATCAGACGGTGGTCGCCGTCGAGCCGCCCGACTGAGCGGTCGCCCCGCGCGCCCGGCGTGACCCCCGGTAGGTCTGCTCCCGCAGCCAGGCCAGCGGACCGGTCGCCCGCAGTTCGGGTGGCAGGTTGCGCACCGGGTCGAAAGCCAGCGCCGCGTCCTCCTCGGCGCTGAGCTGGGCGCCGATGCTGACCTGCCCCACCGGCCGCCACGGCCCCACGGCGGACGCGACCGCGAGCACCAGGCGCGGCGTGTCCGTCCGGGTCGCGGCGGCCACCGTGGTCAGGCTGCGGCCGAGGCTGACCGAGTCGGGGTCGGCCAGCGCGGCCAGCCAGAGTCGGCGTGGGCCCACGCGGTAGCACATGATCGTGCTGTACGTCCCGGTGAAGCAGCGTCGGGGCAGCGGCAGGTTCCGCAGCGCCGGAGCCGCGCCGCTGGAGCTGACCAGCAGGTCGAACGGGAGCCCGGCGCCGGAGTGCAGGCGCAGCGCGAGGCCCAGCACGTCCGGCCAACTGCCGGGCGTGGGCGTCCCCTTGGAGAGACGGACGGTGGCCCGGTACCGGCCGGGGTAGTCGAGCATCGCGACCCCGGTGGGTGGTCCGGGCGTACCCCAGATCAACACCTCGCCGACGAACGAGCGACCGGCCGGATGCAGCAGCCGGCCGCGGCGCAGCCGGCTGAGCGCGGCGGTGGCGCGTTCGACGGCGGTGGCGGCCGGCCCGGCGGTCCGGGACGCGGGCGGGATGGCGGTCGGCGGGGTCATGCCCCTCCGGTACCCCGACCGGCGGCCTCGATGCCCGGGAGTCGGCTCGCCGACGGACCGCACGTCACCTTTCCGCCCGCTAGATCGGATAGCGTCGGGGCATGCCCGACAGTGGTTACCCCTGGCCCATCGAGACGTCCCGACTGGACAACGGCCTGCGCGTGGTGGTGAGTGAGGACCGCACCGCCCCCGCCGTGGCCGTCAACCTCTGGTACGACGTCGGCTCCCGGCACGAGCCGGCCGGGCAGACCGGCTTCGCCCACCTCTTCGAGCATCTGATGTTCGAGGGCTCGGTGAACGTGGCGAAGACCGAGCACATGAAGCTGATCCAGGGCTCCGGCGGCTCGCTCAACGCCACCACCAACCCGGACCGGACCAACTACTTCGAGACGGTCCCGGCCGAGCACCTGGAGTTGGCGCTCTGGCTGGAGGCCGACCGGATGGGCGGCCTGGTCCCCGCGCTGACCCAGGAGACGCTGGACAACCAGCGGGACGTGGTCAAGAACGAGCGCCGGCAGCGCTATGAGAACGTTCCGTACGGGGACGCCTGGCTGCGATTGTTGCCGTTGCTCTACCCGCCGGGGCACCCGTACCATCACGCGACGATCGGCTCGATGGCCGACCTGAACGCCGCCGACCTCGCCACCTTCCAGGCGTTCCACCAGACCTACTACGCGCCCAACAACGCGGTGCTCACCGTGGTCGGCGACGCCACCGCCTCCGACGTGTTCGCGCTCGCCGACAAGTACTTCGGGGCGCTGCCCGCACGCGATGACATCCCGCCGGCTCCGGACGGCCGTACCGTCCAGGCGACCGGGCAGGCGGCCGTCGAGTCGGTGAGCGCCGACGTGCCAGCGCCACGGGTCTACATCGCCCACCGCACCCACCCGTTCGGCAGTTCGGGATACAACGTGATCACCGTGCTCGCCACCGTTCTCGGCAGCGGTCGGGGCAGCCGGCTCTACCAGCGGCTCGCCGACGGCGAGAGGATCGCCCAGCCGGACCTGGTCGGGGCGTACGGAGTGGACCTCGCGCACGCGCCAGCGCCGCTGATCGCCACCGCCACCGCCCGCCCCGGGGTGAGCGCCGAGCGGCTGGCCGAAGGGCTGGCCGAGGTCGTCGACGAGCTGGCCACCGTGCCGGTCACCGCCGCGGAGCTGGACCGGGCAAAGGCGTTGCTCAGCACCGGATGGTGGCGTCAGCTGTCCACGGTGGACGGCCGCGCGGACCTGCTCGGGCGGTACGCCACGCAGTTCGGTGACCCCGCCCGCATCGCCGACCAGCTGCCGGGCCTGCTCGCGGTCACCGCCGAGCAGATCGCCGAGGCCGCCGCCGAGGTGCTCGCCACCGACCGGGTGACCCTGACCTACCTGCCCGAGGAGACCTCATGACGCTGATCGCCGACCGTCCCGGCCCGGGCGCCGCCCGCCCGTACCGGTTCCCGCCGGTGGTCCGTCGCGCCGTGGCCGGTGGCCACGTTGTCGCCGCGCACCTACCCGGGCAGAACCTCGCCGTGGCTCTGCTGCTGCTCGACGTGGGCGCCAGCCAGGAGCCCGTCGGCAAGGAGGGCCTGTCCGGGGTGCTCGCCAAGGCGCTGGAGGAGGGGACCGCGCAGCGGGACGCCGCCGCGTACGCGCTCGCCGTCGAAGGGCTCGGCACGGCGTTGGTGACCGGGCTGGACTGGGACTCGTTCCAGGCCAGCGTGGTGATCCCGGTGGACCGGCTCAGCGCCGCCGTGGAGTTGCTCGCCGAGGCGGTCCGGACGCCCAGGCTGGATCCCGCCGACGTGCGTCGGGTCCGCGACGACGAGGCCACCGCGCTGCGGATGGACTGGGCCAACCCGGGCCCGCGAGCCGACGCCGCGCTGCGCGCGGACCTCTTCGGCGCGGAGAACCGCTGGGGACGTCCGATGCACGGCGACCCGGAGTCGGTCGCCGGGTTGGACGTGGAGGACGTGACGGTCTTCCACTCCGAGTGGTTCCTGCGCCCCGGCACTCTCATCGTCGCCGGTGACCTGGACCGGATCGACCTGGACGCGCTGGCCGCCGCGGCGTTCGCCGGCACCGGTGGCGGCCCGGCCGAGCGGGGCGGCCCGATCGAGGTGCCGCTGCACACCGGCCGGCGGATCATCCTGGTGGACCGGCCCGGCTCGGTGCAGTCCACGCTGCGGCTGGGCCACCCGGCGCCACACCGGGCGCACCCCGACCACGTGCCGATGGCGCTCGCCGGCACGGTGCTCGGCGGGGCGTTCACCTCCCGGCTCAACCACCTGCTCCGCGAGGTGCACGGCTACACCTATGGCATCCGGGGTGACTTCGCCTCGTCCCGGCGGTTCGGGCGGTTCGCGGTCAGCTCCGGTGTGCAGACGGCGGTCACCGCGCCGGCCCTGGTCGAGGCGGTGGGCGAGATCACCCGTACCCAGGCCAGTGGGGTGACGGAGGACGAGCTGGAGGTCGCTCGATCCTGGCGCGCCGGGCAGCTCTCGGTCGAGTTGCAGAGCCCACGGGCGATCGCCTCCGCGCTGACCACGCTGGTGGTGCACGACCTGCCGGACGACTACCACGCTCGGCTGCGGGAGTCGCTGCTCGCCGCCACCGTGGACGAGGTTTCCGCAGCGGCTGCCACCCACCTGCACCCCGAAGCGCTGACCCTGGTCATCGAGGGCGACGCCGCCACCATCCGCGACGAACTAACGGCAGCCGCTCTAGGCGACCTGATCACCAACCCCTAACCCACACCCACACCCACCCACCCACCCACCCCCTTCCTCCTCGTTGATCAAGAGGTTTGCGTCAACCGGAGCACGATTTCTGACGCAAACCTCTTGATCAACTCCGGAGTTGGGGGGCGGGGGGAGGCGGGGTGAGGTGGGTGGGGCCGTGAGGGTGGTGAGGTGTGACGCGGGAGTGGTGGGAAAGGGCTCCCGGTTGTGGGGGTGGGCTGGGTAGCCTCGCGGGCATGAGGATCGGCATTGTGGGGGCCACCGGCCAGGTCGGTGGCGTGATGCGGCAGGTGCTGGCGGAACGGGAGTTCCCGGCGGAGCAGGTGCGGTTGTTCGCCTCGGCCCGGTCAGCAGGGCGGACGCTGCCCTGGCGGGACGGCGAGGTGACCGTCGAGGACGCCGCGACCGCGGACTACTCCGAGTTGGACATCGTGCTCTTCTCGGCCGGTAAGGGCACCGCCCAGGAGTTGGCCCCCCGGGTGGCCGAGGCCGGCGCCGTGGTGATCGACAACTCCTCGGCGTTCCGGATGGACCCGCTGGTGCCGCTGGTGGTCGCCGAGGTCAACCCGCACGCGTCCCTCGACCGCCCGAAGGGCATCATCGCCAACCCCAACTGCACCACGATGGCCGCGATGCCGGTGCTGCGCCCGCTGCACGCCGAGGCCGGCCTGGTCAGCCTGGTCGTCTCGACGTACCAGGCAGTCTCCGGTGCCGGGCTGGCCGGCGTCGCCGAGCTGGACGAGCAGGTCCGCAAGGTCGCCGAGCACGCCGCCGGGCTGGCCTTCGACGGCTCGGCCGTGGAATTCCCCGCGCCGCGTTCGTTCGCCGAGCCGATCGCCTTCAACGTGCTCCCGCTGGCCGGCTCGATCGTCGACGACGGCTCGTTCGAGACCGACGAGGAACAGAAGCTGCGCAACGAGAGCCGCAAGATCCTGGAGATCCCCGATCTGTTGGTCTCCGGCACCTGCGTCCGGGTGCCGGTCTTCACCGGCCACTCGCTCCAGATCAACGCCCGGTTCGCCCGGCCGATCACCCCGCAGCGGGCCCACGAACTGCTCGCCGACGCTCCCGGGGTCGCGCTGACCGCCGTACCGACGCCGTTGCAGGCTGCCGGGCAGGACCCGACCTACGTGGGACGGATCCGCGCCGACGAGACCGTCGAGTACGGGCTGGCGCTGTTCTGCTCCAACGACAACCTCCGCAAGGGTGCCGCGCTCAACGCGGTGCAGATCGCCGAGCTGGTCGCCGCCGAGCGTCGCTGACCGTCGCCGTCACTCCGAGGCCCCTGCCGGCAACCCGGCGGGGGCCTCGGTCTGTTCCGGCGAGGCGGACGCTGATCGCCGTACGCAGCATGGCGGGATGCGGGTCGGCGAGTGCGGCAGGGGCGGGGTGCGGGCGCCGGGCAAGCCCTGCGCGGCGGCCGGCCGGTCGTGCTTGGATGGACGAACCGACCCCGTGTCACCTGGAGGAAGCCGTGCCGGACGACCGTACCCAGCAGGCGTTGACCGACCTGATCGCCGGCCGTTCGATGGGCGTGCTGGCGACACTCAAGCGCGACGGTCGGCCGCAGATGTCCACAGTGGTCTACTCGTTCGACCGCGAGGCGGGGCTGATCCGGGTCTCGGTCACCGACGACCGCGCCAAGACCGCCAATCTGCGCCGGGACCCGCGGGCCAGCTTCCACGTCAGCAGTGCGGACGGCTGGGCGTACGCGGTGGTCGAGGGGCGCGCCGAGCTGACCGCGTCGGCCACGGAGCCCGGCGACGAGACCGTTGAGGAGCTGGTGGGGCTCTACCGGTCGCTGAGCGGCGAACACCCGGACTGGGACGACTACCGGCAGGCCATGGTCACCGAGCGGCGACTGGTGCTGCGCCTGCACGTGGAGCGCATCTACGGCATGCCGCCCCGAGGCTGACGCGACCGACTGTGTCGGTCAGCCCGGCTCGATCACGGTCACACCGGGCCAACGCTGCGCCGGCCGGTGCCGGGCCAGCCGTTGCCGGGACCGGGCGACATCCACCCGGGCGGGGTTGTGCCGCCACACCCCGCCCAACAGGTCCGTCAGGCCGTACGGGGCGCAGACCGCCAGCCGGTCGGCCCGGTCCAGCCGAACCGCCACGGCGGTGGCGTACTCCGGCCAGGTGGCGACCGCCTCGGCCACGCTGCGGTACGGGGCGATCGGGTCGCCACCGAACTTCGCCGCGTACCACGTGTGCACGGCCGCCTGGTTGCGCGCCTCCCACGGCGGCTCCGGCCAGGCCGCCGTCAGGCGGGCGGTGGCCCGGAGGTCGTCCTCGCGGCTCAGCGCCGTCGGGTCGAAGAAGACAACGTCCACGTCCCGGACCGTCGCCGGGTCGAACCCGTCGCCGTAACGCTCGCCCCAGACCAGGTCGCGCAGGGCCCCCGCGCCGATCCAGGCGTCCGGTAGGCCGGAATCGCGCACCACGGTCAGCGCCCGGGTCAGCCAGCCGCTGCCGGCGACCAGCTCCCGCAGCTCGTGCTCACCCGTCACCATCCGCCCACCGTAGGCGGCGGAGCGCGGGCCGCTCGGCCGGCCACCCGCGTTACCCCGCCCCTGGCGGCGGGTAGACGGGCGTGCCGACACCGAGAGGGGAGCACCATGACAACGGTCGGAGAGTTCATGACGACCCGGTTGGTGACGATGGACGGCAACGACACGCTCATCGCAGCGGCGCAGGAGATGCGTGACAGCGCGATTGGCGACGTGGTGGTGACCGACGGCGACAGCGTGGTCGGCATCGTCACGGACCGGGACATCACGGTCCGGGGTGTCGCCGAGAACATGGACCCGGGCTCGACCCGGCTGAGCCAGATCACCACCCGAGATGTGGTGACCGTGAGCCAGTACGACGACGCGGTGGCCGCCGCGGACCTGATGCGCACCTACGCCGTACGCCGGCTGCCGGTGATCGACGACGGGCGCCTGGTCGGTCTGGTCTCGATGGGTGACCTCGCGGTCGAGCGCGAACCGCAGTCGGTGCTGGCGGACATCAGCGCCGACGAACCGAACAACTGACCCGTCCGCCGCGGGCGCGCCGGTTCTCCCCTCGTGGGAGGGCCGGCGCTGCGGCGTCCGGACCCGGCTGAGTGGTCAGGACTGGTCGACCAGGACCCGCACGTCGGTGGCGGCGCGAGCGGCGGCCACCGTCGCGGCCTCGGCGTCGACCTCCCGCCGGATCCGGGCCGACAGCGCCGACCACGGGCTGACCGTCAGCTCCAGCCGCCCCTTTCCGGCCTGCCGCGCCCGCCAGGTGCCGACCACCTCGCCGTCCACCAGCAGGGCGCCGGGATTGCCGATCGCCCGCCACATCTGCCGCTGGTGCTCCCGCTCCGGCACGAGCAGGTCACGGTCGCGGCCGGCGAGGAAGGGGTCGCCCGGCGGCAGCAGCCGCACCAGCCGTGGCGCGGACGCGCCGGTCAACGAGTCGAGCGCGTCGGCCGGCAGCCAGGCGGCCCGCCCGTCGACCCGCACCTCGGCCAGGCCCGCCGGCCAGACCCGACGCAGCTCCGTCGTCGAGGTGCCGAGGAAGCCGGCGGCGTCGGCCGGGGTGGCCGGGCCGAGCAGCCGCAGGTACGTCATGACCAGCTCACCGGTGTGCGCCGCCGCGACGGGCGGACCTGACCAGTCGGGCAGAGGGGCGAGCCGGGCGGCCCGGCCGGACACCACGAGGCGCACCCCGCCGGCGAGACCGGCCTGCTGGAACACCGCACCGGAGATGTGCCTGGCCTCGCACGCCCGGCAGTCGTAGGTCAGCTCGACGGGCACCCGGTCGGAGACGGCCCGGCTGACCACGCCGCGCTCCAACTCGGAGGTGACCACCGACTGGAACGCTTCGGCCGTGGCCCGGAACGCGGCCAGCCCGAGCCGCGCCCCCGCGCCGATCTGGCCCGGGATCCGCCGGGTGGCGTCGGTGTCGCTGAGCGGCCAGAGCGCCGCGGCCAGCGCCGGCAGTTCGGCCCGGCGGTGCAGGTGTGGGGCGCCGCGGATCGACCAGACCAGCTCCAGACGTTCGTCCGGCCCGGTCGCACCCCGGGTCGCCAGCGCTTGCCGGGCCGTGCCGTAGGGCGTGTCCTGAACGCCGAGCGTCAGCACCGCCAGATCGCCCGGTCGCCGGTCGGCGGAGCGGTCGAGCTGTTGGGCCGCCACCCGGTAGGCGAGCACCTGCCGCCGGTCGACCTCTGGCATCTGCCTGGTCATGCGTCTCCCGTCCGGGTCGTCCCGTCTGGCCCGGCACGCTACCCGGCTCGTCCGACACCGCCCGGCCGTTCACCCGATCCGGGCGAGGTTGACCGCGGAACCGGCGGGGACCCGTGCGGGGACGTGTAAGCCGGCCGTCCGCCCGACGCGAGCGCGGTGGGTCGGATCCCGGGCCCGGCAACTGGGAGGAGTGGACCCGATGGTGGACGCGACCACGAGGTTCTTCGAGGACCTGGACCGGCGGGGGTACGAACCCCTGCTGGCGAAGACCTCCGGGACACTGCGCATCGACCTGCACGAGGGGGCGCAGACCCGGCACTGGCTGCTGAGGATCGACCACGGCCAGCTGAACGTGAGTCAGGAGGACCAGGAGGCCGACACGGTGATCGGGGCCAGCCCGGCGCTCTTCGACGACATCGCCTCGGGCCGCGAGCACGGCCTGGCCGCCCTGTTTCGCGGGGACATGACGGTGACGGGCGACGCCCGGCTGGTGGTGCAGGTGGAACGGATCTTCCCGGGGCCCCCGGATGCCCGTGGACCCCGTCGCCGCTTCGTGGGTGAGGTGCACTGATGGGCCAGAGCAACACGGTCCGGATCCTCGACGGCAACACCTTCGTCGTCTGCGAGGACACCGGCGACATCGAGGCGACGCCGAGCGAACCGACCGGGCTCTTCTCCATCGACACCCGATTCCTGTCGACCTGGGTGCTGACCGTCAACGGTGAGCGGCTCAACTCGCTCTCCTTCGACGACCTGCAGTACTTCGAGTCGCGGTTCTTCCTCGTCCCGGGGATGGCCACGCACTACGTGGACGCGAAGCTGTCGATCATCCGGGAGCGCGCGGTGGGTGGCAGCTTTCGGGAGCAGCTCACCATCCTCAACCACGACGAGAAGCCGGTCGACCTGGAAGTCCGGATGGACGCGGCGTCGGACTTCGCCGACCTGTTCCAGGTCAAGGACGAGATTCTGAACAAGAAGGGCGAGATCTACACCGAGGTGGAGTCGGACAGGCTGCGGTTGGGCTACCGGCGGGGCAACTTCCGGCGGGAAACGGTCATCTCGTCGTCGATGTCGGCCCGGTACGACAGCAAGGGGTTCGCGTACACCGTCCACCTGGAGCCCAACGAGCAGTGGGACGCCTCGATCGACGTCCAGACGCACGCCGTCGGACCCGGCGGCCGGGACCTGCGTTTCGGACTGCGGGTGCACGGCACCGAGCGGCTCGCCCTCCAGCACGATCTGGAGCAGTGGATCGCCGACGCCCCCAAGGTCAACAGTGAGCACGGCCGGGTGGCCAGCACGTACCGCCGCAGCCTGATCGACCTGGCGGCGCTGCGCTTCTCACCGTTGTCGCTGGGCGGTGCCACCCTGCCGGCCGCCGGCCTGCCCTGGTTCATGACCATGTTCGGTCGGGACAGCATCCTCACCTGCCTGCAGACGCTGCCGTTCACGCCGCAGTTGTCCAAGACCACGCTGCGCGTCCTGGCCTCCCTACAGGGCAGTCGGTTCGACGACTTCCGGGACGAGGACCCAGGGCGGATCCTGCACGAGATGCGCTACGGCGAGACCGCCGCCTTCGAGGAGCAGCCGCATTCGCCGTACTACGGCTCGGTGGACGCGACGCCGTTGTTCGTCGTGCTGCTCGACGAGTACGAGCGGTGGACCGGTGACGGCGCGCTGGTCAAGGAGTTGGAGCGGGAGTCCCGGGCGGCGCTGAGGTGGATCGACAACTACGCCGATCTGGTCGGCAACGGCTACATCTGGTACGAGCGGCGCAACACCGACACCGGCCTGGAGAACCAGTGCTGGAAGGACTCCTGGGACTCGATCTCCTATTCCGACGGCACGCTGCCGCCGTTCCCGCGGGCCACGTGCGAAGTGCAGGGGTACGCGTACGACGCGAAGATCCGCGCGGCCCGGATGGCCCGCGAGTTCTGGGATGACCCGGAGTTCGCCGACCAGTTGGAGCGGGAGGCGATGCAGCTGAAGGAGCGGTTCAACCGGGACTGGTGGGTGGCCGACGGCGAGTACTTCGCCCTGGCCCTGGACCCGGACGGCCGCCAGTGCGACATCCTCAGCTCGAACATCGGCCACCTGCTGTGGAGCGGGATCGTCGACCAGGAGCGAGCCGAGAAGATCGCGCAGCACCTGGTGGGGCCGCGGCTCTTCACCGGCTGGGGCGTACGCACGCTGGCCGAGGGGGAGGTCCGATACAACCCGATCGGCTACCACAACGGCACGATCTGGCCGTTCGACAACTCGTTCATCGCCTGGGGCCTGCGCCGGTACGGCTTCGCCGAGGAGGCCGCCACCATCGCCAGCGGCATCCTGGATGCGGCCACCTACTTCGATGGCCGGTTGCCGGAGGCGTTCGGCGGCTACCCACGGGAGCTGACCAAGTTCCCGGTGGAGTACCCGACGGCGTGTAGCCCACAGGCCTGGTCGACCGGTACGCCGCTGCTGCTGCTGCGCACCATGCTCGGTCTGGAGCCGCACGAGGGTCATCTGGCGGTCGAGCCGCGGCTGCCGGTGGGGATGGGCCGGATCGAGGTGCTGGACATCCCGGGTCGCTGGGGTCGGGTGGACGCGTTCGCCCGGGGCCGACTGGACCTGGACAACCTCGCCGACTGACCAGCTCGACGAAGAACCGGCGGTGGCGCGCAGCCCCGCGCCGCCGCCGGCTCTCCACCCAGGCGATCCACAGAGCGGCAGGGTAGATTCTGCGGATGCCGGAGCTCGTTTACCCGCCCGTTATCGCCTCCCTCAAGACGATGTTCCGGGTCCTCGACCTGAAGATCACCATCGAGGGCGCCCACCACGTACCCCGCACCGGCGGGGCGGTGCTGGCCAGCAACCACGTCAGCTACCTCGACTTCATCTTCGCCGGCCTGGGCGCGAACGAGTCGGGTCGACTGGTTCGGTTCATGGCCAAGAAGTCGGTCTTCGCGCACCGGATCGGCGGCCCGTTGATGCGCGGGATGAAGCACATCCCGGTGGACCGTGAGGCCGGCGCGGCCTCGTTCCGCACCGCCGTGGAAGCGCTCAAGCGCGGCGAGGTCGTCGGCGTCTTCCCCGAGGCGACGATCAGCCGGTCGTTCACCGTCAAGGAGCTCAAGAGCGGCACCGTCCGGATGGCCCGCTCGGCGAAGGTGCCGGTGTTGCCGGTCGCGCTCTGGGGCACGCAGCGGCTCTGGACCAAGGGTCGGCCGCGTACGCTCACCCGCCGGCACACGCCGATCACCATCCTGATCGGCGAGCCGATCAATCCGGCGGACTTCCCGGACCCGAACGTGCTGGCCGCCGAGTTGACCGTCCGGCTGGGCGCGCTCGTCGACCGGGCCCAGCGGGAGTACCCGGACGCGCCGGCCGGCCCGGACGACACCTGGTGGCAGCCCGCGCACCTGGGGGGCAGCGCACCCACGCTGGACGAGGCCGCCGCTCTGGAGGCCGCCGCCGAGCACCGCACCTCCACCGCCTGACGCCGTGGTGGCCGGATCGTTCCGCATCTGGGCATGATGGTGTCTCCCGGTGCGGTCGCGATCCGGTCAGGATCTTCAGTCATGAGCAGAGCAGCACTCGTCGTGATCGACGTCCAGGAATCCTTCCGCCAGCGCCCGATCTGGGCGTACGGCTCGAACCCCGACATGATCCGGCAGGTCGAACGTCTGGTCGTCGCCGCCCGGGAGCGCGGCGACCTGGTGGTCTGGGTCCTGCACTCCGAGCCCGGCACGGGCGGGTTGTTCGACCCCGCACTCGGGCACGTCCGGCTGATCGACGGGCTGGTCCCGGCCGAGGGCGAGCCGACGCTGGTCAAGACCGCGCACAACGCGTTCACCACCACGAATCTCCAGCAGTTGCTCACTGAGGCCGGCATCCACGACCTCACCGTCTGTGGCATCCGCACCGAGCAGTGCGTGGAGACCACCACCCGGGTCGGCTCGGATCTCGGCTACCGGATGACCTTCGTCACCGACGCCACGCTGACCTTCCCCATCCCACACCGGGACCTGCCGGCGACCGCCACGGTCGCGGAGATCCTCGCCGACCCGCGCACCCTGACCAACGAGGAGATCGTCACCCGCACCGAGTACGTGTTGGCTGGCCGCTTCGCGACCATCCGCACCGTGGACGAGGTGACCGGCGCGACCCTCGCCGGCACCCGGAGCTGACGCGATGTCCCGGGTCGTCTTCCTGCTGGTCCCGCAGTTGCATCTGCTGGATCTCGCCGGGCCGGCCCAGGTCTTCTCCAGCGCCGCCGACTTCGGGTACGACTATCAGCTGCACTACGTCGCCGAGCGGGAGCAGGTGCCCACCGTGCAGGGCGTACCGCTGATCGCCGACACCCGGTGGCCCGAGCTGACCCCGGACGACCTGGTGATCGTGCCCGGTTGGCGGCCATCGGCGCACGGACCGCAGGGGCCGGTGTCGCCCGGCGACCTGCGGCGGCTGGCCGACCATCACGCGGCGGGCGGCACCGTGGCCAGCGTCTGCGCCGGGGCGTACGCCCTCGGGCGGGCCGGCCTGCTCGACGGTCGACGCTGCACCACCCACCACGAGGTGCAGGACGACCTGGCCCGCCGACACCCGGCGGCCCTGGTCATCCGCGACGTGCTGTACGTGGTCGACGATCGGGTGGTCACCTCGGCCGGCATCGCCAGTGGCATCGACGTGGCGCTGCACCTGGTGGCCACCCGGCACGGCCCGGGGACCGCTGCGAAGATCGCCCGCACGCTGGTCGTCTACGCCCGGCGCAACGGGCACGAGCCGCAGGCCAGCGCGATGATGCGGCACCGCTCCCACCTGTCCGACTCGGTGCACCGGGTGCAGGACCTGATCGACAGCCGGTACGCGGACCCGCTGCCACTGGCCGAGCTGGCCGCCGCTGGCGGCGTGGCCGAACGGACGCTGACCCGGCTGTTCCGTTCGACGACGGGGCTCACCCCGCTCGGCTACCAGCAGTTGCTGCGGGTGGAACGCGCCGAGCACCTGATCGGGCACGGCACGACCATGGAAGCCGCCGCGCGGACCGTCGGCTTCACCGATGCCCGGATGCTGCGCCGCCTGCGAGCCCGCCCCACGAGGTCGGCTCTGGACCCGAGCGGTAGTAGTCGTCCCGGGAGTGGAACTCCACCGGCAGAGAGCCGGGCAGCGTGACCCGGGTGTCCCCGGCGAGCAGGCTGGGGCCGGCCCGCAGCAGCAGCACGTCGCGCTCCTGACCCGAGAGGTCGACCAGTTCCGGGCGGGTGAGCCGGAACATGGCCACCGCCCGGCGAACCTGCCGGGCCAGCGCGACGACTTCACTGGGCGGCCCGCCGAGGGCCAACGCCGGCTGCTGAATGGTGCGCAACGCGTCGCAGACGATCAGCACCTGCGCCGACGCGTCCCGCTCGGCTGCCCGCAGCTCCAACCGGGACGGCCACTGCCAGCGGATCTGCCCGCTCATCAGGCCGTTCAGCCGGCCGGCCGGTCGGGACCGGGGCGTGTCGTCGACGACCAGCGACAACTGCGAGCCGCTGCCTGCCCAGCAGATCCGCTGGTCGGTGACGGTCACCGAGACCGGCTCGGGCAGCCGCCAACCGCGCCGCGCTTCGCTCGGCCCGAGCAGGTAGCCCGCGACCAGTAGCCGGTGCCGCCCGAGCACCTGCTCACCGGGCACCGGACGCAGGTCGTAGCGGCGATCAAGGGTCGGCCCCACATCGTCGTCCGGAGCATCGAAGCGGTGGGGGCCGATGAAAAAGGGGGACGCGTCGGCGTGCATCGTCACGACCTCCCGGTCAGCTGGCTGTGCTGTGAAGCCTTGCGGATCGGGCGACCGCTGTCATGACGCCCGTTAGGGGGTCGGCCGGTCGTGCATCGCCTGTGACCGGTAGATGCCAATCTCCTCCGGGCGGACGAGGCCGTCCTCGATCGCGCGGGCGAGTAGTGCCGCCTTTGTGGCGGCTGGCCGCCCCGCCCGGGTGTACTTGATCCGCGCACGGTCCACGTACTGCTTGACCGTGTGCTCGCTGATCTGCATCCGGCGGGCCACCGACGCCTTGGACATCGACTGGAACCAGAGCAGCAGCGCCTCACGCTCCTTGTCGGACAGCATCGGCCGGTCCGGCCGTGGGTCGCCGACCATCGCACCGGCCAGCGCGGGCGGCACGTACGGGCGGTCACTCGCGGCGGCCAGCACGGTCGCCACGCAGTGCTCCCGTCCCTCGTGCTTGGCCAGGAACGCCACCGCCCCGGCGTCCAGCGCGGCGAGCATGGTCTCCGGGTCTGTGTGCTCCGAATAGACCACCACCCGTCGCCCGGCGGCGCTCAGCTCGGCCAACTTGTCCAGCGCCATCCGCCCGTGCAGCCGTAGGTCGAGCAGAACCACGTCGGCGGTCGGCGCAACTCGCAGCACTTCGTCCGGGTCGTCGCCGGTGGCCAGCACGGTCAGCCGAGGCTCGGTGGCGAGCCAGGCGCGAACCCCCTCGACCACCACCGGGTGGTCGTCGACGATCGCCACCCCGATCGGCCGGTCACCGGTCACCGCCGCCACCGGGTCTGCGCCCATCTGATGTCCCCGTCCCGTTCGTAGAGGTGCTGCACCGGCCCGTCGTCGTGCTCCCCGAGTGGCGGGCCCGTCGCCTCCGGACCCTCCCGGTCGGGCGTGACCAGGCTGACCACCACCTCGTTCGGGCCGGAGACCACGGTCAGCCGGGCCCAGCCCCGGGCGTCGGCGAGAATGCCGGTGAGCGGGTCGGCCAGCCGGCGCCGGATCTCCACCGGCAGCGGCGGTGGGGTGCCGATGGTGACCAGGTCGATCGGCAGGCCGTTGCGTTCGGCCAGGTCGGCGGCGGCCCGCAGCTCGTGCAGCAGCGGGTCCGGCACGTCGTCAGACTCGGCGATCAGGCGGCGCAGCCGGGCTGCGGCCAGCACGCACCGGCGCTGCACCTCCGGGTCGTCCGGGTCGGCCTGACCGGCGGCCAACTCCCCGAGCACCCGCCCGGCCGCCGAGCTGACCAGCGCGAGCCGGTCCCGGCGTTCCCGAAGAGCACGCTCGGCGGCATCCCGCTCCGCGGCCATCGCATGACCGGCGGCCGAGACAGCGGCCCGTTCCCGAGCCATGCCGACGATCGTCGTGCTGCCCACGAACACCGCCACCGGCAGCGAGAACGTGCCGTAGACGTACATCACGTAGCGGGCCACGTCGGCCGGGTCGTGGCCGTGCCCGAGCACGGCGACCAGCGCGATCAACGCGTGCGTGGTCAGCAGCGCGATCAGCCCCACGACCCGCCGGCCCCACAGCGCCAGCACGAAGAACCAGCCGAGCGTGCCCCACACCCAGTTGGCGGCGGTGAACAACTGCTGCTCACCGGCCGCGGCGAAGACCGCCGCATCAACGGCGAGCAGCAGCCCGGCGAACGCCCATGGCAGCAGCGGCGCGCCGCGCAGAAGCCGCACCCCGGCCACCGCGCCGGCCACCGCGACCAGCACCCAGCCGCCGAGCACCACCGCCGGCGCGGCGAACTCCGCGCGCGCGGCCAGCACCGCCGGCAGCCCGATCGCGACGTGCCAGGCCAGCGCGATGGCGACGGCGACGATCCGGGCTCCCCGGTCGGATGCGTGCGCCACGGCAGCCGGCGCGGCGAGCCCCGCGGTGGACGTCGGCTCCCGGGGCACCGGCACGCTGACCGATATCCCGACCGGGACCTCCGATAAGGCGGTGCGGGGCGCCGGGGCGCCGAGGTCAGCCGACACCGGGCCACTCCAGTCGAATCCGCGTGCCCGCGCCGACTGCCGAGTGCACGTCGGCCCGCCCACCGACCGCAGCCATCCGGCCGCCGATCGACTCGCGCAACCCGTACCGGTGGGGTGGGACGGTGGCCGGGTCGAAACCGGGGCCGTCGTCGACGACCTCGACCACGACGGCGATCGCGTGCCGGGTCAGCCGCAGTGTGGCCCGCGCGCCCGGGGCGTGGCGGACCACGTTGGACAGGGCCGCGTAGGCGCTCTCGCTGATCGCGTCGGCCACGCCGGCGGGGACCGCGCACGACGCCAGGTCGAGATCTACCGAAAGCTCGGGCAGCCGCCCCGCCACCACCCGCAACCGCCCGTCCAGCGGCACCGGGCCGTCGCCGGCCACCGGGCCGACCTTGGTGAGCGCGACGAGGCTACGCAGATCGGCGCCACACCGTTCGCGAAAGGCGGCCGAGGGCCCGGCCACCGCGCCGAGCCCCACCATGGTGAGCGTGCCGAGCACCGTGTCGTGCAGGTCGCGATTCTGCTCGCGTTCGGCGTCGCGGGCGGCCCGCGCGACCAACGCCTCCCGGGTCAGCCGCTGATGTTCGACGAACGCGCCGTCCGCACGGCCGATCCGTCGGCGCATCACCGCCGTCATCATCGCCGTGCAGGCGGTCTGCACCAGCAGGGTGGCCGCGTGCGCCCGAGCCTCGACGGGATTGCCGGCCGCCTGCGCGCCCATCACGTACGTGGCGACGACGAGCAGCCCGGCCGGGATGGACCAGCGCGCCGGGGCAGTGGCCTGCGCATTGATCACCGTGGTGCTGGCCAGCACCGCGATCCAACTGCCCTCGCCGGGCAGCACCCCGGGTGCCACCAGCACGGGAATGAGGAGACAGGCCACCGCGGTGACCGCGACGTCACCGGCGACCAGGGCCGGGGTGATCCCATGGCGCAACGCGCGGTGGGCGTACCAGAGTGACCAGCCGGTCAGCGCGACCACACCAGGCAGCAACACGGCTGGCTCGACCGACGGGGCCTGCACCGACAGGGCCACCGCCGCACCGACCAGGCCGCAGGTCAGCCGCAGCAACGCCGGCAATGTGGTGAAGATGAGGCCGAATGCGCCGCCGGCCGGATTGTCCAGCGTGGGCGGCGGCACGGTTGAGGCGGCAACGGCCGGCATCGGGAAGTGTCCTTCCGACAACGACCCGGTCCGGGTCCGCGCGGCGTAGATCGACATCGGACAATAGCATGCCCGACCGTGAGCGATGCCCGACCGTGAGCGGAGTGTCGCTAATTCATCACCCTGTGCTGCGAGGTTGGAGCAGGTCCCACCGGTTGCCGTAGAGGTCGGCGAAGACCGCGACCGAGCCGTACGTCTCGTGGCGCGGCTCCTCCAGGAAGCGCACCCCGGCCGCCACCATCCGGGCGTGGTCCCGGGCGAAGTCCTCGGTGTACAGGAACAGCCCGACCCGGCCGCCGGTCTGGTCCCCGACCCGAGCACGCTGCTCGGCCTTACTCGCCCGGGCCAGCAGCAACGCCGTCTCCCGGGAGCCCGCCGGACGGACCACCACCCAGCGTGAGCCGTCCGGTCGGACGGTGTCCTCCACCAACTCGAAACCGAGGTCGCCGACATAGAAGTCGATCGCCTCGTCGTACTCGTTGACCAGCAGCGCGACAAGCCCCAGGTGTGCCATTCGGCCATCCTGCCGGCGGGCGCTCCGGGCTCACCCGGCGGCGTCCCCACGGGTCGCCCGCGTCACTTCGCCGGTCACTCAGGCGAACGCGATCGGGGTGGACTGAATGAACCAGCCGACGTCCCGACCATGGTCATCCACGGCGTTCACGTAGTCGATCGCCGCGTACTGGCGCCCGGCCTCGGGCATCACGAAGCTCTCCTGGATGTCGACGCCCGTGCCCGAGACGACGCGCACCACGTGGCGACCCGGTGGGACCTT
This sequence comes from Micromonospora sp. NPDC005291, assembly GCF_040607415.1. Classification (NCBI taxonomy): domain Bacteria; kingdom Bacillati; phylum Actinomycetota; class Actinomycetes; order Micromonosporales; family Micromonosporaceae; genus Micromonospora; species Micromonospora sp. NPDC005291. The sequence continues at coordinate 78,474 of NZ_JBEXGR010000015.1, forward strand.
CACTGGGAACAGGACGAAGTTGTGCTGGCCCTCGACCGCGAAGTGTTGATCGATGACCTCGGTGCCGTCGATGCTGACCGTGAGGACGACCGGGTCGTCCCTGAACGACTGGTTGCTCACCCAGAGGTGCAGGTTGGCCAGGTGCTCCTCGACGAGGCGGACGGCAGGCGCACCTGCCGTCGGCGACGACGGATCCGGTGCCGCGCTCGGCGGTGGGGGACCCGGCGTCGCGCTCGGCCCGGTGCAGCCCACCACGGCGAGGACCGCCGCCACACTCAGGACGGCGGCACGCAGGAAGACGCTGTTGTCCATCCTGCTGGGACGCCGAACGGCGGGTGTCGGTTCCGTTTCTCTTGGCCGGAACCGAGCGTGCTCGCCGTCCGTCCCATCTCTGCTGATGGGAAGGCGGTGAGCCGGATGCGCTCGGGTGGGTCGGTACTGGCGGTGGCGCTCCTCGGCGTGGCGTTGGGCGGGTGCGCGGGCATGGAAACCGGGCCGGTGGACGAGCCCGGTCCGGCCCAGGTCATCGAGATGTGGACGTCGTGCGCCGAAGCGGCACCGCAGGCCGGCAACGCGTTTTCGGTCCCGAACACGGGGGCGCCGTCACCGGCCGTGGTCGAACCGAAGATCGGGCGCATCGACCCCGCCTTCACCTCGGTCGCCGCCGTGCTCTGCGGGCGGGGGATCCGGCCTGGCCCCGACGGAGGTCAGGAGCAGATCGTCACCGAGCGACGCGCCGACGAGATCGCGCCGCTGCTCGCCGCCCTGCGCCTGCCCAACCAGCGGGCCGACGGGGAGATCGCCTGCACCCTCGACCTGGTCATCCCGCCCTGGCTGGCCCTGCTCGACGACCGGGGACGCTGGCTGCGGCCGTACCTACCGACAGACACTTGCGGCAAGCCGCGCGCCGAGGTGAGCGCCGCGCTGGCCGGGCTGCCGTGGACCACTGTGGACACCCGTACCGTCAGGTAGGTCGAATCCCCGGCGGCCGAGGCCGCCGGATGCGCGCAACAGTGGGCGGACATGGTGTGGGTGGAAACCCTGCTGGGGCCTGTTTGAGCCGGCAGGGCTGGCAAGCGAACGTCACAGGTGCGCACTACGGTCCCGGTATGGCTGCCAAGATCACCCTGACACTCGACTCCACCGACGCGCAGGTGCTCGCCTCCTTCTGGAAGACGGCCCTGGGCTACATCGATCAGCCGCCGCCACCGCCGTTCGCGACACGGGCGGAGTGGCTCGCGCAGTTCGACCTGCCGGAGGACGACCTTCCTGAGCACGCCGCGTGGCTGTGCGACCCGGATGGTGTCGGCCCCCGCCTCTCCATCCTCAACGTGCCCGAGCCCAAGACGGCGAAGAACCGCCTCCACATCGACATCCGGGTGCCGGGGCACGGTAGTCCCGACGAGCGGTGGGCGCGGATCAGGGCGGAGGCCGAGAGGCTGGTGCAGGCCGGCGGACGTGTCCTGGAGGAGGACGACCGGCATCACGTGGTGATGGCCGACCCGGAGGGCAACGAGTTCTGCGTGGCGGCAACCGCGGCCTGATTGGCGACTACGCGGCCCATGGGCAGGCTGCGCTGAACACTGGCCGGACCGGCAACGGGGACGGGATGTGCGGGCAGGCCGTCGTGGTGGCCGGCCTGCCCGCAGATCCAATCAAACCTAGCGGCGTTTCGCAGGGCAGCTTCCCCCGCTTGGGTGCCATGTAGGCCGTGGCCAGACGCATCATCCGTTGATCGCTGGAATCTGTCCCGAGCACGTCCGGGATTCTTACTGCCCCGGAAGGTATCCGCACACTGCTAACCCTCCTTGGAGCAGGTCAGCACGACCGTGCGATCGGGAGCGGCCATCACGCCAGCCTTCGTGCTCTGCTTCTTAACCGTCCAGTTCGGCGGGTACAGCACCAACTTGTCATCGGCGTCCTGCGACCCGAAAGTCACCTTTGTGAAGCCCAGATCGGTCAGCGTCTCGTACGCGACCTGCGCGTTCTGCCCGACCAGGTTCGGCATTTTCACCTTGGCTGGCGCCGCGGGCGTCGGCGGCGGCGCGGAAGAGTTCGCCGGGGCGGCGGAGGTCGCCGGAGCAGCCGGGGTCGTCACGACCGGGCTGCTCACCGCCGGAGTGCTGACGGCCGGCGGAAGGGAAACCAATGGCTGTCCGGCCGCCGGAGTCTTCTGATCGCTCGCACCCTGGGCGATCGCTCCCACGATCCCGCCGATGCAACACAGTGCGACGAGGCCAGCGACGACAAGCCCGATGATCGCGCCCTTCGACAGACGTGGCTTCGCGGGCGGTGGAGGAGGCAATGAAGGGGTGGCATGAGGTTGGGGAGGGTAGGTCACGCGGCCAGCCTGCACCCATGATCATCTGAGGGAAATCCACCGCACGGTCACGGCCAGTGCCCAATACGCCACCCGTTCGTCCCCGGATGGCTCCGCTACTCGCCCTGCTCAGGTCGAGCTGTCCGTCGACGCCGGCCACGCTCTCCTGATGATCTCTCCGAGCATGGAGAACGACTACGTACGCCCTCGCAGAAAATCTATGCGCCAAGCGCTAGACATTCCCGCCGTAGCCGGCTAACGTTCCTGAGGTCGAACACGGAGCAAACAAAGACGCTGACGTCGCCGCCCCACACGAGGGCGAAGGAGCGGGGCCAGGGAACGTGTAGGTCCTGCTCGGCACAGCGGCAGAAATATGCCGCAGTGAGGTAGTACGCACGAGAGGTTTTCAGTGGTAACCGGGCGTGATGCGCGACCGGGTGTGACAGCGGGTGGGGCCGAGGCTGGTTCAGGGCTTCACCCGAGGCAGGAAGTTCGTCGTACGTGTCAGGGCCATGAAGTCGCGTGGGGCTCGGACGCCGACGGACAGCACGGAGTACAGCAAAGGAAATCAGAGGCAAGGGAGGGCATTACACCGTTGGATCGCCCGCTGTCAGCCGCATTCGTGGGCTGGGCGCGGACACCGCAGTTTCCATCGAACGAGAGGTGGTCTTCGGTCACGCATATGCGATCCTCGCACCTGACGCCGTCCTTGACGGCTGGTGCGGATACGACAAGCCGACGTTCTGTCGGTAGATGGTGTTCCTGACCCACAACCCTTGGGCCCCGGTGCTTTCGAGCACCGGGGCCCTCGTGATGGAGGTTCCATGACCCAATCCGACGACATGCTCGACGACGAGGACTACCCCGCCTACACGATGGGCCGGGCCGCCGAGATCCTCGGCTGCTCGCAGGACTTCCTGCGCCGACTCGGCGAGGCGAAACTGATCGACCCACAGCGCTCCGGTGGCGGGCACCGTCGCTACTCCCGCTATCAACTGCGTCTGGCCGCGCGAGCCCGGGAGATGTGCGACCAGGGCACCGACATGGCCTCAGCCTGCCGGATCATCATTCTTGAGGACCAACTCGAAGAGGCCCTTCGGCGCAACGAGCGCCACCAGCAGGGCTGAGCGCTGTCTGCAACCGTTGCTGTCGACCGTTTTTCAGAGGCAGATCCAGCAGTAGATGCTTTCCCCGCTCGTGCGTGCTCTGCGGGCCAGCCCAACAAATTCCCGCAGGCGCGACAGCATGACCTCCGGCTGCGTGTCGTTGTAGTGGGACAGCTCCTCGATGTGTGACCACTGCTCGGCCAGGCCCGGCAAGCGGTCATCGGGGATTTCGGCGAGAGCATCGCGGGCGCGCTCGCTCAGTACGACGACCCAGGGGCCTTCGTACTCACGGTCCTCGCGAGCGCCGTCCGGCCAGACAAGTCGTTCCCCGACCAGGCCGGCGGCCCATGGCACGTCGAGAGCGAACGAGACGACCTTGCCGAGGACTACGGGCGGATCGATCCCCTTGCCGTCCACGGCATCCACGACGGGGGAATCTCCCTCTCGCACCACAGGGCCGCCATCGGTGGCGACCATCAGTTTGGCGACAGCCTCGTCGTCAGAACCGCGGAAGTAGTCGTACAGAACACCCACAGAAGCCTCCCGATCGGCCGTCACGCCGCCACTCGTGGGGCGACCGAGAGAACATATAACCCCGCCGCCAAGGGAGGCGGACCTCCTCTTCGGGCAGGTCTACGGCAAGGCGGTACGGGGCTGTGGTGATCGTTCGGGCCGGAAGCGGGGAGCCGCTGACCCTCGGTGCGGTGGGTGCGCCCGGCAGGATTCGAACCTGCGGCCTTGGGATTAGAAGTCCCCTGCTCTATCCGCTGAGCTACGGGCGCGCGGCGTGGAAGTCGCGCCAGAAGGGTACCGCCGACCCATCGCGCAGCGGGGTAAAGGGTGCCCGCATCCACGTCGCCGAGCAGGGTCTCATGGAGACCGACTGGCCGGCATCCGGGTTCCCACGGACCGGCCTGTCCACGGACCGTACCTTTGGCTGGTGTTGCTGGATCCCGACGCCGAGAACGACGTCGCCTACGAGCTGTGCCAGATCGTCGGTCGCGCCATCCTGCCGTACCGATCGGACGACGCTGACCTGGTCTTCGGCACCGCGTTCTTCTTTCAGGCCGGCGACGACCCGGTGGGGGAGTCGCTGCTGACGGCGGTCGACCTGGTCGGCACGCCCGGTGGTGAGCTGGGGCTGCGGGCGAGCGTCACCGAGCCGGCCGGGGTCGCCCCAGCCGTTGTTTCCGAGGTCGAGATCGTGCCCGGCTGGGCCCGCTTCCCGGGCGATGGGGTCGCGGTGCTGCCGACCGCCGGCCTGCACCGGTATGCCGGCGACGGCGGCTGGCGGTGGCGGGTCCAGCCGGTGCCTGCGGGGATCGCCGCCGGGCCCGAGGTGGTCGCCCGCCTCGGCGCCGACGCCGGTTCCGCTTTCGTGCTGGCCCATGGGGTACGCGAAGACGGGTCGCGCCCCCTGGAGGTGGCGATCGAGCGGGTGGTCCGTGACGGGGACGCCGTGCGGATCACCACGGAGCTGCCGTCGGGGTACGTCGGCGCGCCGGTCTTCGTCGTCCAGTCCGACGCCACCGGGGAGGTGTCGCTGTACTGCCTGGGCCTGGTGCTCCCCGGCGACGGCGGTCACCCGGTGGCGACCTTCGACCGGATCCGAGCCGTCCTCCCGGTGACGCCCGGCGACGTCTGAGCAGGGACCCGCACCGCCCTGCGGCCTGTCAGTCGCCGGGCGTCGCCGCACCTGCCGCGTCGGCCGTGGAACGTCGGCTCTCCGGCGGTCGGGCCTCGCCAGTGGTCGGGTCGGTGTCAGTCGGGGCCTCGACGGCCGGCACGGTGTCGCCTAGTGCGAGGTCGGCCGGCGAAGGGTCGGCTGGTGCGAGGTCAGCCGGCGCAGGGTCGGCCGGGGCGGTGGGGCCGGCGGCGAGGAACGCCTCGGCCCAGCGGCCGACCTCGTCGAAGACCTTTCGGCGTACGGCGGAGCCGGAGAGCGTCAGGTCGTGCAGCCCGCCGTCGAAGCGGGCCAGGGTGACGTGGCGGCCGAGGCGGGGCGCGTACCGGACCATGTGTTCGACGTCCAGCACGGCGTCGGCCAGGGTCGCGTTGTCGTGCCACCTGGTGCCCCGGAACGAGCGGGTCGAGCAGGCCAGCAGCACCGGCACCTGGATGTCCAGCCCGGCGCGCAGTTGGCGTTGACCGGTGCGGATCGCGTTCAGCCAGCCGGCACGGACGGGGAACCCGGCCAGCGGCTTCCACGCCAGGTCGTAGGTCCACTCGCCCCGGTGGTCGGCGTGCAGGCTCTCGCCGTACACCGTGCCCAGCCCGAACGGCAGGATGCGGTGCGGCGCCCTGCGGCCCAGCCGGGAGGCGGCGGCCGCGAGGGGTCGGCGCACCGCCCAGGGGGCGTTCAGGTCGAAGAACGGGCTGTTGAGCACCAGGCCGTCGATGGTGCCGGTGTCGCGGCGGGCGTGCGCCCAGAGCGAGATGATCAGGCCGCCGGTGGAGTGGCCCATCGTCAGCAGGGTGTCGTGCCCGTCGTCCTTGCGGATGATCTCGGCGGCGGCGTCCAGCTCGGGGAAGTAGTCGCTGATGTCGCGGCAGAAGTTCGGGGTCTGGCCCGGGAGCAGGCTGCGACCGTATTTGCGCAGGTCGAGCGCGTAGAAATCCCAGCCCCGCTCGGCGAAGAAATCGGCCAGGTGGGTCTGGAAGAAGTAGTCGACGAAGCCGTGCACGTAGAGCACGGCCCGCCCGGTGGGGCGCTCCGCCCGCCGCCGGACCAGGGTCGCGACGACGGGCCCTTCGTCATCGGTGCCCAGGTCGATCGTCTGCCGCTCGTACGGCGGCCCCAACACGTCCGGTTCCACGAACGCGACGCTACGCCGCCAACCTACCCAGCGGTAGCCCTCGCCTGGCCCACCCCGCCCGTCCCCGCTCACCCACCCCGCCTGTCCCGCGATCTTGCACTCGTTGCCGTGACATAAACGCGCAGAAGCCGCGTTCTGGGGACCGAAAGTGCAAGATCGCGGGGACGGGGCGTGGGTCAGGCCGTTTCCGCGTCGACCCGGCTCGGGTCGGCGGCGGGGAGCTGCTCCTGGTCGTCGGCTGGGTCCACGTCGGCCTGGGGCTGCGGGACGTCGCGCAGGTGCTTGTTGTGCCGGGGCTCCTGGCGGGTCTTGGCGTCGTTGAGCCGGCGGCGCAGGTCGTCGCGGACGTCGTTGAGCGCGGCGTGCAGGTCCTCCTCCGCGGAGGTGGTGACGATCTTCTGCCGGCCGGCGATCCAGCACTCCAGGGTCACCTTCTGGCCGCGGGCCTCGCGGTCCTTCACCGACACCTCCAGCTCGGTGGCGTCGGCGTGGAAGCTGGCCAGCCGGGCGTCGAGGGTGGCGAACTGCTCGGCGATCCAGTTGCGGTCGCCCTGCGAGAACCCGGCGCCCACCCGCAGGCACTCAGCAACGGTGGCCGGGTTTGCCACGGCGCTCATCGTCGCGCCTCGGAAGCGTTCGCGGAGCTGATGGTGGTGATCATCATGGCGCTGACCTCTCGTCGACGTGGAGCTGTCGGTGGTGCGTTGATCAAATCCATACCCAGTTCGGTCGGCCCCGGAAACCGCCGACGCCCTACCGGGCGGGTCAGCCGTACCACATCAGGGGCGTGATCAGGGCGTTGTCCACAGGTGGGTTCGTCGTCCACAGGTCGGGGACGGTCGCTGGCGGCGGTCGCCCTCGACGCACAGGCTCGGTGGCGAGTCGACTCGCGCTGGCAGGCCCCGATCCCCTTGGAGAGACGATGTTCGACACTTACGTAACAATTGTCGGCAATGTGCTGACCGCGCCCGAGTGGCGACGTACCACCCAGAGCAACACCCTGGTGGCCAACTTCAAGGTCGCCTCGACCGCCCGCCGGCTCGATCGGGAAAGCGGGCGCTGGGTTGACGGCAACTCGCTCCGCGTCCGCGTCAACTGTTGGCGCAAGCTCGCCGAAGGGGTGGCGGCCTCCGTGATGGTCGGCGACCCGGTTGTGGTCTGCGGCCGGCTCTACACCCGCGACTGGACCGACGACGCCGGCAACCACCGCACCCTCTACGAGCTGGAGGCGGTCGCCGTTGGCCACGACCTGTCCCGGGGTCGGGCCCGCTTCCTGCGCAACCGGCCGAGCATGACGACCAGCACCGTCGAGGACGCCGAGGCCGAGAGTCGGGTGCACGGCGAGCCCACCGAGCCGGTGCCGGCCGGGCAGTCGCCCGTGCTGCCCGACTACCGTCCGCTGGACGACGACTTCGAGCTGCCCGACTATGCCGCGCTGCGAACCAACCCGTTCGTCGACGGCCCGTTGGACGACGACGGCTCCCTGAACGGCGGGCAGGCCAACGTCCCGCAGGGCCTCGACGACGAGCTGGCCCTCCCACCCGAGGAGAACGACGACAACGCCGACGACGACCTGGACGACGAGCTGGGGCCGGCACCCGACGAGGGTCAGCCGGAGCCCGCGCAGTCCGGTCGGGGGCGGCGTGGCCGGGGTCGGATCTCGCAGCCGGCGTGACCGAACGGTTCGGCCCTCGCGGGTCGGGCGGCAACCCAGCTGTCTGAGGTTCTGCGGTGACCGCGCGGGGCTCCGGTGGCACGGCACGACGGGGGCGGGGTGGCGACGCGACCAGCGTCGTCACCCCGCGTGACGGCACCGGCGGGGTGGTGGAGGGCGGCGGTCGGGGCTGATCACGAGGCGCTCGTCGCTGACGGAGCACCGTGGGTTGGGCTGATTCACCGGGCGCTCGTCTAGGCTGGCCGGCCGGAGGTGGTGTGGGTGCGACGGACAGCGCCGGTGGCGAACGCGGTGGGGCTGCTGGCTGGGTACGCGCTGGACAGTCTGGTCGGCGACCCACGTCGGTGGCACCCGGTGGCTGGCTTCGGGCAGGCCGCGGGCGCGCTGGAGCGCCGCCTCCACCGGCCGGACCGGACGGCGGGTGCCGCGTTCACCGCGCTGGCAGTCGGTGGGCCGGTGCTGCTCGGGGCGGTCGCCGCGGCGGCTACCCGGCATCGGCCGGTGACCCGTGCGGTGCTCGTGGCCGCTGGCACGTGGACCGTGCTGGGCGGCCGTACTCTGCGGCACGAAGCCACCGTCATGGGTCGGACGCTGCGTGACGGTGACCTGCCCGCTGCCCGGCGGCGCCTCGGTCACCTCTGCGGGCGGGACCCGTCGACGCTGGGCGAGTCGGAGCTGGCCCGCGCCACCGTGGAGTCGGTTGCGGAGAACACCTCCGACGCGATCGTCGCTCCGCTGGTCTGGGGTGCGGTCGCCGGCCTGCCCGGGCTGCTGGGCTACCGCGCGGCGAACACCCTCGACGCGATGGTCGGGCACCGGTCGGCGCGCTACGCGCGGTTCGGCACCCCGGCCGCACGGTTGGACGACGTGCTCAACCTGGTGCCGTCCCGGCTGACCGGGCTGCTCACCATCGCCGTCGCGCCGGTCGCGAACGGGGATCGGCAGCGGGCCTGGCGGGTGTGGCGGCGTGACCGCAACGACCACCCGAGCCCCAACGCCGGCCAGTGCGAGGCAGCGATGGCCGGTGCGCTCGGCGTCCGCCTCGGTGGCCGCAACATCTACTTTGGGCGCTCCGAGGTGCGGCCCTTCCTCGGCGACGGTCCCCGTCCGGAGGCGCGGCACCTGAAGCGGGCCGCCCGGATCTCCGGCGCGGTTGGGCTGGCCGCCGTCGGGCTGGCCGCCGCGTACCCGGTGACTGTCGGCCGCCTGCTCGGTGCGGTCGGCCGGCGTGGCCTTGGCACCATCGGCCGGCGTGGCCCTGGTGCGGTTGGTGGGCGTGGGCGTGGGCTGCGGGCTGTCGGGGCGGGTCGGGGGAGTGGGCGGTGAGCGGTGGGCTGCTGGTCGCCGGCACGACCTCCGACGCCGGCAAGAGTGTGCTCACCGCCGGCATCTGCCGCTGGCTGCACCGGCAGGGCGTGAAGGTGGCGCCGTTCAAGGCGCAGAACATGTCGAACAACTCGGCCGTGGTCGTTGGGCCGGACGGGCGCGGCGGCGAGATCGGACGAGCCCAGGCCATGCAGGCCGCAGCCTGCGGGCTCGCACCCGACCTGAGGTTCAACCCGGTGCTCCTCAAGCCGGGCAGCGACCTGGCCAGCCAGGTGGTGCTGCTCGGTGAGGCGGTCGACACGATCACCGCGGGCACCTTCCGGCAGCTACGTCCCCGGCTCGCCGAGACCGCGTACGCGGCGCTGGCCGAGCTGCGTGACACGTACGACGTGGTGATCTGCGAGGGCGCCGGCAGCCCAGCGGAGATCAACCTGCGGGCCGGCGACTACGTCAACATGGGGCTGGCCCGGCACGCCAACCTGCCCACCATCGTGGTCGGCGATATCGACCGGGGTGGCGTCTTCGCCTCGATGTTCGGCACCGTCGCCCTGCTCGACCCGGCCGACCAGGCGCTGCTCGCCGGTTTCGTGATCAACAAGTTCAGGGGCGACCTCGGGCTGCTCCAGCCGGGGCTGGACATGCTGCGGCACGTCACCGGCCGCCCCACCTACGGGGTGCTGCCCTGGGCGCTGGACCTGTGGCTCGACGCCGAGGATTCACTGGCCTATGGCCGGGTGCTCGGCCGCCCCGCCGCCCCACACGGCACCGAATGGTTGGACGTGGCCGTCGTCCGCCTGCCCCGGATCAGCAACGCCACGGACGTGGAGGCGCTCGCCACCGAGCCGGGTGTCCGTGTACGCCTCACCATCGAACCCGCCGAGCTGGCCGCCGCCGACCTGGTCGTCCTGCCCGGCTCCAAGTCGACCGTCGCGGACCTCGCCTGGCTGCGCGAGACCGGCCTCGCCGACGCCGTGGCCGCACATGTGAGGGCCGGTAAGCCGCTGCTCGGCCTCTGCGGCGGTTTCCAGATGCTCGGCCGTGCCATCCACGACACGGTGGAGAGCCGACGGGGCAGCGTGCCAGGGCTCGGCCTGCTGCCCATCGAGATCACCTTCGATCCGCGCAAGACCGTCCGGCAGTCGGTGGGCACCGTCCATGGTGGTCTCCCGGTGCGCGGCTACGAGATCCATCACGGGTACGTCTCGCAGGCCGACTCCACCCTGACCCCGCTGCTGACCGGCGACGATGGTGTCGGCGAGGGAGCGGTGCTCGGTGCGGTGCACGGCACGCACTGGCACGGGGCGTTCGAGTCCGACGAGTTCCGCCGGTGGTTCCTCACCGAGGCGGCTCGGCTGGCGGGCCGCGCCGGGTTCCGGGTCGCACCGGCCACCAGCTTCGCCGCCGCCCGGGAACGCTCGCTCGACCTGCTCGGTGACCTGGTCGAGGAACACCTGGACACCGACGCCCTCTGGCACCTCATCGAAACCGGCCCACCAGCCGGCCTTCCGTTCATCCCACCCGGCCCCCCACCGTCCTGACCGGCCGGGCGTCAAAGGCCGGTCGGGGCGTCAAAGGCCGGTCGGGGCGTCAGGGGCGGATGTCGGCCGGGCGATCGGTTGTGGGGAGGCCAGCGGCGAGCCAGGCGTCGACGCCGCCGATCATGTCGGTGGCTCGGCGCAGCCCCAGGGTCTGGAGGCTGGCGGCGGCCAGGCTGGAGCTGTAGCCCTGCCGGCACGCCAGCACGATTTCCCGGTCGTAACCGGTGGCCTCCGGGATACGCCAGGCGCTGGCCGGATCGAGCCGCCATTCCAGCACGGTCCGGTCGATGACGACCGCGCCTGGCAGGTCGCCCTGTTCGCGGCGCTGCGACTCGGTACGGGTGTCGATCAGCAGCGCGCCGCCACGGACCGCCTCGACGGTCTGCTGCGGAGTCAGTCGGTGCAGCCCTGCGCGGGCCTGTTCGAGCAGGGCGTCGATGCCGGGGCTCATCACGTCTCGGAGCACCACCCGATCATGCCGACCGGTGAGCGTCCCGGGCGGCGAACGGGCCGTGCGTCACCCGTCGCCGCCCCAATTCCCCCGGACGTGACGGGTGGCCGGTCACGCGGTCAGTCAGACGGGTCAGCCCCGGTACGGCTGCGGCGGGATGGAGTGGCGGCGCTGGCGGAATCGTCAGGCGAAGGCGGGATGGGCGAGAGCGGCGGCGGTGACCTGAGCGAACTGCTCGGGCGCGTCGAGCATGATGTTGTGTCCGGCGTTGGGCACGGTCACCATCCGCACTCCGGCCGAGGTCAGCGACTCCGCTCCAGCGACCGGCCCGCTCCGACCGCCCTGGAGGTAGGTGCGCGGCATCGGTAGGCGTTCCAGCAGGTGCCGCATGGCGGGGCGGGTGCCGGTCATCAGGCCGATCGCGGTGCGGTGCAGGCCGGTCGGGTCGGCGAGTCGCATGGTGGCGGCCCAGGCCGGGCCCACCCGGTCCAGAGTCGCGGGAAAGCCACTGGAGAGGAACTCCGCCTCGGAGTATCGGGCCAGGCCGCTGCTGCCGGCGGTTGGTGGCGGGTTCGGGTCGAGGTTCGCCTCGATCAGGACCAACTGCCCGACCAGGTCCGGGCGGTGGTGGGCGAGAGCGATGGCCACCGCGCCGCCCATGCTGTGCGCCACGATGTCGGCCGCCCGGACGCCGGCCGCGTCGAGCGTGGCGGCCAGCGCCTCGGCGTGCTCGGTGAGGGTGTAGCCGAACGCGGTCGGTCGGTCGCTCAACCCGAAGCCGAGGAGGTCGACGAAGAGGGATCGGTGGCCGGCCAACTCGGGGAGAGTGGCGGCTGGCAGGAAGTACGGCGCGGACATCGCGCCGAGCCCGTGCACGTACACCCGGGTTGGCGCACGGCCGGAGATTTCCACCCACCGCATCTGGGCCCCGTCCGGGCCCACGGTCGCAGCATTCATGGCCACACAATACCTCCGCGCCGAGGTATATCGTCAAGAGGGCATAATGGGACTGTGCTCGAACTCGCCATCCTCGGTTTCCTGGCCGACCGGCCCCTGCACGGCTACGACCTGAAGCGGCGCATCGCCCAGCTCACCGGGCACGTCCGACCGATCGCCGACGGGACCCTCTATCCCGCGATCAAGCGGCTGGAACGGGCCGGCCTGCTCACCCGGCGGGTAGAGCCCGGTGCCGGCGCGGCCCCCCGCCAGACGCTGGCGCTGACCGGGGCGGGTCGGGTCGAGCTGGACAACCGGCTCCGCGAGCCCGACGAGCTGGAGATCAGCGACGAGAACCGTTGGTTCGTCCTGCTGGCCTTTCTCCGCCACCTCGAGGACCCGGCCGCCCGTGACCAGGTGCTCCACCGACGGTTGGCCTTCCTCCGTACCCCGAGCAGCTTCTTCTACGAGGGCGACCGGCCGGTACGCGCCGAGGAGATCACCGACCCGTACCGCCAGGGGATGCTGATCATCGCCCGAGCCACCAGCCAGGCCGAACTGCGCTGGCTCGGGGAGATGTTGGGCGAGCCGGAGTGACCCTGGAAGGTGGCCGGCCCTCGACGGCCGAGGAGGACGTCGGCGCGCCGGTGGCGGTCGTCGAGGCGTACACCGGACTGGCCCGTCGGGTGCTCGCGGGCCCGGCACGGTTGGGGCGGACCCGGCTGGTGGCGGTCGACGGGCCGAGCGGCGCGGGAAAGAGCCGGTTCGCCGCGCGTCTCGGGGATGCCCTGGCGACGTTGCCCGGCGGCCGGCCGCCGGTGGTGCACACCGACGACCTGCTCGACGGCTGGGACGACCAGCTCACCTTCTGGCCCCGGCTCGATGAGGAGGTGCTGGCCCCGCTGCGCGAAGGGAAGCCTGGTGCCTACCGGCGCTACAGCTGGGTCCGGCGATGCTTCCTGCCCCGGCCGGTCCCGGTGCCGGTGGCGCCGGTGCTGATTCTGGAGGGGGTCAGTGCGGCCCGTGCCGTTGTCCGGCCGGAGCTGACCCTGGCCGTGTTCGTCACCGCGCCCGCGTCGTTGCGACTGGCCCGCGCGGTTGCCCGGGACGGGTCGGAGATCCTGCCTGAGCTGCGTCGGTGGCATGCCGGGGAGCGGGCGCACTTCGCCGCCGACGACACGGCCGCCCGCGCGGACCTCGTGGTGGACGGGGCGCCGACGCTGCCGCACGACGCGGACCGGTACTACACGCGTATCCGCTGAGCGGGGCATGGACGTCCGCCATCGGCTACGGCACGATGCGAGAGGGCCGCCACCGGCTACGGCACGATCCAGAAGGCTCAGGCGCGGCGATCGGGGGACTCATCATGTCGGCTACGGATACGCCCGCGCGGCGCCGGATCACCCTCACCGGCATCAGCTCACGAGCGTGGGAGCATCCGGCCGACCGGGGTGCCCTGGTCGCGCTGCGGGAGCTACGCGGTTTCGACGACGTGGTGCGGTCGTTCTTCGGCATGTGGAACGAGCGCGGTTTCCGCCTGTCGGTGCTGGCCTCCGGCATCCGGGTCGACCACCGGCAGTACCCGGCGGTGTGGCAGCGCTACACCGAGGCCGCGGCGGCGCTCGACGTGGCCGAGCTGCCCGAGCTGTACGTGACCCAGTCGCCCTGGTTGGGTGCCGAGGCGGTTGGCCTGGACCGGCCGTTCATCGTGCTCAACTCCGCCTGCGTGCAGCAACTCGACGAGGATGAGCTGCGCTGCCTGCTCGGCCACGAGTTGGGGCACGTCGGCAGTGGGCACGCGGTCTACAAGACGATGCTGATGATCCTCACCCGGTGGGCCGCCAACCTGAGCTGGTTGCCGGTCGGCGCGATCGCGCTGCGGGCCATCATCGCGGCGATGCTGGAGTGGTGGCGCAAGGCGGAACTGTCCGCCGACCGGGCCGGTCTGCTCGCCGGGCAGGACCCGGCCGCCGCGCTGCGGCTGCTGATGAAACTCGCCGGGGGCGGCGACCTGTCCCAGATCGACACCACCGCCTTCCTTGAACAGGCCGCCGAGTACGCCGGTGGCGGCGACCTTCGCGACAGCCTGCACAAGATTCGGATGACCGCGTGGAGCACCCATCCGACGCCGGTGGCGCGGGCCGCCCAGCTGCGGCAGTGGATCGACTCCGGGGCGTACGGGCAGGTGCTGGGCGGGGACTATCCGCGCCGCGACGACGACAGCTCGACCAGCGTCTCGGAGGAGATCAAGGCGGCTGCCGAGTCGTACCGGGAGGAGTTCAGCCGGTCCACCGACCCGCTGGTCGGGTTGCTGCGCCGGCTCGGTGACGGCGCCAGCGATGTCGGCGAGTGGGTGGGCGGCACCGCCGGTCGGGCCCGCTCGTGGATGGACGCTGCCACCGAGGCCGCGGGCCGCGCGCACCGCGCCGGCCGGACCGCGCCCGGCGCGACGGCGGGCGCGGGCCCCACGGGGAGCGGTGACGGTACGGGCTCCGCCGGCACACCCCGGTAAGGCCGGCATACGATGCCGGTCATGACCACACCGATCATGTCCGAGTCCGAGGTGCGGGCCGCCGTCGAGCGGGAGATGCCCGGCGTCCGGGCCGACCTGGAGCGTCTCGTCCGCATCCCCGGCATCGCCTTCGAGGGCTTCGACCACTCGCACGTGGAACGCTCCGCCGAGGCCGTCGCCGAGCTGCTGCGCGGCTGTGGCCTGGACGTCGACATCGTGCGTTCCGGTGGCCAGCCCGCGGTGATCGGCCGTCGGGCCGCCCCGCCCGGTGCGCCCACCGTGCTGCTCTACGCCCACCACGACGTCCAGCCGGTCGGCGACCGGTCGCTGTGGGAGTCCGACCCGTTCGAGCCGGTGGAACGGGACGGCCGGCTCTACGCCCGGGGCGCTGCCGACGACAAGGCCGGCATCATGGCGCACGTCGCGGCGCTGCGCGCGTACGGCGACGCGCTGCCGGTCGGCGTGGTCCTCTTCATCGAGGGCGAGGAGGAGTACGGCTCCGACTCGCTGGAGCAACTGCTGGTCGAGCACCGCGACGAGATCGCCTCGGACGTCATCGTGATCGCCGACTCGGGCAACTGGGACATCGGCGTACCGGCGCTGACCACCTCGCTGCGCGGCATCGTCAACTGCTTCGTCGAGGTGCGCACGCTGGACCACGCGGTGCACAGCGGCATGTACGGCGGTGCCGTTCCCGACGCGCTGACCGCGCTGGTCCGGCTGCTGGCGACCCTGCACGACGACGCCGGTGACGTGGCCGTGGCCGGGCTGGTGGGCCGCGAGGGCGCCACCGTCGACTACCCGGAGGAGCGGGTCCGGGCCGAGGCGGGGCTCGCCGAGGGCGTGCAGTTCATCGGCACCGGCCGGATCACCGACCGGCTCTGGACCAAGCCCGCGCTGGCGATCCTCGGCATCGACGCGCCGTCCACCGGCGAGGCGCCGAACGCCCTGGTCCCGGCCACGAAGGCGAAGCTCAGCATTCGCCTCGCCCCGGGCGACGACCCCAAGCGGGCGTACGCGGCGGTGCGCGCGCACCTGGAGAAGCACGCGCCGTGGGGCGCCCAGGTGGCGGTCAGCTTCGAGCACGACGGCGACCCGTGCGTGATCGACGCGTCCGGGCCGATGTTCGACGCCGCCCGTTCGGCGTTTCGGGCCGCCTGGGACGGCACCGAGCCGGTGGACATCGGCGTCGGCGGCTCGATCCCGTTCATCGCCACCTTTCAGGAGATGTTCCCGAAGGCGGCGATTCTGGTGACCGGCGTGGAGGACCCGCACGCTCGCGCACACGGCCCGAACGAGAGTCTGCACCTGGGGGAGTTCGCCCGGGTCTGTCTCGCCGAGGCGCTCCTGCTGGGCAAGGTGGCGGCGGCGGGCACCAACGGGAGTTAGGTGTCAGAACGGCAACTTCGTGCCTGATCTGGGAGTTTGCGGCGTGTCGGACGACCGGTTGTTATAGCCTTTCGAACATGAGTACGAACGAGGTGATGGCCCGGTTGGGGGCCGCTGTCAGCGCGCTGGGGGACGTCGACGTCTCCGCGTGGTCCGAGGACACGCTCAACGAACAGCTCGGTGAGCTCTCCGCCGCACTGGTCGCCCTCGACTCGGTGCTCGCCCGGGTCGCGGGCGAGGTCCGCGCCCGAGGGCTGCGCATCGAGGAGCCCGTCTCCGCCTGATCCGTCGTCCGCGTGAGCGGGCGGCACCCTGCCGACACCGCCCGGGCACGGCAATGCCCGGGCGGTGTCGCAGGTGACTGGCAGGATGAGCTGCGTGCGGTTCCTCGACCTGGCAGCCACCTCCGCCGCCGTCGGCGCCACCAGCGGCCGACGGGCCAAGGTGGAGCTGCTCGCTGATGCGCTGCGCCGGCTCGACCCGGGTGAGGTGGAGCCGGGCGCCGGCTATCTCGCCGGTGAGCTGCGCCAACGGCAGACCGGTGTCGGTTACGCGAGCTTGCGTGACCTGCCGCCACCGGCCGCCGAGCCGACATTGACCGTGGTCGCCGTCGATGCGGCTATCGCGCAGATCGCCGCGGTGCATGGCGCGGGCTCGCAGGCCCGACGTCGGGCGCTGCTCGGCGCCCTCTACGCGGCGGCGACGGCCGACGAGCAGCGTCTTCTCACCGCCCTGTTCAGCGGCGAGCTGCGCCAGGGTGCCCAGGCAGGGCTCCTGGCCGACGCGGTGGCGCGGGCCGCCGAGGTGCCCGTGGCAGCGGTCCGACGGGCCCTGCTGCTCGCCGGTGACCTGCGGGCCGTGGCGGTGGCCGCGTTGGCCGGAGGAGCCGCCGAGCTGGCCGGTTTCGGCCTGCAGGTCGGCCGGCCGCTGGCGCCGATGCTCGCGCAGAGCGCACCCTCGGTCGACGAGGCACTCGCCGCGACCGGCACGCCGGCGGTGGTCGACGTGAAGCTCGACGGCATCCGCATCCAGGTGCACCGCTCCGGCGCCGACATCGCCGTCTTCACCCGCAGCCTCGACGAGATCACCGCCCGGGTGCCCGAGGTGGTCGCTGCGGTCCGTGCCCTGCCCGGCCGGGAGTTGGTGCTCGACGGCGAGGCGATCGGCCTGGACGAGACCGGCCGGCCGCTGCCGTTCCAGCAGACCTCCAGCCGGGCCGCCCGACGCACCACCCCCAGCACCACCGGGCGCACACCGGTCGCCCCGGCGGTGCTCGCGGCAGCCGCCAGCACCGGCGCGACCGTGCTCACTCCGTACTTCTTCGATTTGCTGCACCTCGACGGCGAAGATCTGATCGACCTGCCCGGCCGGGAGCGGTGGGCCGCCCTCGCCGGTGCGGTGGACGCGTCGCTGCTGGTCGGGCGCATGGAGGTTGACGGCCCGGAGCAGGCCGCCGCCGCGTTCGCCGCCGCGCTCGACGCCGGGCAGGAGGGTGTGGTGGTCAAGGCGCCCGACGCCCCCTACGACGCCGGCCGGCGCGGTGCCGCCTGGGTCAAGGTCAAGCCCCGGCACACCCTCGATCTGGTGGTGCTCGCCGTCGAGTGGGGCAGTGGCCGACGGCAGGGCTGGCTGTCCAACCTGCATCTCGGCGCGCGCGACCCGCACACCGGTGGCTTCGTGATGCTCGGCAAGACGTTCAAGGGGCTCACCGACGAGTTGCTGCGCTGGCAGACCGAGCGGTTCCTCGACCTCGCCGTGGAGCGCGGCGACTGGGTGGTCCGGGTCCGCCCCGAGCAGGTGGTGGAGATCGCCTTCGACGGGGTGCAGACGAGCTCCCGCTATCCCGGGGGGATGGCGCTGCGGTTCGCCCGGGTGGTGCGGTATCGCGATGACAAGTCCGCCGCCGAGGCGGACACCATCGACGCGGTCCGTGCCATCCACGCCGGCCGCCCCACCGGCTGACCGGGCGCAGCGGCCCGGGTCACCTGCTGGACAGCGACCGCGCGTAGTTGACCTGGTTGTTGAGGTGCTGGACCTGGCCCTGGTCGCTGACCGGGATCCGGGCCACGTACTGCTGCGCACCGTTGGTGACCGTCACCTGGACGGTGCCGTGGTGCCGGGTCTCCTTGACCAGCAGGAAGAGCAGGCTGAAGAAGGCCAGGCAGAAGAAGCCGACGATGGCACAGACCATTGCCCAGGTGGCGATCTTCTCCTCGCGCTGCCAGTAGTCAGCCACGTGCCAGGTGGCACCTGCCAGCGGCAGCACCCCGGTCGGCGTACGGATCACTGGCGGGCTCACCGTGATCTCGGCGATCTGCACCGCGACCACCTCCGGTCCGGCGGCGTACCCGGCGGCCTGGTGCTGCACGACCGGAGGGTACGGCCCGGCGGCCGGCCACGCGCCCGGGACGTGACTGGGCGGTCCGGAGAACGGGGCCGGCGGTCCGGAGAACTGAGCCGGCGGTCCGGAGAACTGAGCCGGAGGCCCGGAGGGCTGCACGGGTGCCGGCGCGGCGGGAAACTGCGCGGTCGGCGTCGTCGTGGGTGTGGCCGTCGGTGTACCGAAGACCGCGGCGGCCGGGTGCGCTGTGGCTGGCGGGGTGGGCGGCAGCGGCGCGGTCGGCGGCTCGGCGGCCCACGGGTCGGTCGGCGGGTACGCCTGGGTCGCCGGACCCGACTCGGGCAGCGGTGCCGTGGGATCCACGGTCATCGGACCCCCCAACGCGTGATGATCACGCGGCGGAGACTACCGGCTGCCGGGGTGTCCCGTGTTCCCCCGAGTGTCCGATTGCGACCCCCGCGCGGTCACCCGGTCAGGCGGACGCGATCGGCGTCGGCTCGGCCGCCCGGTCCAGCGGACCCTTGGTGATGCCGATGCCGGCGGCGCGGCGGGCCTCCCGGCGGGCCACCCAGCCGTAGCCGAACAGGGACATCACCGCGAAGAGCCACCACTGCACGACGTAGCCGAAGTTCTGCCAGTTGTTGGCGTGCCCGACCGGCACCGCACTGAACGCCGGGTCGGCCGCCGGGGTCTGCTCGTCCAGCAGCAGGTAGGCGCCGTAGACCGGGTAGGGCATCTCGCCGGCCAGCCGCGACACCCCGATGCGCCGGATCTCCAGCCGCCCGTCGCGCCGCGCCACCGCGCCGGCGCCGCTCTCGGTCTCGTGCACCCGGCCGACCACCGTCACGTCGCCGGTCGGCACGGCGGGCAGCTGCGGTTGAGCGGTGGCCCCACCCGGCGCCGGTGGGATCCAGCCCTGGTCCACCAGCAGCGCCGTGCCGTCGGCGAGCACCAGGGGAGTGAGCACCTCGAAGCCGACCCGGCTGTCCACCGTTCGCCCACGGACCAGCACGGTGTTCGTCGGGTCGTACCGGCCGGTGGCGGTGACCCGGGTCCAGACCTTGTCCTCGGCAGGGGCCGGGCCGACCGTTCCCGGACCGCCGGCGGGGGCGCGCAGCGCGTTGGCCAGTGGCGCGGGGGCCATCCGCTGGCCCGCGTCGATCCGTTCGTTGACCTCGGTGCGCCCCCGATAGCGGTCCAGCTGCCAGTTGCCGAGGAACACCATGACGGCGGCGGCGACCAGGGTCAGCGCGAGAGCGCCCAGCCAACGTGGGCTCAGCAGGAACCGGTACACGGCACCGAGGCTACCCGTATGACCGGCGCCACTGACCTGGAGCGGGTCAGGATCTGGCCGGGACCGCTCGGCTGGCCCCGGTTGGCGGTGCTCGCGCGCCCGACCGGACGGGTATCGTCACGCGGACGGACGACCCCCCGGGTCGCCCGTCGCGTACCCGCTGCCGCTCGCGAGGAGTCGATGATGACCGTCGTGCCGCGCCTGGTGCTCAGCGCGCCGTCCTCCGGGCACGGTAAGAACGCGCTGGCGATCGGGCTGCTCGCCGCACTGGCCGAGCGGGGGGTCGACGTCGCCGGGTTCAAGCTCGGGCCGGACCATGTCGACGCCGCCTACCTCGGTCTCGCCTCCGGTCGGCCGGGTCGGGTGATCGATCCCCGGCTGGTCGGCGTCGACCGGCTCGCCCCGCTGGTGGCGCACGGCGCCGCCGGTGCCGGGCTCGCCGTCGTGCAGGGCAGCATGGGGCTGTACGACTCGGTCGGCGGCCGTCCGGAGCAGGAGTCCACGGCCGCCGCGGCCGCCGCGCTGCGCAGCCCGGTGGTGCTCGTGGTCGATGTGGCCGCGATGGGTCAGTCGGTGGCGGCCCTCGTGCACGGATTCCGCTCGTACGACGAGCAGTTGTGGCTCGGCGGGGTGATCCTCAACCGGGTGGCGTCCTCGCGGCACGAGGACATGCTGCGCGAGGCGTTGGACGACGTGGGCGTGCCGGTCTACGGCGCGCTGCGTCGCCACGATCTGCCGGCGGTGCTGCCGTCGCGGCGGCACGGCGTGGCGCCGGTGGTCGACGGGTCCGCCGACGCTGTCCGCGCGGTCCGCCGGCTGGGCGAGGCCGTCGCCGCGACGGTCGATCTGGAACGGCTGCTGGGGCTGGCCCGCTCCGCACCGCCGCTGCCGGCCCCGGCCTGGTCTCCCGAGGAGGCCCTGGGTGCGCTCACCGCCCCGGCGGACCGCCCGCTGGTGGCACTGGCGGGTGGGCCGGGCGGCAGTTTCAGTCACCCGGAGACCGCCGAGCTGCTGCGGGCCGCCGGCGCCGAGGTCGTCACCGTCGATCCGTTGCGCGACGAGGCGCTGCCGGTCGGCACCCGCGCGCTGGTCGTCGGCGGCGCGCTCCCCGAGGGGTACGCCGAGCAGTTGTCGGCCAACCGGCGGCTCTGCATCGCGGTGGCCGAGTTGGCGCGTACCGGGCGTCCGGTGGTGGCTGAGGGCACCGGGCTGCTCTGGTTGGCCCGGGAGTTGGACGGGCTGCCGATGTGCGGTGTCCTGGACGCGGTCGGCGTCAGCCGGGACGGCCTGGTGGTGGGTTACCGGGAGGCGACCGCCCAGACCGACAGCGTGGTCGCCGCCCAGGGCACGGTGCTGGTCGGCCACAAGGCGCACCGTGCGGTGCTCACTCCCCGCGCCGGTCAGCGCCCGGCCTGGAACTGGGATGGTGGCGCGCCGGAGGGCTTCGTCTGGCGCAACGTGCACGCCTCGCAGCTCACCCTGCACTGGGCCGGTCATCCGGCGACGGCGGCCCGGTTGGTCGCCGCGGCGGCGGCCGACCCGACGCACGAGGTGGTGCCCGCGCAGCCCGGCGAGGTGTCGGTGTGATCGGTCAGGTGGCGGTGCGCCGATTTCCGGCGTTGACCGTCTCCACCCCGCGCACGGAGGTGCGTCGGCTCACCGCGGCGGACGCGGCGGCGGCCGGGGAGATCTTCGCCGACAAGTTGACCCGGCGCTGGCTCCCGCTGCCCGACGACTCCGGCCCGATCGACGGGCACGCCTGGTGCACTGATCTGGCCCGGCAGCGGCGGGACAGCGGTGAGGGCGACCACTACGCGGTGCTCCGGCGCGAGGACGACCAGGTGGTGGGCTCGCTGTGGACGCGGCGCACCGACTGGGGCGCCCACCTCACCGAGATCTCCTATGCGATGGCGTCGCACGCGCGTGGCTTCGGCCTTGCCGCCGAAGCCGTGGACGCGGTGGCTATCGCGCTGATCCTGGAGCACGGCTTCCAACGGGTCGAGCTGCGGGTGGCGCCCGGCAACCTGGCCTCGCGCCGGGTCGCGGAGAAGGCCGGGTTCAGCTACGAGGGTCTGCTGCGTAACGCAGGGTTCGTCGGCGGTGGCCGGGTGGATCTCGAGCTCTGGTCGTTCGTCGCCGCCGACCTGCGCTGACCTCGCCGGGTCAGCCGACGATGGCCTCCGATGGTGGGGTGAACTGGCGGGTCGGTGTGCCCTTCAGCCCGTCGCGCAGGGTTTCCGCGACCGCGGCGATCGGGATCTGGGACTGCCCGTCACCGACCGCGTTGAACGGGTTGTCCGGGTCGGAGATGAAGCTCGCCGCGGCCAACTCCGGCGTGTAGCCGACGAACCAGGCGGACCGGGTGCTGTCGGTGGTACCGGTCTTGCCGGCCACTGGGCGCCCGACCGTACCCCGGACGCTGTCGGCGGTTGACCAGCCGCCGCAACTGCCGCGCGCCGGCGTGTCCCCGGTTGGGCAGCGGGCCGCGTCGGTGGCCGCACGAGCGGCGTCCGCGCTGACCACCTGCCGGCAGCGTGGCTTGGCCACCTCACGATGGATGCCGCCCGGGGTGGTGTACGTGGCCGGTGTGCCGTCCCGGTTCATGATCGCCTGCACGGGGATCGCCTCGCAGTAGCGGCCGTCGGCCGCAACGGCGGCGTAGGCGTTCGCCATCTCCAGCGGGGTGGCGTCGGAGACGCCCAGGGTGAACGCGCCCCACTTCTTCACCTTGGTCGGGGACGCCTGTTCCCGGTCGACGTCGGTGCGCCACCGCAGCCCGAGCTGCTCGGCCAACCGGACCGCCCGGTCCGCGCCGACCTTCTCCTCCAGCCACACGAAGTAGGTGTTGACCGATTTGCCGAAGCCGGACCACATGGTCTGCTGGCCGGTCATCGCGCCGCTGGCGTTGGAGGGCGCCCAACCGTCGTACACGGCCGACTTGTACCGGTACGGGGCGTTGAACGAGGTGGAGAGCGTCATCCCGGAGTCCAGCGCGGCCAGCATCGGGAACATCTTGAACGTCGACCCGGCCTGGTAGCCCGCCAGTTCACCGCCGCCGAGCAGCGGCGCCACCGTGTTCGGGTAGTTGGCCTTCACCTTCGGACCGGCCTCCGGGTTGGAGCTCTGCGGGTTCTCGCTCAGGTCCAGCGAGTACGTCCGGTTCACCGCCATCGCCTTCACCCGCCCGGTGCCCGGCTCGGAGACCACGATCCCGTTGGCGAACGGGCTGCCGGTGGCACCCTTGGCGCCGACGTTCTTCTCCGCCGCCTCCTGGACCTTCGGATCGATGCTGAGCACGATCCGGTAGCCGCCGCGGCGCAGCTTGTCCATCCTTTCCAGCCGGTTCGCCCCGAACGCGGGTTGCGCACTCCACCAGTTCTTCAGGTAGTCGCAGGCGAAGCCCCAGCTGTTGTACTTCTCCGCCACCGCGGCGCAGTCGTGCGGCGGGGTCGTCAGCTTCAGCCGGATCGGTTCGGACTTGGCGGCGGTGGCTGAGTCGGGGGAGAGGTAGCCGAGCTGGTTCATCCGGTCCAGCACGTAGTTGCGCCGCGCGGTGGCCTCCTTCTGGTCGGAGTCGGCCGGGTCGTACTCGGACGGGGACTTGACCAGCCCGGCGAGGGTGGCGGCCTCGACCGGGGTCAGGTCCTTGGGGGTCTTGGAGAAGAAGATCTCGCTGGCCGCGTAGATGCCGTACGCCCGGTGCCCGAAGTACGCCGAGTTCAGGTAGCGCTCCATGATCTGCTCTTTGCTGATCTCCTTCTCCAGGTCCAGCGCCATCCGCATTTCCTTGACCTTGCGCAGGCTGGTCTGCTGGGTGGCTTCCTGGACCTCCTTGGGCGTGGTCGCGCTGTCCCGGAGGGCCATCCGGACGTACTGCATGGTCAGCGTGGAGGCGCCCTGGGAGCCGCCGGATCGGGCGTTGGACACGAAGGCGCGGGCCACGCCCTTCGGGTCGACGCCGTGGTGCTGGTAGAAGCGGGAGTCCTCGGCGGCGACGATCGCCTGCTGGATGTTCGGCGACATGTCCGACAGCTTCGTGTACTGCCGGTACTCCTCGTAGAACATGGTCAGCACGGTCTTGCCGTCCGGGGCGTAGAGGTATGAGGTTTCGGCGGGCAGGGCGGTGGTCAGCACCTTGGTCTTCTGTTCCACGGCGTGCGCGGTGGCCTTCGCGCCGAGCCCGGTGAGGGCGACCAGTGGGTACGCGGCGGCGGCGATCACGATTCCGGCGATCAGTCCGGCGCGGAGAAGAGGGACGAGTCGACCAGCGGTAGCAAGGGGTCGGTTGCTCACCTAGCCAAGTTATGACATTTCCGATTCGTACATGAGAACAACTCTTAAACCGGCGGGTGGTGACGTGGCTTACGCCGCGATCGACTGTCCCACCGGTCACCTTCCCGGCAGGATCGCGGACATGTGTGATCAGTCGAGCGGGGTGGCACCGGTGGCCGGGGTCGAGCCGACGGTTGCCCCCGAGCCAGACCTGGCGCACCACGGTGACGCGGAGGTCGGCGACGGCCTGATCGACCTCGCCGTCAACGTCCGTCGGGCGCGTCCTCCCGCCTGGTTGGCCGGCCCGATCGCCGCGACCCTCACCGATCTGGCCCACTACCCGGACCCGGCGCCGGCCCGGGCCGCGGTCGCCGCCCGACACCGCCGTCACCCGAACGAGGTGCTGCTCACTGCCGGCGCCGCCGAGGGTTTCGTGCTGATCGCCCAGGCGCTACGGGGAATTCGCCGGCCGGTCGTGGTGCACCCCCAGTTCACCGAGCCGGAGGCGGCTCTGCGGGCCGCCGGACACCCGGTGGAGCGAGTGCTGCTGGACCCCGCCGACGACTTCCGACTCGACCCGTCCCGGGTGCCTGCCGACGCCGACCTGGTGATGATCGGCAACCCGACGAACCCGACCTCGGTGCTGCACCAGGCGCAGACGGTGGCCGCGCTGGCCCGCCCCGGCCGGGTGCTCGTGGTCGACGAGGCGTTCGCCGACACCACCATCGCCCCCGGGCACCCCGGCGAACCGGAGTCGCTGGCCGAGCGGCGCGACCTACCCGGTCTGCTCGTGGTGCGCAGCCTCACCAAGACGTGGGGCCTGGCCGGCCTACGGATCGGCTACCTGCTCGGCCCCCCGGACCTGCTGTCCCGGCTGGCCGCCGTCCAGCCGCTCTGGGCCGTGTCCACGCCCGCGCTGGCCGCCGCGTCGGCCTGCGCGACCGCCGTCGCGGTCCAGGCCGAACGCGCGATCGCCGCCGACCTCGCCGCCGACCGCGACTACCTGGTCGCCCGCCTGGCCGACCTGCCCGGTGTACGCGTCGTCGGCCGCCCCGCCAGCGCGTTCGTCCTGCTGCACCTGCCGGGTGCGACCCCGATCCGGGCCGCCCTGCGCGAGCGGGGCTGGGCGGTGCGCCGGGGCGACACGTTTCCCGGCCTCGGCGCGGACTGGCTGCGCGTGGCGGTGCGCGACCGTAACACCACCGACGCGTTCATCGAGGTGCTGCGCGAGACCATGGAGGCATGATGCTGGAGACCACGATCGCGGCGATCCGACCGGCGGACGAAACGGCCATGGCCGCCGCCCGGGAGCTGCACGGCCGGCTGACCAAGCCGGCGGGCTCGCTGGGCGCGCTGGAGGAGCTTTCGGTACGCCTCGCGGGCCTGGCCGGGGTATGCCCGCCACCGCTGCCCGAGCCGGCCGCGGTGGCGATCTTCGCCGGTGACCACGGGGTGCACGCCCAGGGGGTGAGCCCGTGGCCGCAGGAGGTCACCGGGCAGATGATCGGCAACTTCCTGGCCGGCGGGGCGGTGGTCAACGCGTTCGCCCGGCAGGCTGGCGCCTCGGTCACCGTGGTCGACGTCGGTGTGGCCAACCCCCTGCCCGCTCAGCCCGCCGCCGAGGCGGCCATCCTCGACCCGTCCGCGCCCCGACTGGTCGTCGCGTCCGTCCGCCGGGGCACCCGCGACCTCGCGGTGACCGCCGCACTAACCCGGGACGAGGCGCTGGCGGCCTTGCAGACGGGGATCCGGATCGCCGACGAGCTGATCGACGCCGGAGCCGGCATCCTGCTCACCGGTGACATGGGCATCGGCAACACCACCCCGGCCGCGACGCTGATCGCCGCGTTCACCGGTGCCGACCCGCTCGACGCCACCGGCCGGGGCACCGGGGTCGACGACCCGACGTACGCCCACAAGGTGGGCGTGGTGCGGGCCGCGCTGGCCCGACACGCGCCCGACCCGGCCGACCCGCTGGGTGTCCTGGCCGCCGTCGGTGGCCTGGAGCATGCCGCCCTGGCCGGGCTGATCCTGGGCGCCGCAGCCCGCCGCACGCCGGTGCTGTTGGACGGCGTGATCGCGGTCTCGGCCGCGCTCGCCGCCGCCGCGTTCGCCCCGGACGCGGTCTGCGCCATGGTCGCCGGCCACCGTTCGTCCGAGCCGGGCGCGACGGTGGCACTGCGCCACCTCGGCCTCGACCCGCTGATCGACCTGGGGCTGCGCCTCGGCGAGGGCACCGGTGCCCTGCTGGCGTTGCCTATGGTCACCGGCGCGGTCCGGGTGCTGCGCGAGGTTGCCACCTTCGACTCCGCCGGTGTGGCCGAGAAGTGACCACGCGCAGCGAGCGAGCCGCCCGGCTCGGTGGTGCGGCGTGACCACCAATCCGTACCCCCTCGGTTTGCGGCTCGACGGGCGGCGGGTGGTCGTGGTGGGCGGTGGCGCGGTCGCCACCCGGCGCGTGCCGGCGTTGCTGGACGCCGGTGCGGACGTCCTGCTGGTGGCACCGGAGCTGACCCCGGCACTGCGTGCCCGGGTCGACGCCGGCCGGCTGCGCTGGGTGCCACGCCGGTTCGCGCCCGAGGACCTGGACGGGGCGTGGCTGGTCCAGGTGGCGATCGACGACCCGGCCGCGGCGGAGTCGGTCAGCGTCGCCGCCGCCGAGCAGCGGATCTTCTGCGTCCGGGCCGACGACCGGACGGCCGCCACGGCCTGGACCCCGGCGGTGACCCGCCACGGCCCGGTCACGGTGGCGGTGCTGGGCGGCGGCGACCCCCGCCGTGCGATGACCGTCCGCGACGCGGTGCGCGACCTGCTCGCGGCGCGCCTGACGCCCGCCCCGACGCCCGACCTGCCCGCTGCCGCGGACCTACCGAACGCCAAGACCACGACCGGTGGACGGCAGGCCGGGCGGGTGGCGCTGGTCGGTGCGGGGCCGGGTGACCCGGAGCTGATCACCGTGAAGGGCTGGCGCCTGCTCACCGAGGCCGACGTGGTCGTCGCCGACCGCCTGGTGCCCGGGCTGCTCCTGGACGAGCTGCGCCCCGACGTCGAGCTGGTGGACGCCTCGAAGATCCCCTACGGCCCGTCCCGGGCACAGGAGGAGATCAACCAGATCCTGGTCGACCGTGCCCAGGCTGGCGCGTTCGTCGTCCGGCTCAAGGGCGGCGATCCGTACGTGTTCGGTCGCGGCGGCGAGGAACTGCTGGCTTGCGCGGAGGCCGGTGTGCCGGTGACCGTGGTTCCCGGGGTGACCAGCTCGATCGCCGCACCGGCGGCGGCTGGCATCCCGGTCACCCACCGGGCTGTGGCGCACGAGTTCACAGTGGTCTCGGGGCACCTGGCACCCGACTCGCCAACGTCCCTGGTGCGCTGGGAGGCCCTCGCGGGCCTGCGCGGCACCCTGGTGATCCTCATGGGGCTGAAGAACCTCGCCGCCATCACGGCCACCCTCATCGCCCACGGCCGGTCGCCACAGACGCCGGCCGCAGTCGTTCAGGAAGCCACGACGGGCACCCAGCGGGTGCTGCGATCGACGCTCGGCGCGGTGGCCGACGACCTGCTCGCCGCCGACGTACGGCCGCCCGCCGTCGTCGTGGTGGGAGACGTGGTGGGCGCGCTCGACGGCTGAGGACCCGGCGTGCGGGCCAGCGTGGCCCTGGGTGGCGCCGCCGGCACGAGGGTCGGATGGTCCCCGGGCGCGGGCGCGGGCGAGGGTGGTGGCGGTGGCGCTCGGGTGACCGGTATCAGCCGGTGTGGCCACCGACTGACGGGGCTGGATCGACTGACGGGGCCGGAGCGCAAGCGCTCCGGCCCCGTCGTCGTACGAGCGGTCGACTACTGCTTGAGCATGTTGTCCAGCAGCAGGGCGCACCGGATCAGACCGAGGTGGCTGTAGGCCTGCGGGTGGTTGCCCAGGCCGCGCTCGGCGAGCGGGTCGTACTGCTCGGGGAGCAGCCCGGTCGGGCCGGCGGTGAGCACCATCTGCGCGAACAGTTCCTCGGCGTCGGTGCGGCGGCCGGTGCGCAGGTACGCCTCGATCAGCCACGCCGTGCAGATGTGGAAACCGCCCTCACGGCCGGGCAGGCCGTCGTCCCAGTGGTAGCGGTAGACGACCGGGCCGCTGCGCAGGTCAGCTTCGATGCGAAGGACGGTGGACAGGAAGCGCGGGTCGTCACCCGGGAGCAGGCCGGAGAGCCCGATCCAGAGCGACGAGGCGTCCATGTCCTCGTCGCCGTACGCGACGCTGTACGCCTCGACGTCTTCGTGCCAGCCGTGCTCCAGCACGTTGGCGCCGATCCGGTCGCGCAGGTCCTTCCACTCGGGTCGGTCCTCGCCGCCGTGCTCGCGCATCACGTGCAGCGCCCGGTCGACGGTCATCCAGCACATCACCTTGGAGAAGACGTGGTGCCGAGGTGGCAGCCGGGCCTCCCAGATGCCGTGGTCGGGCTCGTGCCAGCGCCGCCGGACCGCCTCGACCATGTTTTCCAGGACACGCCACTCGTCGTCGCGGACGGAGCCGCGAGCGTCGGCGACGGCTGCGATCAGGTCGGCGATCGGGCCGAAGACGTCCAGCTGCAGCTGGTGGTTGGCGAGGTTGCCGACGCGGACCGGCCGGGAGCCGGCGTACCCGGGCAGCGTGTCGATGACCGCCTCGGCGCCCAGCTCGTAGCCGTCGATGGTGTAGAGCGGGTGCAGTCGCTCCGGGTGGCCGCCGGTGCGTTCGATGCAGCCGTCCACCCAGCGCAGCAGCGCCTCGGCCTCCTCGATCGAGCCGAGGTCGACCAGCGAGCGGGCGGTCAGCGCCGCGTCGCGCAGCCAGCAGTAGCGGTAGTCCCAGTTACGGACGCCGCCCAGCTCCTCGGGGAGCGAGGTGGTCGCCGCGGCCAGGATCGAGCCGGTGGCCTCGTGACAGAGCCCGCGCAGGGTGAGCGCACTGCGGGCGACCAGGTCACGGGCGGTGGACGGCAGCCGTAGCGAGGCCACCCAGTCCTTCCACGGCTGCTCGGCGGCGGCCTGCCGCTCGTGGATCGGCACCCGGTGGTGCTCCAGGCTGTGCGTGCCGAAGCGCAGCTCCAGCACGACCTGCCCACCGGCGGCGGAGAGGTCGACGATCGCCTTGGCGGTCTCGTACCCGCCGTCGTTGCCGACCTCCCACTCCAGACCGGGGGAGTAGAGCGCGATCGGCTCGTTGGAGCCGAGCACCAACAGGCCGTCGCCGAGCGGCTGCAACTGCACGGCGACCTGACCGAACTCGGGCCTTGGCGCGAACTCCACCCGGGCCTTGCCGCTGCCGGTGAGCACCCGGATCAGGGTCGAGTCGCCGGTGATGGCGGTCGGGCCTTCCGGGGTGGTCTCCCGGGCCGGCTTGTCCAGCCAGTCGGTGACGGTGAGCCCGGACCACCGGGTCTCCACGGTCATCGTGCCGGAGCGGTAGCGCTGGCCCAGTGGGATGCCGCCGCGTTCCGGGGCGACGCTGAAGTGACCGGCCGGGCTGCCACCGACCAGGTCGGCGAAGATCGCCGCCGAGTCCGGCTTGGGGTGGCAGAGCCAGCTCACCTTTGCCTCGGGGGTGAGCAGTGCGACCGTACGACCGTTGGCCAACATGGAGTGCCGCTCGATCGGCACCGCCCGCTCGCCGAACAGCCAGTGCCGCCGGGTCTCCAGCAGCAATGCCAGCGCGCGTGCGGCCTCCAGCGGGTCGGCGACCCGGTAGCCGGCCTGGGTGTCCCCGGGGCCGATCTTGATGCCGAGGTCGGGGCCGTGCAGGTGGCCGAACGCGTTCTCGTCGGTGATGTCGTCGCCGATGAACAGCACCGCGCTGGAAGCGAGCTGGGTGCGCAGTTGGTCGACCGCTGTGCCCTTGTGGGTGGCCACGACGGAGAGCTCGATGACCTCCTTGCCCTGGGTCACCGTGACGCCGTCGAAGGTGGCCGGGCCGTTGCGGACCGCCTCGATGGCCGCGGCGGCCACCTGTGGGTCGACCCCGCGGGTGTGCATCGCGACGCTGGCCGGCTTGCGTTCCAGCCGGATGCCCGGGTGCTCGGCGGCGATCTCGCGCAGTGCGTTTCGGACCTGGGTGCGCACCGCGACCAGCTCGGGGGAAAGCCGCTCGACGAAGCCGATGTCGAACTCGGAGCCGTGGCTGCCGACGAGGTGCACCTCGCTGGGCAGCCGGGAGAGTGCGGCCAGATCGCGCAGCGCCCGGCCCGAGACCACCGCCACGGTGGTCTGCGGCAGCGCGGCGAGCGCACGGACCGCCGCCACCGACTCGGGCAGCGGGACGGCCGTGCTCGGGTCCTCCACGATCGGCGCCAGCGTGCCGTCATAGTCACAGGCGATCAGGAGCTGGGGGACCCGGGCGATCCGGCCGATGGCGGAGCGCAGCTCGGGGTCCATCACCCCGGTTGCGTTTGCCGCCCCATTGTTGACGGGCGTGTTCACTCGGCCTCCGCCTCCGAAACTCCGAGCTCGGAGAGGAAAGACCTGGCCCAGTGGCCCACGTCGTGGGTACGCAGGTGACGTTGCATTGTCCGCATCCGGCGGCGTGCCTCGGTTTTCTCCACGTGCACTGCCCGGAGGAGGGCGTCCTTGACCGCGTCCGGGTCGTGCGGGTTACACAAAAAGGCCTGGCGAAGCTCGGTGGCGGCGCCGGCGAATTCACTGAGCACGAGCGCGCCACCCTGGTCGGCGCGCGATGCGACGTACTCCTTTGCCACCAGATTCATTCCGTCTCGCAGCGGGGTCACCATCATCACGTCGGCAGCAACGTACATCGCGGCCAGCTCACTGCGACTGTACGACTGATGCAGGTAATGCACGGCCGGCACGCCGACCCGGCCGAATTCGCCATTAATCCGACCAACCTCGCGCTCTACCTTGACCCGAAGTGCCTGGTAGTGCTCGACGCGCTCTCGGCTGGGTGTGGCGACCTGCACCATAACCGCGTCGGGAACTGTCAACTTTCCGTCAGCCAACAGTTCGCGGAAGGCCTTGAGTCGCAACTCGATGCCCTTGGTGTAATCCAGCCGGTCAACGCCCAGGATTATCGTCTTCGGGTCGCCCAGCTCGGCGCGGATCTGCTTGGCCCGGGCCTGGATCGCCGGGTCGGCGGCCATCCGCTCCATCTCCTGGGTGTCGATCGAGATGGGGAAGGCACCTGCCTTCACCTGCCGACCGTCAACCTGGATCATCTGCCCCTCGTAGCGCAGCCCGAGCAGGTGCCGGGCCAGCCGGACGAAATTCTGCGCGGCCAGCCGCTGCTGGAAACCGACCAGGTCGGCGCCGAGCAGGCCGCGCAGCAGCTCGGTGCGGAACGGCATCTGCATGAACAGCTCGATCGGCGGGAACGGGATGTGCAGGAAGAACCCGATCCGCAGGTCCGGGCGCAGCTCACGGAGCATCGCCGGCACCAACTGGAGCTGGTAGTCCTGCACCCAGACCGTCGCGCCCTCGGCCGCGACGTCCGCCGCGGCCTCCGCGAACCGCGCGTTGACGAGGCGGTACGCCTCCCGCCAGCGGCGCTTGTAGGCCGGCGTCTCCACCGCGTCGTGGTAGAGCGGCCAGATGGTCGCGTTGGACTGGCCCTCGTAGTAGCGCTCCAGCTCCTCGGCGCTGAGGGGGACCGGGTGTAGCCGGATCCCCTCCAGGTCGAACGGCTCGGGGGCTGCGCCGGTGCCACCGGCCCAGCCGACCCAGGTGCCCTGGTGTTCGGCGAGCACGGGATGCAGCGCGGTGACCAGCCCGCCGGGGCTGCGTCGCCACTGCCGTCCCTCGGGTGTGCTCACCTCGTCGACCGGCAGACGGTTCGCCACTACGACAAAGGAGCTACGGACGGTCACGATCGGCCACCTCCGGGTGCTGACGGGTCCACCGCGATGAGCGTACTGAGCGTAGCTGCGGCCCCTGGTGCCCCGTGCCGGAGTCTCCTACCCGCCATGTGCTCGCCAAATCCTGAAGGTGATCTTGTCGACAACCGCTCGCCCGCGTACTCCTGAGGTGGGGTGATGTGGGCGAAGCGCGCCGTACCTGTCAGGATTGACGATGGCGTGCGCGCGGCCGGCTCCCGGCCGGCGGCGGCGGGCGGTCCTCGCAGCCCGCGCCGCGCCGCCGATCAGCGACAGCAACCGACGGAGGTAGCCCGCACCGTGGCCCAGTACATCTACGTCCTGGAAAAGGCGCGCAAGGCGCACGGCGACAAGGTCGTGCTCGACAACGTCACGTTGAGCTTCCTGCCGGGGGCCAAGATCGGTGTGCTCGGTCCAAACGGCGCCGGTAAGTCCAGCCTCCTCAAGATCATGGCAGGGCTGGACAAGCCGAGCAACGGCGAGGCCCGGCTCATGCCCGGCTACACCGTCGGCATGCTCGCCCAGGAGCCCCCGCTCAACGAGACCAAGACCGTGCTCGGCAACGTCGAGGAGGCGGTCGCCGAGACCAAGGCCAAGCTGGAGCGGTTCAACAAGATCGCCGAGCAGATGGCGACCGACTACACCGACGAGCTGATGGACGAGATGGGCAAGCTCCAGGAGGAGCTCGACCACCTCGACGCCTGGGACGTCGACTCCAAGCTCGAACTGGCCATGGACGCGCTGCGCTGCCCGCCGCCGGACGCCGACGTGACCCAGCTCTCCGGTGGTGAGCGCCGCCGGGTCGCGCTCTGCAAGCTGCTGCTGGAGGCACCCGACCTGCTGCTGCTCGACGAGCCCACCAACCACCTGGACGCGGAGAGCGTCTCCTGGCTGGAGCAGCACCTGGCGAAGTACGCCGGCACCGTCATGGCGATTACCCACGACCGGTACTTCCTCGACAACGTGGCCAACTGGATCCTGGAGTTGGACCGCGGCCGGACGTACCCGTACGAGGGCAACTACTCCACCTACCTGGAGAAGAAGGCCGCCCGCCTGGCCGTCGAGGGCCGCCGCGACGCCAAGATGAAGAAGCGCCTCACCGAGGAGCTGGAGTGGGTCCGCTCCAACGCCAAGGCCCGGCAGACCAAGTCCAAGGCCCGCCTGGACCGGTACGACGAGATGGCCACCGAGGCGGAGAAGACCCGCAAGCTGGACTTCGAGGAGATCCAGATCCCGCCGGGCCCGCGCCTGGGCAGCACGGTGATCGAGGCGAACAAGCTCAGCAAGGGCTTTGGCGACCGGCTGCTGATCGACAACCTGTCGTTCTCGCTGCCGCGTAACGGCATCGTCGGCATCATCGGTCCCAACGGCGTCGGCAAGACCACGCTGTTCAAGACCATCGTCGGGCTGGAGGAGCCGACCGACGGCGCCGTCCGCGTCGGCCCCACCGTCTCCCTGTCGTACGTCGACCAGAACCGGGAGGGCCTCAACGGCGACAAGACCGTCTGGGAGGTCGTCTCCGACGGGCTGGACTACCTGATGGTGGGCAAGGTCGAGATGCCGTCGCGGGCGTACATCGCCGCTTTCGGCTTCAAGGGACCGGACCAGCAGAAGCCGACCAAGGTGCTCTCCGGCGGTGAGCGCAACCGGCTCAACCTGGCGTTGACGCTGAAGATCGGCGGCAACGTCATCCTGCTCGACGAGCCGACGAACGACCTGGACGTGGAGACGCTGTCCAGCCTGGAGAACGCGCTGCTGGAGTTCCCCGGCTGCGCCGTGGTCATCTCGCACGACCGGATGTTCCTGGACCGGGTCGCCACGCACATCCTGGCCTGGGAGGGCGACGACCAGGACCCGGCGAAG
The DNA here is from genome assembly GCF_040607415.1 of Micromonospora sp. NPDC005291. Taxonomy (NCBI): domain Bacteria; kingdom Bacillati; phylum Actinomycetota; class Actinomycetes; order Micromonosporales; family Micromonosporaceae; genus Micromonospora; species Micromonospora sp. NPDC005291. Next base: position 112,157 of record NZ_JBEXGR010000015.1, read on the forward strand.
TGGTTCTGGTTCGAGGGCAACTTCGACGCGTACGAGAAGAACAAGATCGACCGCCTCGGCGCGGAGGCTGCCCGGCCGCACCGGGTGACCTACCGCAAGCTGACCCGCGACTGAGCGGCGGAGAAGGTGTCTGACCGGTTCGTCTACCACTGCACGCTGCGCTGGTCCGACCTGGACGCGTACGGCCACGTCAACAACTCGCGCTTCCTCACCCTGTACGAGGAGGCGCGGGTGGCGTTGATGTTCGCCGGGGGTCGGGCCTGGGGAGTGGGCTCGTTCGCCGACGGGGTGGTGATCCGCCGGCACGAGGTCGACTACCTGCGCCCGGTCGACTACGCGCTGGGTCGGGCCACCGCGGAGGCCGCGCCCACCGTCCGGATCGAGCTGTGGGTGGAGGAGATCAAGGCCTCGCGGTTCACCGTCGCCTACGAGCTGTACGACGGCGAGGTGCTGGCCAGCCGTGCCCGCTCGGTGCTGGTGCCGTTCGACCTGACCCGTCAGGTGCCCCGGCGGATCACCGCCGAGGAGCGGGAGTTCCTGCTCACGTACGCACCCCAGGGCGGCGTGGCATGACCCGGCCCGGCACGGCTGAGCCTGGCCGTGCCTCGACGCCGACGCACGGCGTCACCGGGGTGGCGGACGCGGGTGCCTTCCTGGCCCGGCTGGTGCGGCTGGATCCGGTCGCACCGGTTCGGCTGCGGCCAGCCGGTGGCCCTGGCCGGGTCGCTCTCTGGGCCCGGCTGCCGTGGCAGGTCCTGGTGGTCCGTACGGTGGCCGCCGGGCCGGCCGAGGACGTCACGGTGGCCGCCGCGGAGCTGCTGGCCGAGCTGGAGCGTGGCGGTGCGGCCCTGCCGACGCGCCGGGACGCGCAGTGGCGGTGGCCGCTGCCGCCGGTGCGCAGCCGGCAGGTGGAGGCGCTGCCCGCTGCCGAGCTGCGACGGATCGCGGACGCGGCAGCGGGCACCCTGCGTACGGCGAGCGAGCACGGCGTGGCCGGCCGCGCGGTGGGTCAGCGAGCGCTGCGCGACGCGCTGCTCGACCACGTGGCGGTGCTGGTCACCCCGGACGGGCCGCCCGCCCCGCCGGTGGAGGTGCCGCAGCGGCTGGTGCAGGGGTTGGTCCGGATGGGCTTCCTCGGTGCCGCTGACGGCCCGGCCGCCGGCCACGGTGAGCCCGCCGTTCAGGTGCGGGTGGCCGGTCGTTGGGTCGGCCTGGTGGGACCATACGGAGCGGCATGGTCGCAGAAGGCCACGGATCTTGCCGTGACACCCTTGGGTCCTCGTCCGAACGGATGACCCCTGCTCATTCTTCTGGGCCGGGGCGGTCGTTGGGGGGATGCTTCAACACGGCTGTCCGGGTACCGTCCATCCTCGGATCCAACGCACCGTAGGCGACTGGATCCGCTGGGGAGTGAGGTGCGCGAGCGATGCCGTGGTGGTCATGGCGCCCCGGTCCCGCCGACGGCGGCGGCGATCCGGAAACCCGAAGCGGGATCACAGTGGAAAGCGCGGTCCGGGTCGGACCGCCCAACCCTCGCCAGCCGGGGGACGACTGCCCGTCCAACGAGCGGCCCGTGCTGACCGAGATGCCGGCCACCATCGAGCCGGTGAGCCTGCGCCGGGTCTGCGACGCACTCGATCTGCTCGACGTGCGCTACCTGGCCGATGGCGACGGCAACCTGTTGGCCATGTGGGAGCGGCACGCCGTCCTGGTCACCCTTGAGGGGCCGGAGGACGAGATCCTGGTGATGCGGGCCCGTCCGCACGCCACGGTGCCGCCGGACTGGGCCGACCGGGCCTACCGGGTGGTCAACGAGTGGAACCACACCCGCCGGTTCTGCAAGGCGTACATCGGCGACCCGACCGAGCGCGGTCAGCTACCGATCTACGCCGAGCTTCAGGTGCCGCTCGGTGCTGGCACACACGACGCGCTGCTGGTCGAGATGCTCGACTGCGGCGCGGCGGTCGCCACCAGCTTCGTGGACTGGCTGCACGACGAGGGCGCGCTGCTCTGACACCGGCCGTGGGCCGGGCGGGTCAGGCCGGGTCGTCCTCGACGTTGACCATGAAGTGCGCGGCCCGCTCCAGGTAGTCCCAGAGTGTGCCGGCGACCTCCGGCTCCAGGTCGAGTCGGTCCACGGCGCGGCGCATGTTCCGCAGCCAGGCGTCCCGCTCGGCCGCGCCGATCCGGAAGGGCGCGTGCCGCATCCGCAGCCGCGGGTGGCCCCGCTGGGCGGAGTACGTGTTGGGGCCGCCCCAGTACTGCATCAGGAACAGGGTCATCCGGTCCGCGGCCGGGCCCAGGTCCTCTTCCGGGTACATCGGCCGCAGCAGGGGATCGCTGGCGACGCCGACGTAGAACTCATCCACCAGTTTGCGGAAGGTGGGCTCGCCGCCGACCGCTTCGAAGAGGGTCATCGACGCACCGGGACGGTCGGATTCACCTGCGGGGTTCACCGTTCCATCCTGCCAGGTGCGCTCCGTGCCGGCCCGACCCGCACACCGTGCGTCGGATCACGCCGGGTCGACGCGCCCGGCCCGCTCCTGTCGGCCTCGGCGCAACGGGTCAGGTGACCACGTGCCGGCGGTGGCCGTCGCCGGTACGCGGATCGGGAGGGCTCGCCGCCGTGCCGGCGCTGGCGGGACCGTCCGGGTTGGGAGGCCGCTCGGCGTTGGCCGCCGAGGCCGCCGCGATCGCGGCATCCACCGTCTGCCGATCGGGCCAGCGCAGCGTGGCCACCGTCATCAGCACCACCCCGGCAGCGCTCCACAGCCCGACCACCACCGGGATGGGAAACCGCTCGGCGAGCAACCCGGTGACCAGGACCGCGAAACCCTGGATGACCTGGACCCCGGTCGCCATCACGCCGAAGGCGCGGGCCCGGAAGCCGTCGGGCAGCGCCTGGACGAACAGCCCGTTGGCCATCGGCAGCATGCCGGCGACCGCGAACCCGCAGAGTGCGGCCAGCAGTGCCACCACCAGCGGTGGCGGGTCGAGCAGCGCCGGCACCAGCACCAGTGGGGCGAGCACCGCGAGCGGCCGCATCAGCTTCAGCCGGCGGGCTGGCCCGAACAGCCGGCTCACCAGTAACCCGCCGAGGATGAAGCCGACCGGGTTGGCCACCATGATCACCGCTTGGGCCGCGCCCGCGCTCATGTCACCCTTGGCATCCTCGTTGGCCCAGGCGGCCGCCAGCCCCTCGGGGACGATCGAGAAGAGCATGGCGCTGAACACCAGCACCGCGATCGCCCGCAACACGGGTGTGCGGTACACGATCGCGAACCCCTGGTGCGTCTCCCGCAGCAGGTGGCTGCGGTGCGCCGGGGTCATCGACGCTGGGCGGTCCCGCACGCCGAGGCGGACCAGCAGCGCCGAGAAGCCGAACGTGGCCGCGTTGAACAGCAACGCGGCCACCGGGTCGATCGAGGCGACGGCGGCGCCGAACACGTACCCGACGACCTGGGCGGCCTGCCCGACGCTGCTGTTCAACGACAGCCCGAGCACCAGCCGGTCCCCGGTGAGCAACTGCGGCATCAGCGCCGACTTCGCGGCCTGGCTCGGCGGGTTGGCCAGCGTGGCGGCGAAGATGAGCACCAACACCGCCTGGTACGGCAGGTTCGGGATGGCGATGAGCAGCATCAACGCCATCCGGATGAGGTCACACGCCACCATCACCCGTCGGTACGGGTATCGCTCCGCGAGTGCGGCGAGCACGGGACCACCGAGCAGCCACGGCAGGAAACTGACCGCGAAGGCCGCCGCGGAGAGCGCGACGGACCTGGTCTGCTGGTAGACGAGCAGGGTGACGGCGGCCTTCGCGACATAGTCGCCGACCCAGGAGAGAGCGCCGGCCACGAACACGGCCCGGAACTCGTGCTGGGCGAACACCTCGCGAAATGTGGCGGGGCCTTCCGCGGAAGGTCGCTCGTCGGGCACCGTCGCCTCCATGGGCCCCCGGATCGGCCGCTCGTGGCAGCCCGGCCGGAAGCACTCGTCAGATCTACGGATCAGCGAGGATGTGATCACGCTCCGGCGGGAACGCGTGCTCCGAATTCTGCCCGATCGTCTGACAACTAGCTAGGGCGAACGGATCGTTCGTCGCTTCCCCGACTGAACGAACGGACGATACCTGAGGGGCCGGGCGGCTCGCGACCCCTGAATTGGAGGACAGTGTCGCTTGGGTCAGGTGGCCCCTCCCTGACCAGTCTCACCGTCGGGCAACGGCCGGGTCGGCAGCCCGGGATAGATGCGGGCGGCCGCGATCTGCGCGGTGATTCCCGAGTTCTCCAGCGCCTCCGCGAGCCGCCGGCGCAGCTCCCGACCCACCGCGAACTGCCCGTCGGCGGTCGTCTTCACCACCGTGCGGATCACCGCCCCGTCCACCGTCATCTGCTCGACGCCCAGCACCTCCGGCGCCTCCACGATCTCCGGCGACAGCTCAGGGTCCATCGCGATCGAGGCGGCAGCGGTCCGCAGGACGGCGGTGGCCTCCTCGGTACTGCTGAAACCGATCGGCAGGTCCACCACCACCAGAGCCCAGCCCTGGCTCTTGTTGCCCACCCGGATGATCTCGCCGTTGCGGATGTACCAGAGCACTCCGCGACCGTCGCGCACCGTGGTGACCCGTAGCCCGACCGACTCGACCACGCCCATCGCCTCGCCCAGGTCGACGTTGTCGCCCACGCCGTACTGGTCTTCTATCAGCATGAAGAGGCCGGCGATCAGGTCCTTGACCAGGCTCTGCGCGCCGAAGCCCAGCGCGACGCCGGCGATTCCCGCGCTCGCCAGCAACGGAGCCAGGTCGAAGCTGAACTCGCGCAGGATCATCAGCAGTGCGATGCCGAAGACGAACGCGGTGGTCAGGCTGCGCAGCACGGAGCCGATCGCCTCGGCCCGCTGCCGGCGTCGCTCGGGCACGAACTCGGCGGGGTCGACCGCGGCGGTGGGGATCCGTTCGCGCAGCGGCCGCAGCATCGTCGGCACCGCGCTGTCGGTGGTCGTCCGGACCAGCCGGTCGATCGTCCGGTGCAGCGCCCAGCGGGCCAGCATCGCCAGCGCCACGATCAGCAGCACCCGCAGCGGCTTGAGCAGGATCCAGTAACTGCCCTCCGCGAACCAGGCTGAGTTGGTTAGGCGGTACACGAAATCGCAGGAGGAACTGCCCTGACAGTTCACCGATACGGCGTCGGACAGGGCTAGGGGCGTCACGCTGGCGGCACTCACCCTGTCTTCGTACCGCAAGGAGCCCGAGCGCCCGCCGCCGACCCACCGGCCGGGTGACCTGCCGCCGAGCGCATGGCCGGAACAGGGCGAACCGGCCATCGTGACAGGTGCGGGAAAGAGCTTCATGACCGACCCCGGATTAGTACGTGCAATCCCTGATTTGGTGGCCCGGACCGCTGTTGACCTGCAAGAATGCCGATCGAAGATCATCCGGCACAACCAGGGCACAAATTAGGTCCGGTCTTGGGCGGCGGGAGCGCCGGTCTGGCTGCCCTTGGTCGGGCGGAGGATCTGCCCGATCAGGCCGCGCCGCCGGTCCTTCTTCGGCAGCCAGTGCACGTAGGTTTCCAGCGTGATCCGTAGGCTGGCATGCCGCAGTGCGTGCTGCACCTCCTGGGGCTCGACGCCGTTGCTCATCAGCGTGGTGGCGAAGAAGTGGCGCAGGGAGTGGAAGGTTCCCGCCTTGGGCCAGCCTGCGGCGGAACGCCAGCCCTCCCACAGCTCAGACCAGTAGCGGCCGGTTATCAGCTTTCCGCTTGTGGTGGTGAACAGGAGAGCTGCGGGACGAGAAACCCGTCTTTCGCTGGTGATGTCCGGCAGCTCGAATTCGACGGGGCCGACCTCTTTGATGTGGGTCGCCACTTCCTCGGCGACCACGGCGTCCAGGTCGACTGTCCCTGCCGATCCGCTCTTTGGCGCGGCGAGGTAGAAGCCGCCGAAGTGCTCCCGGGAGTGCCGCAACTGCTGGACGACATGAAGCTCTTCGTGAGCAACATCCAGACACCGTGAGCTGTCTTCCATGCCGAGGACTTCACCGATGCGCAAGCCTTCACCGGCTCCCAGCCAGATGGCCGCGCGGAATCGTCGGGGTACGACCTCGGTGAGCTTGAGCACCTGGTCCTCAGTCGGTACCCATCTCGGTGCTCGTGACATCCCCCGCAGCACTTGCGCGAGGTTCACGCCGTCGCAGGGGTTGTCGTCAAGCACCTTATCGATGACGGCAGCGTTCAGGATGGTCTTGAGAACACCGAAGTAGAGGCCAATGGACGACTTCGCGGTGCCATCGTCCAGCAGCCGACCGAGCCAGGCCATCACATCGGTAAGGGTGATCGACCGGATGGACTGCTCGCCAAAGGCCGGCACAAGACGCTTGCGAAGATTCTGCGGGACCCGTCGCCGTGTCTCGACGCTCCACCCCGACTCGCGGGATTCCTTCCATCGCTGCGCGTATTTGGCAAAGGTGAGCTGTTCGATCTCGCGGCCAACCTTGACCTCTGCGGAGACGCCCGAGCGGCAATTGAGGTCGAAGGTTTCCGCGTCGCGCTTGAGATCGAACAGCTTGTCTCGGTCGTTCGTGTCGGCGTCGGTGTAACGCACGCGCCAGCGCTTCCCCCGACCGTGCCGTTTCGACGGGATGAACTTCTTCGTGTCCGGGTCGCGTTTCTTGAGGTACCACAGGTCATCGATGGGCATGTCAGGCCGCCTGGTCTTCCAGCCAGGCCCGGACGTCGGCCGGGTCGTAGCGGAGGTGGCGGCCGACCTTGAAGGCGCGGGGGCCGGTGCGGCGGTGCCGCCATTGGTAGAGGGTGCCGACGGGGATGCGCAGGAAGGCGGCGGTGTCGCTGATGGACCAGAGGTCCGGCAGCGGGAGGGGGGTGGGTGCGGTCATCGTGGCTCCTTCCGAGTGATGGTGATGTAGGTGCGGCTTTCGCCGCTGTAGCCGGCGTGGCGGGTGCTGGTGCGGCAGGTGACGCGTTCGCGGCCGTAGTGGGCGGTGAGTTGCGCGGCGAGCGTGGCGGCGTGGGCGGTGACGGTGGCGGTCGGGCCGATGAGCCGGACCGCGACCAGGGGGCGGGGACGTGTGGGCATGGCTTTCTCCTTCCAGGTCGACCGGGGTGGTTGTTGCTTGCGCTGTGGAGTTGTCAAGGAACGGCTTCACAGGCGTTGACACGTACGTGTCAAGCGGCCAGGGGTTGGGCGGTGGCGTGGTGGGTGACCTGCTCGTCGGCCAGGGCGTCGATGCCGGCCAGGTGTTGCGCGCGGGCCATGGCGGCGGCGGTGTTGGCGAGGAGGGCGTCTCCGGTGGTGATCCAGCCGGTGGCTTGGTAGCCGAGTTCGTAGATGACGCGCTCGGTTTGTTCGTCGTCCCAGGTGTGGGGGTGGCCTTCGGTGCGCCGCCAGATGGTCCGTTGGAGGCGAAGGAAGCCGAGGGTGACGGAGAAGGCGCGGCTCTTGGTGGCGATGTGTCCGCCGTAGCCGAACTGGTGAGCCCAGCGCCGCAGTCGGGCGTAGTCGGGGTGCTCTCCGATGTCCCAGCACGCGCGGATGAGCCGACCGAGGTGCGTTGCCGGGTCGCCGTGGATCTGAACGGAGAGGTCGTCGACGCGGCGCAGGCTCAGGCCGGTTACCTCGGTGCTCTTGGTGACGTACTTGGCGATGTAGCCGGTGATCTGGGCGAGGTTGACCTCATGCCCGGGTGCGTTGACGTGCTTGAGGTCCAGGCCCTTGTCACCCCACGCGATGTGCCAACCCTGGTCGCCGTTGGCGGGGTGCGGCGCGGAGGTGTAGGCCGTCTTGACGAACGCCGTCCGGACTGCCTCTTCGAACATGTCCCGGGTGATGGCGGCCGGCGGGGGGACGATGGCTTCGGGGCAGTCGGGGTTGTAGCCGTCGAGGCGGATGAGGGCGTGGTAGTGGATGACGCCGCGTACCTGGAATTCGTAGATCTTGATGTAGCGGCGGCGCAGGTCGACGCCGTGGGTGCGGCCGAGGCGGCGTAGCTCCCGGTCGGCTTGTTGGATGGTGCGGCGCCACAACTCGGGCGCTTCGTGGTTCCAGACGACCTGACCGGTGTGGTCGTAGCAGTCCAGGCACAACGGCTGGCCGAGGTTCGGCTCTGCGGCCTTGTGCCGCTGGCCGCAGCGCAGCTCGACACCGTGGGGGCAGGTGCGGCCGAACGGGTGGCAGACGGAGGCCCGGCAGGTGCAGCCATCCTTCTTGCGGCAGTCCGCCGCGTGAACCTTGACGACCCGGTGGTGCACCGGACCGAACGATGGCGCGGTGGCGGTCAGGAAAATCGCGATGTGCTCATGCAGGGGTGGTAGTCCCCATCGGTCGCCTTGGAGGCCGGCTTTGATGAGGTGGTAGGTGTCGCGGCGGTACAGCTCGGCGCAGGACGGGCAGACCGACGCGCGGCGGTTGCCGCAGGGGGTGTAGATCGCGCCGTCGGGCATGTCTTCGGTGTCGACGGTGGCCATGCGGTTGCCGTCGGTGTCGTTGACGTGGATCTGCCCGGCGAGGCGGATCGGGTGCTTGCACGCGGATGCGGCGCGGACGTGGCCGAGCCATTCGGGGTAGTCGGGGTCTTGGGCGCGGGCGCGGCCGGACGCAACGGTGCGGGGGTCGTGCCCGCGTACCCACCCGTCAGCAGCGGGGTTGCGGGTGCCGGTGGTGGGTGCAGCCCAAGGCCAGTAATCGTTTCCTGCTACAGCGGAGGCTCCCGTGCCCGAAACCGTGGTGGTTTCGGGCGCGAGAGGCAGCGTCGAGGAGGTCACGCGGTGGCTCCGACGGCGGTGCCGTTGTGTTCTCGGTTGTTGGTGGTCGGTTGGTTGTTGAGGGCCGTGAGGATGTCGGCGGCCGTTTGGGTGGGGACGCGCAGCCTTACGGCGAGTTGGCCGGGGGTGATGGGTTCACCGTGGGCTTTCTCGTGGGCGCTGGCGACGATCCGGGCTCCGGAGAGCAGTGCGGGCGCGGGGCTGGCGGTAACTACCGCAGGCGCGGCGGGTGTCGGGGTCGGGTCCTTCTCGGTGGTGTCCGGGGTGGGCTCGACCGTCGTCGGGGTGTCGGTGTCCTCGCCAGAGGTGGGCTGGGTGACGGGTTCGTTGGCGGGTTGCGTGTTCTCGGGTGTGGGGTTGGTGGCCGGGGTCGCGGCGGCCGGGCGGACCGTCGGCGAGGCGGTGATGTCGGGTGACGACGCCTCGGCGAGGGTGGCCGGCGCTGGTGCCGGGACGAGTTCAGTGGGCCGGGTGTTGGTGTGTTTGGTGGCGAGTAGGGCGGCGGTGGCCATGAGCATCAGGCCATCGACGGCGACGGGACCGAACCAGATGACGAGGGTTCCTTCGTCGTAGTGACGTAGGAGTCCGGACAGGTGTTGGTAGGACACGAACGCGGCGACCAGGGCGACGGGCGGCATTCCGACCCAGCGCAGTACGTCCCAGCCCCAGCCGGTCGGCCATGGGGTGCGGGCAAGGATTTCGATGGCGATGAACAGGAACAGTGGCCAGACGATCGCGGAGACAACCGCGCCGGGCTCCGGGTTCCAGTTCTGCGGTGCGCCCTTGGGGGCGATGAAGGAGTGGGCGATGTTCGCGGCGACGGAGACGAGTCCGCCGAGGATCAGGCCGAGGTAGGCCCAGCGGGTGGGTCGAAGGTTGGTTGTGGTCATGACGCCGCCTTGGGGGCGGGCGCGGGCGTGGGGTCGGCGAAGAGGGAGAAGCCGAGGACGACGGCGTTGACGTAGCCGTCGTTGCGCAGGTCGTTCATGATTTTGGTGACGTCGGCCATGGAGCGGATGCGCCGCTGGCAGGGCAGTTCGAAGGTCATGAAGCCGATGCCGGTGGGGGCTTCGTAGTTGAACGAGATCATGTAGCGGAACATGTCGGGTCCTTTCGGCTAGTCGCAGTCGAGGCAGGTGCCGGTTCGGCGGGGGATGTAGTAGGGCTGGACCTGGCCGCAGTCGGGGCAGGTGCGCCGCGCGGTGAGCGCTTTGTCGATGGCCGCCTTTTGGGCGGGGGTGGCGGTGCGCTTGGGCATCGCCAGGTCGAGGCGGTAGAGGTAGGCGACGCGCTTGCCGCGCCGCCAGAGGATTTGCGCGGCGGGTTCTTGGCCGCCGGGGCGCAGGTCGCGGGCGCGGAGTTGCCGGCGGGTCAGCAGGTCGCCGGGGGCGAACTTGTAGGGGTAGGTCGGCAGGCCGTAGCGCTCGCCGGTCGGGTCGTAAAAGACCATTGGGTCCTCCGCGTCGTCGGCGTCGTCCTGGTCCTGGTCGTCGTCGCCGGTGGGGGTGCCGGTGGCGAAGGTGGGGTGTTCGTAGGTGTCGCGGTCGATGTCCTCGGGCAGGAACGCCGCTGAGCACAGGGCGCAGACGATGGGGCCTTCGTCGAAGGCGGCTTTGGAGATGCGCAGCTTGCGGGGGCATTCGCATTCGCAGGTGACGCCGTTGTTGTTGTTCGTGCGGGTTTTGCCTTGCCCGGTCGGTTCGGGGTGGCGGTAGAAGCGCAGCGCGACGGAGAGGCCGGCGATGGTGGGCCGGTAGCGGGCGCGGGTGAGGTCGGTCAGGGTGCAGGGCGAGTAGCCGAGCTTGTCGTCCTTGGTGGTGGACAGGCCGAGTTCGGCGGCGAGGGTGGCGAACTTCTTGTTGTGCCAGCGGCCCTGCCGCGAGGTGTCCTGGACGCCCCGCACGTCGGCGAGGGCGTGGGTTGCCTCGTGCAGGAGCGTGGTGAACACGGCTTCCGGTTCGCGGGACAGGCCCTCCCCGGAGATGAGGATTTCGGGCAACTGCTGCTCCCCGGCTTGCCAACGCAGAGCGGCGAAATGGCCCCACTTCATGCCCTGACTCGCCTTCGTGGGCGAGCCGGAGCCGACCACCAGGACAGCGGCCGGAACTTCGGTGTGCTGGGCGCGGATCGCGGCCCAGGCGGACTCAAGCGCGCCGACAAGTGCGGCGGTGGAGATGTCGTTTTGACACGTACGTGTCACGTCGGGGGTGTGGGCGGCGGTGCTCATGCGGCCCTCCGGATGGTGTGTCGGCGGTAGGCGATGGCGGCGGCGCACAGCGCCTCGATGACGTCGGCCGGTTTGCGGCCGGGCAGGGTTTCCCAGTCGAAGACCGGGGCGTGCAGGCCGGCGTGGCCGACTGCGATGAGGTAGGTGTTGAACCACTCGACGGCGGCGCTGTAGGTGCGCTGGTCGGCGTCGGTGATGCCGGTCAGGTACCAGCGGGGTCGGCCGAACACGGCGGCCCGGATCGCGCCGAGGATCGATGCCGGGTAGGTGCCGGTGCGGTGACAGGCGCATTTAGCCGGGCAGGCGTCGTGGGTGTCGTAGAGGCCGGTGGGGGTCCAGCCGTAGCGGCCCAGGTAGACGGCGGCGCGGTCGAGGACGGCGTGAACGTTGCCGGTCGGCAGAGCGGCGACGGTGCTCATCGAGCGGCCCGCCAGACGAGGAAGCCGACCCGGGTGGGCAGCCGCTCTTGGCTGTACTCGTGTTCGGCGTAGGTTTCGAGGTCGTCCTCGGTGGCGTGGGTCCAGTCGTAGTCGTCGGCGGCGTCGCGCAGGGTGGAGATGACCTGCTCGGCGGTCTGCCCGGGGCGGTCGTTCCAGGTCAGTGGGCAGGTGGGGTCGTCGTCCTCGGTGGCCCGTGGCTGGGGCTGGTTGAAGTCGAGGTAGTTGGCTAGGGCGTCGATGGCGTGGGTGTAGTCGCGGGCTCCGCCGCGCGTCTTGCAGTGGTGCGGGATCGACATGCGGTGGCCGTGCGCGGCCATCCCGATTGCGCCGGACACGCAGGCCGGCGGGTAGGGGTTGTCCTCGGTCGAGGCGTAGTAGGTGCCCTGGGTCCAGCCTCGAATTTCGAGGTAGCGGGCGGCGCAGCGCAGGATGTCGGCCGGGGTCAGGTCGGCCAGCGCGGCGGGAGTGTCGGGCAGGTTTTGGGTAGGGTTCATGGCGGCCACGTCCTTTCGTGGGCGGTGGTTGGGTCGGCAGACCGGGCAGCTTTTCCAGGGCCTTGGCCGGTCTGTCGGCCGCTTCTATCGGTGGTGCAGGTGGAGCCGGAGAACCACCCGCTGCCGGCCGTCGCTGACAGGAGCGGGTGCGGAGCGGAAGACCAGGGCGCCCGCGTGTCGGGCGATGGCGGTCAGTGCGGCGATGTCTTCGCCGTCACCGATGAGCACGAGGTCCAGGACGCGGGTCGGGGTAGCGGTCGTGGTGCTCATGCCGCTGTCCGCAGGTCGGCGGGGGCGGCGAGGCCGGAGCGGCGGCGGGTCCAGGTGGCGTAGTCGGCGACGCGGATGATGTCGGCGTCGGTCATGTAGGCGGCTTTCACCCGGTTGGGGATGCCGCCTTCGGCGATGAGGTAGCCCTCGCCCTGGTTGTTCGGGTCGATGCTGTTGGAGGAGAAGCCGCGGGCGTACCAGCCGTGTCCGAGCACGATGTCGGAGGACACGTCGTTGGTGCAGCGGCCAGCGAACCGCCACGCGAACAGGTCCCGCAGTGACGGCGGGATGATGTCGGATGACGGGCGTTGAGTCGCGGCGGCGACGATGATGCCGACGGCGCGGCCCCGGGCGACGATGTCGCGTAGCAGTGCGGCGAACAGGTCCTGGTCTTTCTTGTCGCCGGCGGTGGCGGAGAAGTAGGCGATCTCGTCGCAGGCCACGAGGATCTGACCGAACAGGTCGTTGGGGCCGATCTTCCGGCGGCGGTGCGACAGCAGGAACGCATACCGGTTGTCCATCACCGTCTGCACCCGGCGCAGGGTGCGGATGGCGTGCTCGATGTCCGGGCCGACGAACACGTCGGCGGCGTCCTTCCACAGCCCGAGTTCGACCTGCTTGCCGTCGAGCAGGCACAGCCTGACGTCCGGGCAGAGGGCGGCGTGTCCGACGATGGTGTTCAGCAGCGAGGATTTGCCCGCGCCGGGCTCACCACCGATGAGGATGTTGCGGTAGATCATCGGCAGGTAGGCGGGTTGGCCGAACTCGTCGATGCCGAGGAAGACCGGGTCGAAGATGGACAGGCCCGCGCCGACCGGCACCGTCTGCGGCGCGTCCGGGGGCGTGGGCAGTTCGATGGTGTCCGTGAGGTCCATGGCAGGGCTCCCGGGGTCGGTTGACACGTACGTGTCACAGCGGGTGGGGGATCGGGTAGGGCGCGGACGCTTGACCCGTCGGGGGTGCTTGGTCCGCGCCGTCCCGGTGCTTAGGCGTAGTCGGAGGGGTCGAACCCGTTCGGGCTCGTCGTGGTGGTGTTGCGCGGCTTGCGCTGGCGGGGAGTGTCGGCCGGTGCGGTGACCGGCTGGTCGGGCACGTCGGGCAGGTCCAGGCCGACAGGCGGCATGCCCGGTGAGGTGGGAGCGTTGGACGGGATGTCCGTGGGGACGTAGTCCGGCAGCGGCGACACCACCGTGTGTGCCAAGGGTTCGCGGCGGGTGATGTCGATGCGGATCAGCGCCGCGTACTTGCGGCCGGCGCGCATGACGCGGACCTCGTTGGCCCAGCACGCCACCGCGAGTTTCTGCATCTGGCCGTCCTGCTCCAGATCCCGCAACGACAGGCCAGGGCGCAGCCACACCCAGACCCGCTCACCAGCCGGGGTCGACTTGGCGGGCAGGATCAGCGGCAGCGAGCCGTGCCGGTTGGTGGCGATGAACGCCGCGAAGCACAGCCGCAGCCGGTGCCGGACGATCAGGCACCAGATCCAGGCCATGACCCGGCGGCGGACCGGACCGATCGCGGCCGGCAGGCCGACGACCAGGGCGACGATGAGCAGCGAAGCCCACAGCGGGGTCGACTGCATCAGCGCGGTCCAGCCGTAGACGACAGCCAAGCCGAGCAGGATTTCCGGCAGCCAGTGCCAGAAGACCCGCAGGACAGGCCACGCCACGATCAGCGCGAACACCACCGCGCCGAACACAGCGCCGAGGACGACACCGAGCAGCCCACCCACGATCGGGTGCATGTACTCAGAGGCCACCATGGCGGCCAGGAGGCCGACCACACCGAGAGTGACCCAAAACGCGATGACGGCCCGACGACGGTACGAGCGGGCAACCGGCGCTTCGATGACAGTGACTTGACCCCCACGGTTCGACCAGCCGAACGGGGACCTCTGGCTAGACTTGGACACGACAAGTCCTCCCTAGTAGGGACCTTGTTGGACAGGACGCGGGGTCGCAGACGACGCCAATCAACGGCGACCCCGTGTCCACCTCTTCGCTTCTGTAGAGCCGATCCAGGAACCGCCCGCTAGGCGGCGGCGGTGTCCAGTGCGGTCAGGGCCGAGGCCCGGAACGCGACACCCGAGCGGACCTTCCCGTCACGGTCGTTGACCCAGGGCAACGCCTCCAGGTTCACCGGAACCACCGGCTGACGAACCGCGACCGCCGGCATCACCGGGCTGACCACCGTCACGTTGATCACCTCAGCGCTACCGTCCGCGAGGGCGTAGAGCTGCACCGCCCACATCGGGGCCTTCGTCTCCCGGTCGAACTTCTGCTGACCCGACTGGTCCAGCTTCGGCACCGGGTTCACCGCGACCTCGTACGACACCTTCGAGGTGTCCAGCAGCAGACGTCCCATGACTGACTCCCTTCAACTAGGGCTCGCTCACCTTGAGCGATTGCCCGTGTTCGATGGGATCAGCGTAGTCCGTACAAAAGTACGTGTCTAGTACTTGAGTACGGGTCATTGATAGGAATCTTGGTGCGAAGAAGGGCGCCCCGCTGTGGGACGCCCTTCGGTGCAGCTCCGGAGGTGTGGCGGTGGCTAGGCCACTCCTACGCGGCGGGCCAAGGCTGCCAGCCGGTCAGACGGGGCGGGTTCCATCCGTACAAGGTCGGCAACCGTCGTCTCGACGACCGGGTGTCCCTTGACCTGCTCCGGGGTTAGCGCCTCGGCCTGCTCAAGCGCGTCGACCGCCTCAGATACCCTGCGGCGCTGAGTCCAGGCGCGTGCCACGTCGATGAAAAGCCGAGCCTGCCGCTCGGACGATAGGCCGGACGAGTCGATCCGCTCCGCCGCGCGGAGTGCAGAACCGGCGTCGCCGAGTTCGACTGCCACCGCGACCTCGTGCAAATGGACATTCGTGGGGCCGAACTCGGTCTCGTAATCGTTGCGGTCGACCCCCAGGAGCTGGGCAGCCTCTCGCGCTACTCCGAGATACTCGTGAGCCCTCTGGTCGTCGCCCATCCGCGCAGAGGCCACAGCCAGTTGCAGATTCAGCGCGCCGAACAGCGACACAGCCGCCGGCTTGTCCGCCGATACCTCGGACTCCAGCGCTGCCGCAGACGACGATGCAGCGCTTATGACCTGATCGAATTGCCGCCCGCCCTGAAAAACCAGCGCAAGGCGGAATGTTCCAGCGGCTACCAACAGTGGGTCTCCGACCTGCTCCGCAACGAGCAACGCCCGATCGGTTGCGACCCAGGCTGCTTCATGCTGTCCAAGTTTCGACAGTGCGGCCGAAAGGGCGTGATACACCGACGCTAGCTCGGTGAGGTACGTCTTTCGCGCTTCGCCTTTGGCGGATCGTGTTGCTCTCTCCAGGTCCGGCAATAGGCTCCGCAGCAGCTCGGCCAGGTCCTCGTACCGGGCAGCGTGTGCGTACGTCCAGCACAGGTCGGCTCGCTCGGCTGTCTGCGGCAGGGGAAGCTCTCGGTCCTTGCCCAGAATCGCGGCCATGAGGTAGCTGGTGCTTAGCACCGAACGTAGGGCGGCAGCCGCCGAGGGAACCTCAGCGCTCTCCGTATCCGCAGTGCCCGGGGCCAGTTCAGCCATTGGGATACCGAGCGCACCCGCAATCCGCTCCAAGATGGAGACCCGATCGATCGAACGTACCCCGCGCTCGACCTGCGAAAGCCAAGCCTCAGACCGCCCGATCATCTCGGCAAACTCACGCTGAGAGAGCCCACGCTTTTGCCGTCGCCTAGCTATAAGTCGACCTTGCTCATTGCTGTCAGGCATCTAGTGAACCAAGGCCCTTGCTAGGTCCGGGCGTTAGGAACTCAACCCGCGCGTCCTGCGTATACGGTTCGCGCTCCTTGTGGAAACGGATCACGTGAGGTTGCACTTCGTGCGCCTCGAATGCTTCTCGGTCTGCGTAGCACTCGTAGAAGACTCGGGCGAGCGGTGCCCCCTCTACAGAGTGAGTAGCATAAATCAGCGTCCCTGGTTCGCGGGCACGAATCTCGACCCCTGTCTCTTCGACAAGCGCGTCAAACGCTTTCGCGCTCTCGTCGTCTTTCAGATCGAAGCGCACCACCAACGCAAACATGCAGTCACCCTCCTTGTTCACCGAGAGTTACGGATTGCGTACGCAACTCTGGCCGTACTCTTGTTCGGCCACCCGTATTCTATTACGGATCTGCTCACCGGGGTAGTCGGGGAACGGGTGGGGCTGCTGAGCCAGTAGTTCTGTCGGATGAGCCCGGCAGTGCTGTCAGGCATCCAGTTGATGCGTTAAGCGTCTATTCGGGTGGATGGGTGACGGCCCGCCCGCCGGCCGGTAGTGCCTGGTCGTCACACTGCGTGGCTGACCCGCCGCCTGCTGCCGGGACGGGCGATGGATGGTGCCCACCCGCAACGCGCGGCGAGCGGCAGATGAGGTGCCTGCAAACCTCCGCCGGGTCACCGGCCAGGGGAGGTACTGCTCTGCGCCAGGGCGCTTCACTACTGTCCACAGCGCCGCCCCGTAAACGCTCCCTACGGCGAATGCTGTTGACCCTCGTGGAGACTGGAGGTGTGCCGATTCGACGACTCCCCGACCTCACGCCCGAGCAGGTGGTCAAGCTTCAGGACGCGTTGCTCGCGAACGCCAACACGTTGCTGGAGTCCGCCCTTGCAATCCTGGATCTAGGCCACGTTGCGTTGGCTCGGTCCATCGCCATCCTCGGCATGGAGGAATCAGGTAAAGCCATCGCCATTCATGATCGGCGAGTGGCGATGGGCTACTTGCCCGACGGCGAGACCTTTCGGTGCGAGTCGCTCGACGAGTTGTGGTCCAGCCACCAGAAGAAGTTGGAGGCCGTCTACGGCTTCCTGGCCGAAGAGCGGTACTGGTTCGGGGAGCCCGCGAACCCAGAGCGGAACGCCGCAGCGTTAGGCACTATCAGGGCTTGGCTGCGACGTGACCACATCAAGCAACGGGGCTTCTACGTCGAGATTGACAAGGTCGGCGAAGCGCTCGCACCCGATGGCGTGGCAAACGAGGCAGCCCTGCGTGAAACGATCGCTCAGATCCATCAGATCGGCTGGCAGTTGCGTCTCGGCGAACACATCGAGGGTAAGCAGCAGGATGAGAAGGAATCTGGTGCTTCTGGTCTGGAAGATCAAGCCCTGACCTGGCTGGACGATGTTGAGGAGACAACCGACACCGGCCCATTCATCGCTGATCTCAAACGCTCGCTAAAGAGTGGCACTCCGGGAGAGGCTCTGCCGAACGCGGCATACCGCTTCAATCCTCCGGGAGCAGACCGGCAGCCATTCCGGAATCTCGGTAAACCCGGCTACGAAGCAGAAACGCGAGAGCTGATTTCTCTGGCGGGCGAACTTGACGAAGCCACCGACCCGGAAGAATGATGGAGTCCTGCGCGCTCCTAAAGCCCGAGCATCCTCGCTGTCATCTACCGAAGCGTCCTGTAATGCGTTTGGACTCCCAGCGGCCAAGCTGGTGGAGGGCGTGCTTGTCGTAGCCAATCTCAGCCATAGCTTCTTTGATTTGCTCGAGCGCAACTCCCGAGTCGGCAAATTCCTGCATCAGTTTGGGCATCGCCACCTCGGTTTGGCTGTTCCTCGCCCAGCCGTTGTTGCCCAAATGGTCGAGGAAGGCCAGCAGTTCGACTTGCTCAGGCGTGAAGCCGTTCCACGTAAAGCCGGCAGGACGTTGAGCCATGCTCCGTACGGTAGTGGGCCAAATATCTCTTGGCAAGGCTGGGTGCCAGGATGAAGCAGGGGCCTGGGGAACAGGGAGTGGCTCACAGCGCGCGGACAGTCGTCGGCGATATCGGTGTGCACTCAACTCACCAGAAGCGGATGTTGCCGCATCCGCGTCTTAGACCATTGGGGTTCAGAGTCGGCAGCCGGCGAGCCGGGGGATCGCGTAACCCATCAAGCGTAGTCAACGTGTTACGCATCAACCGGAGTACGACATGAGCCCGGTAGTGCCCCTGTGAGAACTTTCTGTACGGGATCAAGGCGGCCCGCTTCGCAGGCCGCTCGCGCCGCCGAACCTGGGCCGGGCCGATGGCCCGCCGCCGCGCCTCTGGCCTTCGGCCGCCAGCGCGACGGTTGCAGCCCGCCGGCGGCGCGACATACGAAGAAGCCCCGGGCCGCCAGCGATGGGCAGTTCCGGGGCTGTCTGACGGGCTGACGAGTCAGGGGCCGTAGCGCCGGCTCGATGGCAGGAGTGGTGCCCACTCGTGCCAGGTCCAACCAGGCCAAGGGTTATGCCGTACAGTCGCGGCCCGATGACTCGATGGGGGCACGGTGGGCAGACTGATCGAACCGTTGGCTTGGTTAGCGGCAATCCTCGCTTTCTTCCGCCTGAACCAATGGCTGGTCAGCCGCAAGGGCCTGGACCATCGGCCGTACTTCGTGCCTAGCTTGTGGGGACCGCTTGGCACTCTGATCATCGTGCTGGCAGCGCCAAGAGGCTGGAACCGGCTTCGTTAGCTGCTGGCCCCTCGCCGCTGTCCGGCGGGTCTGAATCTAATCCTCCGTGAGCGTGGCTAGTCGGCCATAGCGCTGCCGGCGGAATGTCGCCAGCAGACCATGCCTCCGGCGGGGCGCTCGGGCGCTCTGGGATGGTTGGCGCCATCCCGACAACCTCCGTCCGGGCAGAGCCGAGCAGGTGGGGCCTGCCCGGTCAAGGTCGTTCAGACGGTGGTGTGCTCCACCTTGACCGGGCAGGCCCCACCCACTCCACGGTGTGCGGACGAAGGCCGACGGGATGGCTAAGGGCGCAGCCGGGAGGGGTGGGGTCGAAGATCATCGGGCACAGATCCGGCACAACTGAGGCCGACAAGGGCTATCAACCGCTGTCAGGCAACGGAAGAGTTCGCCCAGGCCGGAGCAGGGATCCGTCCCGATCCGGGTGATCCGCTTACCAGAAGCAAGATTAGTACGTGCAATCCGGGGTCCGATCAGGGACTATTGGCGCAACGGACGTCGGTGATCGGCCCGGCGTCGACCGTGTGGGCCGTCGTGCCCGGCCCCGGTCGGCGGCGATCCGCAGCAGCCGCTGAACCGGGAGGGTGAGCGCGATGCCTGACATACGACCCACGGTGGGCTCCGGCGCGTTGGTCCTCAACGCCACCTACGAGCCGCTGTGTGTCGTGTCGGTGCGCCGTGCCGCGATCCTCGTGCTCTCCGCCAAGGCGGTCTGCGTCGCCGATGGTGACGGCATCCTGCACAGTGCCCGGGACGCGCTCCCCGTGCCATCCGTGGTTCGGTTGACCCGCTTCGTCCGTGTGCCGTACAGAACGCACGTCGGGCTGTCCCGGCGGGCGATCTTCGCCCGGGACGGGTGGCGGTGCGCCTACTGCCGGGGTCCGGCCGAGACCATCGACCACGTCTTTCCGCGTAGCCGGGGTGGCCGGCACGCCTGGGAGAACGTGGTCGCCGCGTGCGCCCGGTGCAACCACTCCAAGGGCGACAAGACCCCGGCCGAGATGGGGTGGCGGTTGCACGCGCTGCCGGCCGCGCCGAAGGGCACCGCCTGGCGGGTGCTCGGGCACCGCGCCCCCGACCCCCGTTGGGCCGACTGGCTGGACCTTCGAGAGCCCGAAGCCGCCGCCTGACCAGCCCGCTAGCCCGGCCGTGCCTTGACCAGGGACGCGAAGACGACGACATTGTCCGAATAACCGGTCTCGCCGCCGACCCATTGGCCGCCGCAGGTGATCAGCCGAAGGCTCGGGCGGCTGAAGTCGCCGTACACCTCGTCCACCGGCAGTCTCCCCTTGTCGAACTTCTCCACCGAATTCACCTCGAAGACCGCCACGCTCCGGTCGGTGCGGGTGACCTCGACCTGGTCGCCGGAGCGCAGCTCGCGCAGTTGGTGGAAGACCGCCGGCCCGCTGGTGGTGTCGACGTGACCGACGATCACCGCCGGGCCGTACTGACCGGGGGTGGGCCCCTGGTCGTACCAGCCGGCCTCCTGGGCGCGGGCCGCGTCCGGCACGGCGATCGTGCCGTCCGGGGCGATGCCCACGTCGTGCACGGGCGCCCGCAGGTCGATCTTTTCAATGGCGAGGCTGGTCGGACGGCTGGCCGACAGCACCGGGAACTTCTTCGGTGGCGGTCGCAGGCCAGCGGTGAGCCGGTCCGGCAACAGGCTCATTCCGGTCACCTGCTCGATGCCGAGCATCGCCACGATCAGCACCATCAGCGTGGCGACGGCCAGCACCGGCAATCCCGGCCCCGTACCGATCAGGCGCCGGGCCAACGGCGATCCGGTCGGGCGGCTCGGTGGCAGCGGTCGGGCGGCCGGATCGGTGGTGGCGACGCTGGCCGACACGGCCTGCCCGGCGACCCGGCGCAGCCGGCCGGAGGCGCGGGCCACCAGCCGGCCGGAGGCGCGCAGCGCCGGCCCGGCCCGGAAGCGGGCGCGGCGGTCCGGCCGCGCACGCGCGGATCTGCGGGTCATGGGTCATCCGGCTCAGGAGCCGGCTCCGGTCCGGCGTCGGCCGCCCGCCATTCCGAGCGCGATCGCGGTGGCCACCAGCGCTACGCCGCCGAGCACCAGCAGTGAGCCGGTACCGCGACCACCGGCCATTCCGCCGCCCCCGGTCGCCGGTCCCTTGCTGGGTGAGGCCATGTTCAGCACCGTCAGCGTGGTCGAGGCCGTCTGGCCCTTCTCACAGCGCAGGTCGACCGGGTAGTCACCGGCCTGCTTGTCAGCCGGGATGGTGACCTGCCCGGTCAGGAACCCCTTGTCCGGTTTGAGCATCACGTGCCCGAACGCATCGGAGTGCACGTTGGACTGCCGGTTGTTGTTGTCGTTGTCGCAGCTCGCACGGATGGTGACCCGGCTACCGGCCTGGGCGCTGTTCGGCGTCACCTCGACGAAGGTGTTCTCACCGGCACGCGCTGGCGCGACCGACATCAGGACGAACGCCCCGACCAGCCCCACCAGTGTCAGTGCGGACGAGAGTGCGCGGTTGATCGTGCGGATACCCTGCATGATTTCCCCCCAACCGGCGACGACCGCCGGAACCCTCCCCTGGGCACGTGCGCTGCTTTCCCGCTGGCGCGGGGGCAAACCCGCAGGCGGGCAGGGTGGGGCGGGTCAGCGCTGGCGCGGGGTGACTCCGGAGGAGGGGAGTGGGGTGATCGGCTGCCAGCCCAGCGGAGAGGAGAGGACCATCGTGCTCGACGGCTGGCCGTACGGGGCAAGCCGGTCGATGACCCCCTCGAAATCGCCG
This sequence comes from Micromonospora sp. NPDC005291, assembly GCF_040607415.1. Classification (NCBI taxonomy): domain Bacteria; kingdom Bacillati; phylum Actinomycetota; class Actinomycetes; order Micromonosporales; family Micromonosporaceae; genus Micromonospora; species Micromonospora sp. NPDC005291. The sequence goes on from NZ_JBEXGR010000015.1 coordinate 133,568, forward strand.
ATCGAGCCGGCGGCCACCTTCAGCATGCTGCACGCGTCCCCGGTGATCCGGTGGATCTCCAGGATCTCCGGCCAGCCCGCGACCGCCGGATCGTGCAGGATGCATCGCGCGCCGTAGCAGGACATTCGGATCAACGCGACCACGGTACGGCCGGCTCGGCTCAGATCGACATGGGCGTGGTAGCCGGTGATGACTCCGGTCTCCTCCAGGCGGCGAACCCGCTCGGCGACCGCAGGTGGCGACAGGTGCACCCGCCGGGACAACTCGCTGAAGGAGAGCCGCGCGTCGGCCTGCAACTCGCGCAGCAACGCCCAGTCCATGTCGTCCACGCTCAGACCTTACTTTCGTGAACCGACTTCGCCTAGTTGCCTTTGGTTCGCCAGGAGAACGCCGCGAGAGCCGTCAATCCGGCATTCCGCAGGCCGACCCGACCGCGAGATCATGACGTTGACCAGTCCGGGGAGGGAGACCAATGGTGGATCAGACGGAGCGGCGGGCGCCGAACCGCCCCGCCACGGTGCGACCGGTGACCCCACGGCAGCGGGCCGCTCGTGCCGCACGCACCGGCGGCGAGCCGACGCTGGAGTTCGCCGAGCTGGTGCCCTACGACGCGTACGTGCAGGCCAGCGCCCTGCACAGGCTGCAGCAGCCACTGAGCAGCGACCCGGGCGAGATGTCCTTCCTGATGGTCAGCCAGATCATGGAGCTGTACTTCGGGCTGACCTGCCACGAGTTGCGGGAGACTCAGCGGTTGATCCGCGCCGACCAGGTGTGGGAGGCGCTGGCCCCGCTGCGTCGCGCCGCGTTGCACCTGGAAGGGCTCAACGCCGCCTGGCAGGGCCTGCGCTGGATGACCCCGGCCGACTTCAACCGGTTCCGTAACCTGCTCGGCGAGGGCTCCGGCTTCCAGTCGGCCATGTACCGGCACCTGGAGTTCCTGCTCGGGCTGCGCGACCCGACCCTGATCCGGCCGTTCCGCCGGCAGACCGAGGTGCACGCCGCGCTGAGCGCCGCGTTGGCCACCCCGAGCCTCTGGGACGACGTGGTCGCGCTGCTCGCCCGGCGCGGCTTCGACCTCCCCGCCGACCTGCTCAACCGGGACGTTGCCGTCGAGCACGACCCGCAGCCGTCGGTCGAGGCGGCCTGGGTACGGATCTACGAGGACACCGGCCCGGACAACCACCTGCGGATGCTCGGCGAAGCGCTGAGCGGAGTCGCCGAGGAGTTCGGCGACTGGCGGTGGAACCACGTCAAGGCGGTGCAGCGCACAATGGGCGCCAAGGTCGGCAGCGGCGGTTCCGCCGGACTGGCGTGGTTGCAGCGCAGCATGGCCCGGGTGGTCTTCCCGGAGCTGTGGTCGGCCCGCACCGCGATGTGACCGGAGAGCGAGACACCCCTGTGCACACCCCAGAAACCGAAGATCAGGCGCACCGCCTCGACGACGCCGACCCGGGCCATCGGCACCTGTTCCACGTGCCGCCGGCCGACGGCGGCGATCACCCCGAGTCGGCGTACCTCGCCGGCAACTCGCTCGGCCTGCAACCTCGGGCCACCCGCGACGAACTCCTGGCCGACCTGGACGCCTGGGGGCGGCTCGGCGTCGAGGGGCACCTCGATGCGGAACGCGCCTGGCTGCCGTACCACGAGTTGTTGACCGCGCCGGCCGCGCGACTCGTCGGCGGCCGGCCCGCGGAGACCGTGGTGATGAACTCGCTCACGGTCAACCTGCACCTGCTGATGGTGAGTTTCTACCGCCCGGCCGGCGCCCGCACCCGCATCGTCATTGAGGACGCCGCGTTCCCGTCGGACAGTTACGCGGTGCGCAGCCAGGCCCGGTTCCACGGCCTGGACCCGGACGACACCGTGGTCCGGCTGCGCCCGCGCGCCGGTGAGGACGCCCTGCGCACCGAGGACGTGACCGACTACCTGGCTGCCGAGGGTGACCGGGTGGCGCTGGTGCTGCTCGGCGGCGTCAACTACCTCACCGGCGAGCTGCTGGACATCCCGGCGATCACGGCTGCCGGCCGGGCGGCCGGCGCGGTGGTCGGTTGGGACCTGGCGCACGCGGTCGGCAACGTGCCGCTGGCCCTGCACGACTGGGACGTCGACTTCGCCGCCTGGTGCTCCTACAAGTACCTGAACTCCGGGCCGGGCGCGCTGGCGGGCGTCTTCGTGCACGAGCGGCACCTCGGCGACCCCGACCTGCCCCGCTTCGAGGGGTGGTGGAGCACCGCGGCGGCCACCCGGTTCGAGATGACGCCGGTGTCCCTGCCGCCGGCCACCGTGGAGGCCTGGCAGATCTCCAACCCGCCGATCTTCGCGATGGGCCCGGTGCGCACCTCGCTGGAGCTGTTCGACGCGGTCGGCATGCCGGCGCTGCGCGCCCGCAGCCAGCGGCTCACCGGTTGGCTGGAGTCGCTGCTCGACGAGGTCGTCGCCGACCGGCCGCTGCGCGTGGTCACCCCGCGCGATCCGGCCCGGCGGGGCTGCCAACTCTCGGTGCGCATCGGCACCGGCAGCGCCGCCGAGCTGACCAAACGCCTGCGGTACGAACACGGCGTCATCGCCGACGCCCGTGAGCCGGACGTTGTCCGGTTCGCCCCGGTGCCGCTCTATTCCACGTACCACGACTGTTGGCGGGCCGCCGCCGCGCTCGCCGCGACGGTCGGGCAGGTGTCCTCGTGACCTCCCGGCGCGACGAGATCGCGATCATCGGCGCTGGGCTGGCCGGCTGTCTGGCCGCCTGCTTCCTGGCCCGGCGTGGTTACCCGGTGGCCCTCTACGAGCGCCGGCCCGACCCGCGTACCGGCACGGCCGAGCGTGGTCGCTCCATCAACCTGGCGCTCTCCGAGCGCGGGCTGGACGCGCTGCGCCGGATCGGGCTGGCCGAGCAGGTGATGGCCGACGCGCTGCCGATGCGCGGCCGGATGATCCACCCGGTCGAGGGGGAGCAGCAGTTCCAGTCGTACAGCGCGGCCGGTGACCGGGCGATCAACTCGATCAGCCGGGGCGCGCTGAACAACGCCCTGCTGGACGAGGCCGGCGCGTTGCCCGGGGTGCGGATCGTCTTCGACCACCGGCTGGTCGGGCTCGATCCGACCGACGGCGCCCTGAGCTTCGAGACCCCGCAGGGCCCGGTCGCCGCCAAGGCGTCGGTCGTGCTGGGTGCCGACGGTGCCGGTTCCGCGGTGCGCGGGCAGTTGCTGGCGTACGGGTTGCTGCGCGAGAGCGTGGACCTCCTCGACTACGGCTACAAGGAGCTGACGATCCCGCCGCTGGGCGGCGACTTCGCCCTGGACCCGGACGCGCTGCACATCTGGCCGCGCGGCACCTCGATGATGATCGCGCTGCCGAACCCGGACCGTTCCTTCACCTGCACGCTGTTCTGGCCCAACGAGGGTGCCGGCAGCTTCGCTTCGCTGACCAGCCCGACGGAGATCGAACGGCACTTCGCCGAGCACTACCCCGACGTGATTCCGCTGGCCCCGAGCCTGGTCGACGACTACCAGCACAACCCGGTGGGCGTCCTCGGCACGGTCCGCAGCACCCCCTGGCAGGTCAACGGGACCGTCGGCCTGCTCGGCGACGCGGCGCACGCGATCGTGCCGTTCTACGGCCAGGGCGCCAACTGCGCCTTCGAGGACGTGGTCGAGCTGGACCGTTGCCTGGAGGAGTGCGCCGACGACTGGGCGGCGGCGCTGCCGCTTTTCCAGCGACGTCGGCAGGAGAACGCCGAGGCCATCGCGACGATGGCACTGACCAACTTCGTCGAGATGCGGGACAAGGTCGCCTCCCCGGTCTTCCAGCTCGGCCGGCGGGTGGAGCACGCACTGGAACGTGCCCTGCCCGGCCGGTACGTTTCCCAGTACGAGCTGGTGTCCTTCTCCACCACCCCGTACGCGGAGGTTCGCCGCCGGGTGCGCCGGCAGCACCGGATGCTCGGCGCGGTCGTCGGTGGGGCCGCGCTGCTGCTGATCGGCACGGCGCTGAGGCGAGGGAGGCGTGCATGACCGGCACCTGGGATCCACGACTGATGACTGGCCATGCGCCTGTCGGCCCGCAGCGGTTGCGCAACTTCGTCGCCGGTGAGTTCGTCGACCGCGGTCCGACGTTCACGAAGGTCAGCCCGGTGACCGGGGAGCCGGTCTTCGAGGTGACCGAGGCGTCGAAGTCCACGGTGGACGACGCGGTTGCCGCCGCCCGGGCGGCGATGCGCGGGCCGTGGGGCCGAATGGGCGAGCGGGAACGCGCCGAGGTGCTGCACCGGGTTGCCGACGAGCTGGAGCGCCGTTTCGACGATCTGGTCACCGCCGAGGTCGCCGACACCGGCAAGTCCATCGCCCAGGCCCGCACGCTGGACATCCCGCGTGGCGCGGCGAATTTTCGGGCGTTCGCGGAGATCGTGGCGACCGCGCCCACCGAGTCGTTCACGACGGTCACCCCGACCGGCGGTCGGGCGCTCAACTACGCGCTCCGAAAGCCGGTCGGCGTGGTCGCGGTCATCGTGCCGTGGAACCTGCCGCTGCTGCTGCTCACCTGGAAGGTCGCTCCGGCGCTGGCCTGCGGCGACGCCGTCGTGGTCAAGCCCAGCGAGGAGACTCCCGCCTCGGCGACGCTGCTCGCCGAGGTGATGGCCGCCGCCGGCGTACCGGCCGGGGTGTTCAACCTGGTGCACGGGTTCGGGCCGGACTCGGCCGGTGAGTTCCTCACCCGCCACCCGGGGGTCGACGCGATCACCTTCACCGGCGAGTCGGCCACCGGCGGTGCGATCATGCGGGCCGCCGCCGACGGGGTGAAGGCGGTGAGTTTCGAGCTGGGCGGCAAGAACGCCGGCCTGGTCTTCGCCGACGCCGACCTGGACGCCGCGGTGGCCGGCTCGGTGCGTTCCAGCTTCACCAACGGTGGGCAGGTGTGCCTCTGCACCGAACGTCTCTACGTGCAGCGCCCGGTCTTCGAGGAGTTCACCGCCCGGCTCGCGAAGCGGGCCGGCGAGCTGGCGTACGGCTGGCCGACCGACGAGGCCACCGCCACCATGCCGCTGATCTCCCACCAGCACCGGGCAAAGGTGCTCGGCGCGTACGAGTTGGCCCGCGCCGAGGGCGCCGAGGTGCTCACCGGGGGCGGCGCGCCCACTTTCGGTGACACCCGCGACGGCGGGTCGTACGTGCAGCCGACGGTGCTCACCGGGCTCGGTCCCGACGCCCGGACCAACCGTGAAGAGATTTTCGGCCCGGTCGTGCATGTCGCCCCGTTCGACACCGAGGACGAGGCGTACGCCCTGGCGAACGGCACCGAGTACGGCCTGGCGGCGACCGTGTGGACCCGGGACGTGGGCGTCGCGCACCGGGCCGGGGCACGGCTGGACGCCGGCATCGTCTGGGTCAACACGTGGTTCCTGCGCGACCTGCGCACCCCGTTCGGCGGGGTGAAGGCGTCCGGCATCGGCCGCGAGGGTGGCGTGCACTCGCTGAACTTCTACTCCGAACTCACCAACGTCTGCGTGGACCTGTCGTGAGCGCACCGCAGCGAGGAGCGGGCATGAAAGTTGACATCGAGGCCGCCAACCGGGAGTTGGCTGACGCCCGCAGCACTGGCAAGCCGTGTCCACCACTACGCGGCCGGCTGCTGGCGGAGGGGGACGTCGAGTCCGCGTACCGTGTGCAGCAGCTTCAGGCGCGGGCCTGGCAGGGTCGCGGCGAGCGCCGGGTCGGCGCGAAGATCGGGCTGACCTCCCGGGCGGTGCAGGAGACCTTCGGGGTGTTCCAGCCCGATTTCGGCATGCTGACCGACGCCATGGCGGTCGGCGACGGCGTCGAGGTGGCCATCGACCGGCTGCTTCAGCCGCGGGTCGAGGCGGAGATCGCGTTCGTGCTCGCCAAGGACCTGTCGGACCCGCAGATCACCACGGTCGACCTGATCCGCGCGGTCGACCACCTGCTGCCGGCGATCGAGATCGTCGACTCGCGGATCGCCGCCTGGGACATCTCCATCGTCGACACCGTCGCCGACAACGCCTCCAGTGGGCTCTTCGTGCTCGGCACGTCGCCGCGCCGGCTCGCCGACGTCGACCTGCGGCTCTGCGGAATGGTGCTGGAGCACGCCGGCGAGCCGGTCTCGGTGGGCGCGGGCGCGGCCTGCCTGGGCAACCCGCTGCACGCCCTGCAGTGGCTGGCCGGCACCCTCGCTCGCGCCGGTGACCCGCTGCGTGCCGGGGACGTGGTGCTCTCCGGGGCGCTCGGCCCGATGGTGCCGGTCACGCCGGGCGCCGCGTACGAGGCACGGATCTCCGGGCTCGGCTCGGTGCGCACCTGCTTCTCGCGGGAGGGCCAGTGAACGCGGTCCTGCGAGCCCCACAGTCGGGAACGAAAGGTGGAACAGCATGAGCGTCGGTGTGGCGGTGCTCGGTTCCGGCAACATCGGCACCGACCTGATGATCAAGGTGTTGCGGCTCAGTAGTGAGCTGCGGATGGTGGCGATGGCCGGCATCGACCCGGCCTCCGACGGCCTGGCCCGGGCCCGCCGGCTCGGCGTCGCCACCACCGCCGACGGTGTGGACGGGCTGGTCGCGATGCCCGAGTTCGCCGACGTCGAGCTGGTCTTCGACGCCACCTCGGCCGGTGCGCATCGACACCACGACGAGGTGCTGCGCGCGCACGGCCGCACGGTGGTCGACCTGACCCCGGCCGCCATCGGCCCGTACGTGGTGCCACCGGTCAACCTCGACGAGCACCTGCACGAGCCGAACGTCAACATGGTGACCTGCGGCGGGCAGGCGACCGTGCCGATCGTCGCCGCGGTGCGTCGGATCACCCCGGTGGCGTACGGCGAGATCGTCGCATCGATCGCGTCCCGCTCGGCCGGGCCGGGCACCCGGGCCAACATCGACGAGTTCACCGAGACCACGGCCCGGGCCATCGAGGTGGTCGGCGGCGCCGAACAGGGCAAGGCGATCATCGTGCTGAACCCGGCGGACCCACCGCTGCTGATGCGCGACACCGTCTACTGTCTCTGCCCGGACGCCGACGCCGACACCGCCGCCATCGCCGCCTCGGTCGCGGACATGGTGGCCACGGTCCAGGAGTACGTCCCCGGCTACCGGCTCAAGCAGGACGTGCAGTTCGACCGCGTCCAGGCCTACCTGCCGACGCTCGGGCGGCAGCTCACCGCGCTCCAGGTGTCGGTCTTCCTGGAGGTCTCCGGTGCCGGCCACTACCTGCCGGCGTACGCCGGCAACCTGGACATCATGACCTCCGCCGCCCTGCGCACCGCGGAGCGGCTGGTAGCCCTGCGCTCCTCGGAGGTGGCTGCGCGATGACCGACCTGTACATCCAGGACGTGACGCTGCGCGACGGCATGCACGCCATCGCCCACCAGTACACGGTCGACCAGGTGCGCGCCATCGCCGCCGCGTTGGACGCCGCCGGGGTGGCCGCGATCGAGGTGGCGCACGGTGACGGGCTCGCCGGTTCCAGCGTCAACTACGGCCACGGCGCGGCCAGCGACGCCGAGTGGATCTCCGCAGCCGCCGAGGTGCTGACCTCGGCGAAGCTGACCACCCTGCTGCTGCCCGGCATCGGCACCATCGCCGACCTGAAGGCGGCGAAGGCGCTCGGGGTGACCAGCGTCCGGATCGCCACCCACTGCACGGAGGCCGACATCTCCGCCCAGCACATCTCCTGGGCCCGGGAGAACGGCATGGACGTCGCCGGTTTCCTGATGATGTCGCACATGAACGGCCCGGCCGGGCTCGCCGGGCAGGCCAAGCTCATGGAGTCGTACGGGGCGCACTGCGTCTACGTCACCGACTCCGGCGGTCGGCTGCTGATGACCGACGTGGCGCAGAGGGTCGACGCGTACCGGCAGGTCCTGGCACCGGAGACGCAGATCGGCATCCACGCCCACCACAACCTGTCCCTGGGTGTGGCCAACAGCGTGCTCGCCGTCGAGCACGGTCGGATCCTCGGTGACGGCCCGCTCGGGTCCCCGTCCGGCCGGACCGTCCGCGTCGACGCCTCCCTCGCCGGCATGGGCGCGGGCGCTGGCAACGCACCGTTGGAGGTCTTCGTCGCGGTCGCCGAGCTGCACGGCTGGAAGCACGGCTGCGACGTGTTCGCGCTGATGGACGCCGCCGACGACATCGTCCGCCCATTGCAGGACCGGCCGGTCCAGGTCGACCGGGAGACGCTCTCCCTGGGGTACGCGGGGGTCTACTCCAGCTTCCTGCGGCACGCCGAGCGGGCCTCCGCGAAGTACGGGGTGGACGTCCGCTCGATCCTGGTCGAGCTGGGCCGGCGCCGGATGGTCGGCGGCCAGGAGGACATGATCGTGGACGTGGCGCTCGATCTGGCGGGCAAGGAGCCGGTGAGCGCGAGGAGTGAGCCGGGTCCGCGAGCCCCGCAGTCGCGAACGAAGGATGACGCAGCATGATCGGCGTGGACACCGCGGGTATCGCGGCGAAGCTGGGCGCGGCCGCCGACTCCGCGAGTGCGATTCCGCAGCTCGCCGCCGAGGTGGGGCTGGACGTGCCGACCGCGTACGGGGTGCAGGCGGCGCTGGTGCAGCGTCGACTCGACCGGGGCGAGCGGCTGGTCGGGCTGAAGATGGGACTGACCAGCAAGGCGAAGATGGCCCAGGTCGGCGTGGACGAGGTGATCTGGGGGCGGCTCACCGACGCGATGCGGGTGCCCGACGGCGGTGCTGTGGACCCGGCCGCGTACATCCATCCCCGGGTCGAGCCGGAGGTGGCGTTCCTGCTGGACCGGCTGCCCGAGCCGGGCGAGCCGGTCGGCGACTTCGCCAGCGCGGTCCGCGGGGTCGCACCGGCCATCGAGCTGATCGACTCCCGGTACGCCGACTTCCGTTTCTCGCTGCCGGACGTGATCGCCGACAACACGTCGGCCGCCGCGTTCGTCATCGGGCCGTGGTCGCCGGTGCCGGCGGGTCTGGACAACCTGGGCGTGCTGCTGGAGATCGACGGGCGGGTGGCGCAGGTCGGTTCGACCGCGGCGATCCTCGGCGATCCGCGCCGGGCCCTCGACGAGGGCATCCGGCTGGCGGGCCGGCACGGAGTGCGTCTTCAGTCCGGCTGGGTCTTCCTGGCCGGTGCCGCCACCGCCGCCGTCCCGCTACGTCCGGGCGCCCACGTCCGCGCGGTGGTGCAGAGCCTAGGCACGGCCTCCCTAAAGGCGACGTCATGACCCCCCACACCCTGGTCGATCATGGAGTTGTGGTGGGGGACGAAAGGTGCGAGACGTACTCTCTCGGGCACCACAAGTCCATGATCGACGCAGTCGTGGGGCTTGGCGGGGGAGTGGGGCGGTGAATGGGGGCGGCCGGGCTCGGGTGGTGGCGGGGAAGGCCACGCCTCGCGGGGCTTTTCCGCACGTGAAGGTTGCGGGGGGTTTTGTCTTTGTCTCCGGTACGTCTTCGCGGCGGCCGGACAACTCGTTCGCCGGTGTCGAGGTGGACGAGTTCGGTACGACGAACCTCGACATCCGGGTGCAGACGCGGGCGGTCATCGAGAACATCCGCGACCTGCTGCGCTCGGTCGGCGCTGACCTCGCCGACCTCGTCCAGGTGACGTCGTACCTGGTCAACATGAATGACTTCGGTGGCTACAACGAGGTGTGGGCGGAGTTCTTCGACGCGTCCGGCCCAACCCGGACGACGGTGGCGGTGCACCAGTTGCCGCACCCGCACCTGCTCATCGAGATCCAGGCCGTGGCCCTTCTTCCCTCGGGAGGTCAGTCGTGAGTGAGATCGCAGAGCCGTTCAGTTTTCCGGGATGGATCGCGGACAACCAGCACCTGTTGAAGCCGCCGGTGGGCAACAAGGAGATGATCCCCGGCGGGGACGACTTCATCGTGATGGTCGTGGGCGGGCCCAACCAGCGCACCGACTTCCACGTGGACCCCTACGAGGAGTTCTTCTACCAGGTCAAGGGCAACATGCACATCAACCTGATGACCCCGGAGGGGCCGCGTACGGTGCACGTGCGCGAGGGCCAGATGTGGATGCTGCCGCGCGACACCCCGCACTCGCCGCAGCGGCCGGAGGCCGGCTCGATCGGCATGGTCGTCGAGCGGGTCCGCGAGGAGGGCACGCTGGAGAAGTTCCAGTGGTACTGCCCGGAGTGCGGCGGCAAGGTGCACGAGGTCGAGTTGCAGGTCCGCGACATCGCCGCCGATCTGCCGCCGGTGTTCCAGGCGTTCTACGCCGATGAGGCGGCGCGCACCTGCGCCAACTGCGGCACCCTGCACCCGGGCAAGGGCTGATGCCCTCAGGTGTGGTCGACGTGCACACGCACGTCGTACCGAAGGGATGGCCGGACCTCGGCGCAGCGTGCGGCGGGTCCGGCTGGCCGTGGCTGCGGGTCGACTCCGAGCGCGCCGCCATGATCATGGTGGGAAACACCGAGTTCCGGCCGATCGGTGCCGAGTGCTGGGACGCGTCGCGTCGACTGGCCGACATGGACGACGACGGCGTGGACGTGCAGGTGGTCTCGCCAACGCCGGTCTTCTTCAGCTACGACCGTCCGGCCGACCAGGCGGTGAAGGTCGCCCGGATCTTCAACGACCTGGCCCTGGAGGTCACCGCGGCCGGTGGCGACCGGCTGGTGCCGTTCTGCCAGGTGCCCCTGCAGGACCCGGACGCCGCCTGTGCCGAGTTGGACCGCAGCCTGGCGGCCGGGCACGTGGGCGTGGAGATCGGCAACCACGTCGGTGACCGGGACCTGGATGACGCCGGTGTGGTCACCTTCCTCCAGCACTGCGCCGAGGTGGGTGCGCCGGTCTTCGTCCATCCGTGGGACATGCCGGGTAGCCCTCGGTTGGACCGGTGGATGGCCCGTTGGCTCACCGGGATGCCCGCCGAGACGCACCTGTCGGTGCTGGCGATGATCCTGGGCGGCGTCTTCGACCGGGTGCCGGAGACGTTGCGGATCTGCTTCGCGCACGGCGGTGGCAGCTTCCCGTTCTGGCTCGGCCGTGCCGACAACGCCTGGCACCGCCGCGGCGACCTGGTCCGGGGCGCGTCCGCCGGCCCGCCCAGCAGCTATCTTGACCGCTTCAGCGTCGACTCGGTGGTCTTCGCGCCACCCGCGCTGCGGCTGCTGGTCGACACTCTGGGGGAGGACCGGGTGCTGGTCGGCAGCGACTACCCGTACCCCCTGGGGGAGCGCCCGGCCGGCGCGGTGGTCCACGCGGCCGACTTCCTCACCGACGACCAGCGCCACAAGCTCCTGTCCGCCAACGCCCTGCGCTTCCTGCATGGCTAACCGCGCTCCGCGCCGCCCTGGTGTGAGCAGATCTTCCGGTTGGTCCGTTTCCGGTCGTCGGCGCGTGTCGAGTGCGCCGAGGGCTGGCGGCCGGCAGGATGACGGGATGGCCGAGCCGCACGACCTGACCGCGTTGGAGCAGGCCGCCGCTGTCGCCGGCGGCGAGCTGTCCAGCGTCGACCTGGTCGAGCACTACCTGCGCCGGGTGGCAGCCATCGGCGACACCGTGGGCGCGTTCGTCACGGTCACGCCGGAGTTGGCCCGGCAGGCCGCCCGCGCCGCCGACGCCGTACCGGTCGAGCGGCGCGGCCCGCTGCACGGCGTACCGACCGCGATCAAGGACCTCACGCTCACCGCCGGGATTCGCACCACCTTCGGCTCGGCCGCCTTCGCCGACTTCATCCCGCCGGTCGACGCCGACGTGGTCCGGTTCATCAAGGCCGCAGGGCTGGTCAGCCTTGGCAAGACGACCACCTCCGAGCTGGGCTGCTCGCTCTACTCGGAGGGTCGGGTCGCGCCTCCGGCCCGCAATCCGTGGCAGCTGGCGTACACCGCGGGTGGGTCCAGTGGCGGCGCGGCGGCGGCGGTGGCGGCCGGGTTGGTCCCGGTCGCCCAGGGCTCCGACGGCGGCGGCTCGCTGCGCATCCCGGCGTCGCTGTGCGGCCTGGTCGGCTACAAACCCAGCCGCGGTCTGGTCTCCGGAGGGCCCGTCGGCTCCGGCGCGTTCGGCCTGCCCACCAGCGGCCCGATCGGGCGGACCGTCACCGACGTCGCGGCGCTGCTCGACGTCATGGCCGTGCCGGTCCCCGGCGAGCCCTACCTGCCGCCGCCCGCGCCACCCGGCGGCTACCTGGCCGTCGCGCGCCGGGCCGAGCCCGGCCGGCTGCGGATCGGCCGGTTCACCACGCCGATGCTCGCCGACGAGCCGGTGCACCCCGAGTGCGTGGCCGCCGTGGACCGGGCCGCCGCGCTGCTCACCGCGGCCGGCCACGAGGTGGTCGAGGTGCCGCCGCCGCTCGGGCCGGCGGCGTGGCCGCTGTTCGAAATCCTCTGGTACGTGCTGGCGCTCGCCCCGGTGCCCCCACAGCGGGAGGCGGAGCTGTTGCCGCTGACCCGGCTGCTGCGGGCCCGGGGCGCCGAGATCTCCGCCGGGACCCTGGCCGCCACCCTCGGTGAGCTCCAGGCGCAGGTACGCCTCGGTGCCCGCCGCACCGCCGGTTGCGACCTGCTGCTCTGCCCCACCCTGGCCGCCCCGCAGGCACCCGTCGGCTGGTTCACCGCCGACGGTGACCCAGCGGCGGACTTCGACCGGCAACGCCGCTTCTCGCCCTACTGCGCCATCTTCAACGTCACCGGCGATCCCTCCGTCTCCCTGCCGTTGGGCACCACGACCGACGGCCTGCCCGTCGGGGTGCTGCTCACGGGCCGGTACGGCGACGATGTGCGGCTCATCGCGACCGCTGCGCAACTGGAGAACTCCAGTGACGGATGGGATCGGCACCCCGCAATCTGGCGGGCCACCGACTCCGCTAACGTGAATGGCGACGGCGTCGGGCGGTCGGCATCATGATCGTCCATCCGACCCGGTTGTTCGAGGTCGTCCTTCTTCCGCCTGGGGGCGTTGGGATTGTCTGTTACCGAGACGTTGCTGGTCTTCGTCGGCATCCCGTTGGCCGCGGTGCTGGTCATCGCCGGCCTGTCGTACGTCGGTAGCCGTGGTGGTGGCACCGGCGGTCGCGGTGGCGCCAAGCGCTACCGGCCGGGCCGGCCCTTCGACTTCACTCCGGTCTGGTTCCTGGGCCGTCCGGAGCAGCTGGCCGACTCGGCCGGCACCGCGCTGACGGCGGGGGCGCAGGCGCCCGCGCTGACCAGCCACAAGCTTGAGCAGGCCAGCGTCGAGGCGCCGGCCGGTGGAACCGGAGGCGCAAGTGACCGTTGGTGAGAAGCAGGCCGGGTCGGAGAATCCGCCCGAGGTGCTGGACGGGCCGTTCTCAACCCGCCAGCTGCTGCGCATCGACGAGGCCCTGCGCCTGGCCGACCAGGGCACCGGCCTGGTCTTCTCGGTCTTCGTCGGCGGTCTCGACGAGCCCATCCGTGACCACGCCCAGCGGCTGCACCGCCAGCTCGCCGACCCCGACAAGTCGGTGCTGATCGCCGTGTCGCCCAACCAGCGTCAGCTGGAGATCGTCACCGGGCGGTACGCCCGCAAGCGCATCCCCGACACGTACGCCAAGCTGGCCGCGCTGTCCATGGTTGGCGCGTTCAGCGGCGGCGACCTGGCCAGCGGCATCATCAACGGCCTCGACCAGCTCGCCAGCCACGCTGGCAAGGGCTGAGCCCTCCCTCGTACGACCCAAGCCACGCCACGATCGTGCTCGATCCAGGAAGTAGGGGCCTCGGCCGCGCCAGATACCCCTACTTCCATGTTCGAGCGTGATCTTCCGTGTGGCCCGATCGTCGTGGGTAATGCTGCGCGCTGAGCGCGCCGGACGAAAGATCCACACCAGGTCAGCGATATGGGGGCGTCCCGTGCGGGCGGTCACCCCCATATCGGCGATGTCGAGTCGATCAAACGAGCCGGACCGCCCGGCAGATCCTCGCGATGATTCCCGAGGTCACCGCCGTCTTCGTGGCCAGCCGGCCTCGATCGGGCGGGGCTTCGGGTTGTCTGGGGCTGCTCCGCGCGGCCAGCCGCTCGGGTCCCTCATCGGCCCCGGCCCGGCATGGGCTCGGCGCCGGCGCCGACGGGCTCACACCCACGCCGTCGCGGGCTCACACCCACGCCGACGCCGGCGCGGGCTCACACCCACGCCGGCGCGGGCTCACACCCACGCCGACGCCGGCGCGGGCTCACACCCACGCCGACGCCGGGCCGCGTACTCCCTGCTCAGCTCTGCTGGGCGTCCTTCGCGCGGGCCTTGAGCGCCCGCACCACGCCGTCGCGGCCCTCGGCGACCAGCCGGCGCAGCGGACCGAGGTGCCCGTCACCGGCCAGCCACGCGTCGGTGGCCGCCACCGTGTCGTCGTCCACCAGGTAGGTCGGGTACGCGAGTTGGGCGAACTCCTGCGCCGGCTCGCTGTCCCGGGTGGCCCACACCTGGCCCACCGCCGCGAAGTACCGCTCCCGGTACGGAGCGATCAGCTCCACCTGCGTTGGGTGGGCGAAGCCCTGCAGCAGGGCCCGGTGGCGCCAGTTGGGCAGCGCGTCGGGGCCGGTGAGCAGCGCCCAGACGGCGGCCTTGTTCTCGGCCGTCGGCACCAGCGCGTGCACGTACGCGGCCTCCCGCTCGCCGCTGGCCGTACGGTCGCTGGCCAGCTCCGCCTCGATCTCTGCGGCACCGGCCGCCCCATTGGCCACCAGCGCCCCGAGCACCGACCAGCGCAGCTCGGTGTCCACGGTCAGCCCGGTCGGTATCCCGGTGCCGGCCAGCCAGCCGCGCAGTGTGGCCAGATCCTCCTCGGAGCGGGCCGCCGAGGCGTACGCGCGGGCCCAGGCCAACTGGAACCCGCTGCCGGGCTCAGCGGCGGCGAGCGCGTCGCGGGCGGTACGGGCAAGCTCGGCCCAGCCGGTCGGGGACCAGGCCGGGTCGGCGTAGAGGGTGATCGCGGTGGTCGCCTGCCGCAGGGTCGCGGTGACCAGGTTGATGTCGGTCTCCGCGGGTAGCCCGCTCACCACCAGCGCCACGTAGTCGCGGGCCGACAGCTCGGCGTCGCGGATCATGTCCCATGCCGCGGTCCAGCACAGTGCCCGCGCCAGCGACGACTCGAAGCCACCGATGTGCTGCACCACGGTTGCCATCGAGCGGTCGTCGAGGCGCAGCTTGGTGTAGCTCAGGTCGTCGTCGTTGAGCAGCAGCACGTCGGCCGCCCGGACGCCACGCAGCTCGGCGAGGTCCGTCCGCTCGCCGGTCACGTCCACCTCGTGCCGCTCGCGGCGGACCAGCCGCCCGTCCGTCAGGTCGTACAGGCCCACGCCGATCCGGTGCGTCCGCAGCGTCGGGTACGCGGCCGGCGCCTCCTGCCGCACCACCACCTGCTCGTACGTGCCGTCCGCGCCGATGGTCACCTCCGGCCGCAGCGTGTTGACCTGCGCGGTCTCCAGCCACTGCGCGGCGAACTTGCGCAGCTCCCGGCCGGACGCGGTCTCCAGTTCGGTGAGCAGGTCGTCGAAGGTGGCGTTGCCCCAGGCGTGCTTGCCGAAGTAAGCCCGCAGCCCGGCCACGAACGGCTCCTCGCCCACGTAAGCGACGAGCTGCTTGAGCACGCTCGCGCCCTTGGCGTAGGTGATGCCGTCGAAGTTGACCTCGACGGCCTCCATGTCCGGCATCTCGGTGTAGACCGGGTGGGTGGAGGAGAGCTGGTCCTGCCGGTAGCCCCAGTTCTTCCGGATGGACAGGAACGTCGTCCACGCCTCGGTGAACCGGGTGGCGTTGGTGTTGCACCAGTGGCTGGCCCACTCGGCGAACGACTCGTTCAGCCACAGGTCGTTCCACCAGCGCATGGTGACCAGGTCACCGAACCACATGTGCGCCATTTCGTGCAGGATCGTGTTGGCCCGCTGCTCGTACTCGAAGTCGGTGACCTGCGAGCGGAACAGGTAGTGCGACTCGGCGTGCGTCACGCAGCCGAAGTTCTCCATCGCGCCGGCGTTGAAGTCGGGCACCCAGAGCTGGTCGTACTTCGGCAGCGGGTAGCGCACGCCGAACTTCTCGTGGAAGAAGTCGAACCCCTGCTTGGTGATCAGGAACAGGTCGTCCGAGTCGAGGTAGGGCGCCATCGAGGCCCGGGAGAACACACCCAGGTCGATGCCGTCGTGGGTGTCGCGCACCTCGTGGTACGGCCCGGCGCACATCGCCGTGATGTAGGTGCTCATCCGGGGCGACTCGGTGAAGTGCAGCGTCTTGAGCCCTTCACCGGCCGGCTCCTCGCGCTGCACCGGCATGTTGGACACCGCCCGCCAGTGCGCCGGCACCGTGGCGTGCCAGGTGTAGACGCTCTTCAGGTCGGGCTGGTCGAAGCAGGCGTACACCCGCTGCGCGTCGGCCGTCTCGAACTGGCTGTAGAGGTACGTCTCGCCGTCCACGGGGTCGACCGTGCGGTGCAGACCCTGACCGCTGTTGGAGTAACCGAAGTCCGCGTCGACGACCAGGGTGTTGTCGCTGTCCAGCTCGGACAGGATCAGGCCCTTCTCGGCCGACCAGTCGGAGAGGTCGACCGGCGCGCCGTTCAACGTCGCGGACCGTACCGACTCGGCGGCCAGCTCGATGAACGTGCTCGCTCCCGGCTCGGCGCAGCGGAACCGGACCTCGGTCGTCGACCGGAACGTGCGACCGTCGGCCGCCAGCACGGCGGTCGACAGGTCCAGACTGATGTCGTACCCCGTAACGGTGAGCAGGCGGGCCCGCTCGGTCGCCTCGACCTGCGTCAGGTTGCGCACTCCCGGCACTGTTCGTCTCCATCCCACATTTCGCCGTACGCCCGGCGGCGCCCGTTCGCCAACCGCTCGTGGCGGCCGGCCCGATTCGAGTCTTCCATGTACGGGCAGCCCGCGGTGGCCGAGGTCACGCTCTCATTCGGGTGCCGGTCGATGCGCTGCGGGGTGAGGATTCTCCTGAGACGCCGGACTGCCGGCGCCACCCGTCGCGAAGGGACATCACCGTGACCGATCGTGTCACCGCCGACATGTGGTTCGACCCGGCCTGCCCGTGGGCGTGGATCACGTCCCGCTGGCTGCTTGAGGTCGAGCAGGTCCGTGACGTGGACATCCGCTTCCACGTGATGAGCCTGGCCGTGCTCAACGACGGCCGGGACAACCTGCCCGAGGAGTACAAGGACTTCCTGACCACCGCCTGGGGCCCGGTGCGGATCTGCATCGCCGCCGAGCAGCGGTACGGCACGGACGCCCTGCGCCCGCTCTACACCGCGCTGGGCACCCGGATCCACCTCGGCAAGGAGGAGCGGGGTCAGGAGCTCTACGTCGCCGCGCTGACCGACGCCGGCCT
This sequence comes from Micromonospora sp. NPDC005291, assembly GCF_040607415.1. NCBI lineage: Bacteria > Bacillati > Actinomycetota > Actinomycetes > Micromonosporales > Micromonosporaceae > Micromonospora > Micromonospora sp. NPDC005291. The sequence goes on from NZ_JBEXGR010000015.1 coordinate 150,845, forward strand.
GGACCCGGCGCTGGCTGCGGCCGCGGACAGCACCGACTACGACGACGCGCTGCGGGCCAGCCACGAGGCCGGCATGCGCCCGGTCGGGCAGGACGTCGGCACCCCCGTCGTCCACGCGCCCGGTCCGGACGGCAGCCCGGTCGCGTTCTTCGGCCCGGTGATCACCCCCGCCCCGAAGGGGGAGGCCGCCGGGCGGCTCTGGGATGGCGTCCTGCTGGTCGCCAGCACCCCGGGCTTCTACGAGCTCAAGCGCACCCGTGAACAGGACCCGATCTTCGACTGATCCACGACCACCACGCGCCCCCGTCCGGACTCCGTCGGCTGTCCGAGCGGGGGCGTGTTCGTCGGACGCCGGGTGCGGCTGCGAGTTCGGAGGACGGACATGGCGTCACCGGTGGGCGGGCGGCGTCGTTTCCCTCGGTGTCCGCCGGAGCGACCCGCAGGGCCGCACCCCGCAGTTCGTGGAGGCAATCCCGATGGCCAAGCACCGTGCGTCCGGTGACGATCAGCTGACCCGGCAGGGGGTGATCGAGACTCCCGGCGCGGCCTACTGGTCCGTCGACGACTCCCGCTGGCCTGCGGTCCGCCCGGACCTACCCGCCCACCTGGTGGATCTGCTCGCGCCGCCCATCGTGGTGGGCGTGGCCCGGGTCCCGGTGACCTCCCGGCTCACCCCGCCCGCGTCGGCCGATCTGCCCGCGTCGGCCGATCTGCCCGCATCGGCCGATCTGCCCGCATCGGCAGTTCCGCTGGCGTCGGCCGACCCGCTGGCGTCGGACGTCGATTCCGTGCCGGACGATCTCCCGGCGTCCGCTCCGGCGCTGCTCGTGCCGTCGTCGGCGGCGCCGGCCCAGCCCGCGCCGCCTCCGCCGGCGCCCGCCGCCCCGCGTCCGGTGCCGACGCCGCCGCTGAACCCGCGGCCCGTCCCGTCGCCGCCCCCCGAGCGTCCCGTGCCGGGGCCGCCCACGACACCCCGCCGCAGCGTGACCACCGGGCCGGCCGCGTCCGGCCGGCGGGGCAACAACGGTGGGCCGGCAACCGCGGGTCGGCACCGTCGAGGCACATCCGGCCGCGCCGGCTGACCGCTGCGGCCTCCGGCCCCGGTGCTTTCATCTGGTGGACGCCCTGCGGGTCCCCGGTCGACGGCAACACCGCCGCCGGTAGCGTCAGTGGGCATGACGGTCGTGCATCCGATCACCCGGGCCTGGGTCACCACTGGCGGCACCGGCGCGCAAAACTACGACGAGTTCGCCGACGACGCGGAGATCACCGCGATCATCGAGACGAACCCGCACAGTGCCCTCGGCATCGAAATGCCGCACCGCGCGCCGGAGAGCCTGGGCAAGTCTTTCCTCGACGCTCTCCCGGACGCGGTGGCCCGCCTCACCGAGGCCAAGGCCGACGGCAGCTACACCCCCGCCGAGCAGGTGGTGGTGCTCTACCGGATCACCGCGCCGGGGGAGGAGCCGGCGTACGGGCTGTTCGCGATGGTGGACACCGACCAGATCTCCACCCGGGCCGACGAGCCGGGCCTGGTCATCCGCAACGAGGACGTCTTCATCGCCAAGGTGCGCGAGCGGGTGGCGCTGGCCGATGCGCTGGGCCACCTGCTCTCACCCGTACTCCTGTTGCAGACGGGGCGTGGCGACGAGCTGCACGCCGCGCTCGCGGCGGCGACGGACACGGCCGGCGCGCCCGCCGCCACGGACACCGACCAGGCGGGGCGCACGCATGCCATCTGGCTGCTCGGCCCCGGTCCGGAGCAGGCCACGCTGACCGCCCTCGCCGGTGGCGGGGAGCTGGTCGTCGCCGACGGCAACCACCGCAGCCTGGCCGCCCAGACCGGTGACCTGCCGCGCTTCCTGGCCGTGGTCACCACCCCTGCGTCGGTGGCCATCCAGCCGTACAACCGGCTGGTCAGCGAGCTGACCACCACGCCGGCGGAGCTGCTCGACCGGCTGCGGGCGGCGGGGGCCGAGGTCGAGCCGATCGACGGCCCGGTCGAGGTCCCGACCGCCAGCGGCACCGTGCACCTCCGCCTCGACGGCCAGGGGTACGCGGTGCGCCTGCCCGCCACGGTCGCTGGCAGTCTGGAAAACCTGGACCACGCCCTGGTCGAGCGGCTGCTGCTCCGCGACGCGCTGGGGCTGGACCCGGGCGACAAGCGGATCACCTACGTCGGCGGTGACTACCCGGCGAGCTGGCTCACCGGTGAGGTCGACGCCGGTCGGGCCGAGCTGGCCATCCTGATCGCGCCAGTGACCGTGTCGGATTTCGTCGCGGTGAACCTGGCCCGGGAGAAGATGCCCCGCAAGAGCACCTGGTTCACCCCGAAGGCGCGGGGCGGTCTGGTCGTCGCTGAGCTGCCGCGCTGAGCGGCCGCCCACATGATCGTGTGACGAACCCGGCTCGGGGACGCCGCCCCCGCGACGTCCCCGAGCGCGGCCTGACAGACTGCCCGGTATGCGCGTCTACCTGGGATCCGATCACGCCGGTTTCGAGTTGAAGGTGCACCTGGCCAACCACCTGGCCAAGCAGGGGTACGACGTGGTCGACGTCGGCCCGCGCGCCTACGACCCGGACGACGACTACCCGACGTTCTGCCTGCACACCGGCGACCAGGTGGTGGCCGACGAGACGGGCCTCGGGGTGGTCATCGGTGGGTCCGGTAACGGTGAGCAGATCGCCGCGAACAAGGTCGCCGGGGTCCGCGCCGCGCTGGCCTGGAGCGTGGAGACCGCTCAGCTGGCCCGCCAGCACAACGACGCGAACGTGGTCGCGGTCGGCGCCCGCCAGCACACGCTGGACGAGGCCACCGCCATCGTCGAGGCGTTCCTGAACACGCCCTTCTCCGGCAACGAGCGGCATGCCCGTCGGATCGCCCAGGTCGCCGAGTACGAGCACACCCGGCAGCTGCCCGACCTGCCCTGACCTCGTCGACGGTCAGCGTGGAGGGCGGGGCAGGTCCTCGCGGGGCACCCAGTTGCGGCGGACGACCACCACTCGGGCCTCGGCCTCGGCCAGGTCTTCGTCGGTCGAGCGGGCCGCGTCCCGGGCCCGCAGCGCGGCGCTCAGCCCCACCTGGGACGAGCCGGAACCGACCAGCCCGCGCAGCCCCCGCTCGCCGTCGCGCTCGTCGCCGCCCGGGTTCCTGCGGCGCGGCGGCGGGTCGTCACCGTCATGCACGCCCGTGGTGCTGGCGGTCGGGCCGTCGGCGCCTCGGCCGGCCGGCTCGGGTTCGGGGTGGTGGCGCAGCCGTCGCCGTCGTCGGTCGGGATCAGCCATCAGCCGACCGTACCCTGCCGGGGGTGTGATTCGGCACCGTCGTGCCGGCCCGCGCCTCGGGCGGGTTCGGCCACCGATGTGCCGGCTGGCTACCCTCGGATCCAGGCGGCGGTGATGTCGTCGGTCAGGGGGAGGACGAGATGGCAGACCAGACGCAGCCGTGGGCGGAGCGGACCGTGGAGGTGCCACCGCAGGCCGGCGTCGGGGTGCCGCCGCAGCGCGATGGTTTCCGCCGGGGTGTGGCGCCGGTGGGTCAGCGGCGCAGCCCGCGGACCGAGCCGTTCCCCGTGGTCGAGCAGGAGCCGACCGGCACCGGTTGGCCCGGCGGTCCGGCCCCGCGCCGGTCGTTGAGCTGGCGGATGGCGCAGCTGCGTCGCGGCGGTGAGTGGAGCGCTGTGGCGGGGCTCTTCGCGTTCGTGTGCTGGGGGATCTGGGCGCTCTCCGGCCAGGGTGACCTGAGCGGCCCGCTGCTGGTGCTGGTGCTCAGCCTCCTGGTGGCGGTGGGCCTGTTCGCCCTGTCCCGGCTGGTCGGCCGCGTGGTGCTGGAGCGGCAGCTTGGTCGGGTCCGGCGCAGCGCCCGAGGTGCCCACCTGGCGACGGCGGTCTTCCTCGTCGGCCTCGGTGTGGCCTGGCTCCAGCAGACCGAGTGGGTCGTCTCGGCCTGGAACTGGATCTCCTCGAACTGACCGAAGGCGCGCACGGGCGGCCGGCTCAGGGCCGCCCGCCCGTGCACCCGGTCGTCTCCCCCACCAGGCAAGGCCGCTGCTTACCCGGCCGGCCACGGATGAACCGTGGCTGGCCGGTCGGACTGGTACCCCGTTCGGGGTCTGCCCGGTCAGCGTCGCTGCGGCGGTCAGTGGGTGCCGCCGTGCCCCTCGGCATCGGCTCGGGGCGACGCGACCCGGGCAGCCGGGTCCTCGACGCCGGGCTCGCCGCCGTCCGGGGCGACCATCCCGTCGTAGTTGTAGAGCGGCTGGCCGTCGTCGTGCTGCTTGGTGGTCTTGATGTAGCGATGCATCATGCCATCGATTTCCACCTCGACGAGAGCCTCGTCGCCGGTGTCGTGGATGCTGCCGTCTCGGGGGCCGCCAATCAGGTGGGCCGTGGTGTTCGTGTCCATGCACAAGGCCCTACCCGCCAGCCACTGGGCAGAAACAGGCGAAATGCCGCCCCCCTGGGTCTGCTCGGCCAGCGGTGCCGCGCCCGGCTCGCGGACGCGGCACCGCCGCGAGCTCAGCCGGCGGGCTGGGCGGCGGCGTAGTCGCGGGCCACCCGCACCAGCTCGATCAGCCCGCCCGCGTACTCCTGGGACTCGCCGTGCGCCTCGTCGAACGGCGGCTGGAAGCCGACGCCCTCCCACTCGCCGGTGGCCGGGTTCCACCGGTCGTTACCGACCTCGAAGTCCCACGCGAAGATGCCCAGCTCGTAGTAGAGCTGGTCGGCGGAGTTCCCCGCGGCGGAGTAGAGCACGTCGGCGACCGGACCGGTCTGCGACGGCCAGGTCACGGTGCCGCGTTCCTGCGCGATGGCGCCGACGATCCGTCGGGCGCTGTCCAGGAACATTTTCGACTCGTCGATCGACGGCCGGGGCAGGGTGACCCGCCCGTCCGCCCGGTACGCCCCCGGCGGCCACATGAAGTACCCGCCGTAGGAGTGCACGTTCATCGCGAACTTGATGTTGGGATGGGTCTGGGCGAGCGCGACCACGTTGCGGCTTTCCGCTTCGGACAGCTCCGCGGTGCCCGCGTAGGTGCCGGAGAGGCAGTTGGCGCTGGCGCCCACGTAGCCGTCGAAGTACGACCCGACGGTGTAGTTGCGGTTGATGTCCACACCCCACGAGGTGCGGTTCTTCGGGTCGCGGGCCGGCCCGGTGCAGTGGTTGACCAGGTTCTTGCGTTGGAAGTTGAAGTCGTTGAACGAGTAGTTCGCGCCGTCCGGGTTGACCGTCGGGATGACGAAGACGTCCACCTGCTCCAGCAGCTCGCGGGTGGCCGGGTCGGTGCGGTAGTTGGCCAGCATCCGCTCCGCGAACTCCAACGTCACCAGCGGCGTGGCCCACTCCCGGGCGTGTTCCTGGGAGTACGCGAGCACCCCGACCCGGGACCCGTCCCGGTGCACGCCGAGGCGCAGTGCCTGCACCGTCCACGGCCGTGCCGGCACCTCGGTGCCCTGGAGGCCGTCGTCGAGCCGGGTGGGGCCGGCGACCGGCATGGGCAGCCCGGCCGAGCCGTCCTCGACGGTGGCCCGGAACCGGTTCGGTTGGCGGGCGTTGATCGCCGCCGCGACCTCGTCGGTGGTGCTCACCGTCTTGCCCGCGGTGTCGGTGGCCAGCGAGACCGTGAGGACGCGGTCGCGGTAGCCGACGGTCAGCGGGCGGTTTCGGCGGCCGGGGTCGACCGTCCGCACCTGCACGCCGTTCATGCTCTGGTCGCCGAAGCGGACCGACTCGACGACCACGGCGGCCACCGCCGGGTCGCCCAGGTAGGCGGCGGCGTTGCGTCGGTACCCCTGGGTCTTGTTCGGCAGGTCGATCACGTCCACCAGATCCCGGTACTGGCGGGCCAACCGCTTGATCCGCGCCTGGATGTCCACCGGCGTCAGGTACGCGTCGATGAAGTCCTTCTGGTAGCCGGCCGGCAGCGGCGGCGGGGAGGCGTTCGGCCAGAGCGCCGGGGTGACCACCCGGCTGGTCCCGCCGAGGCTGGAGGTGGCGGTCAGTTGGACCGGCCGGTTCGGCACCGGCTGGGGAAGGTTGTAGTGGTACTGGTATTCGCCGGAGTCCTCGAACCGGTACAGCGGGAACGAGCCGGTGGCGCCGTCGGCCGTCCGCCAGCTGACGGTGATCTCCACGTCCGGGTCGTCGGTGGCGGTGGTGGCCACCTGGGCCTGCAGGAACGTCTGCCCACCCGTGGTCCACCAGTACGCCTGCTGCACCTGGAGCGTGTCCACTGCCGCCGCGGTGGTCGTCCGCTGGCCGGCGGCCGGTGCGCGCAACCCGGCTGCGGTGCGGGCCTGTGCCGCCCGGACGCTCTCGGCGTAGTGCCGGCTGCCGTCCCCGGCGCGCTGCACGATCTGCACGGCCGTGGCGCCCTGCGCGGTCAGCTCGGCGAGCTGCGCGCCGCTGAGCACCAGGTCGGCGAGGATCCGCCCGTCCCGTGCGCGAGGCCGGTTGGCCAGGTCGGCACCGGCGGCGACCAGCCGGTCGAGCTGCGCCTGATCGCGCAGCTGCACCCGGACCACGGCGGTCTCGGTGGTGCTCAGGGTGATCGGTGTGGCCGGGGCGGCGGGTGCCGCGGTGCCCGGACCGGGGTGGGACAGTACCGCGCTGATCAGGATCGCTGTGGTGGCGGCAGCTGTCCACCGTCGTCGGACGATCATGTGCCCTCCTGACGGACGTCGATGTTACTGGTCCTTACACCAGTGCATAGATCGACATGTGTCAAGGGATGTGGTCCATGAGCGCCGTCCGCAGGACCGCGGAGGGTCAACCGCGACGTGCGTCGATGGGCTGCCGGCGGAGGCGGGTTCGGTGCATGCCGCGTCGTGCCGCCACGACCACCGCCAGCACCAGGCCGGTGACCACACCGGTGCTGGTCACACCTAATGCCGCCAGGCTGCCCAGAGCAGTGTCCTGGGGACCGTAGAAGCGTGGCGGATCACCGATCGAGAGGGCCGGCTGCGGGCCGGCCCCGGCTGCCGTGCAGGTCACCTCGTACCTGCCGGCTGGCCTGGCGTGCAGGGTGAGCAGGCCGCGCCACCGTTCGTTGTCGACCTTGGCACCCGCAACGAGCACGTTGGTCTGCCCGAATTCGACCATTTCCGCGCCGTCCGTCGGTGATGCCGCACACGCCACGTCAGGCGCGCCCCCATCGGTCGTCCTGAACCACACCATCTTCTCGTCCGAGAGCTGCACCGTGACCGGCTGGCCCAACGGGAGGGGCTGTCCCAGATCACCTTCGGAACGGAGGACGAACAGCAACACCCCGACGGCGGCCAGCGCGCCACCCACGGGAAGCAGTGCCGCGATGAAGAACCAGATGCGGCGGGGCCGCAGTTCTACCGCACTGATGACCGGAGCGAGAGTCATGGCGAGATCATGGACGGTGGTCGGGCGCAGCACCAGTACCCGACGGCGGCGGGCGGGCGGCCACGGTGAAGGCCCGATCCCAGCCTCGGCTTCTACCGCAGGTTGCGGCGGCCAGCGCGCCGCTGAACGAGGCCCTTCGGCGTTGGTCCCCGTAACAATTGCGCGAGTTCCGGAGCAACCCTCCGCGCCTGACCCCGCGTGACTATCTCGAAACGGGGATCGGAGGCCTGAATGAGCGATCGCGACGAGGCGTTCGCCGAGTACTTCGCGACGAGGTCCGGTGCGATGCGCGGCACCGCGTACCTGCTGTGCGGCGACTGGCACCGGGCCGAGGACCTGGTCCAGACCGCTTTCGTCAAGCTCTACCGGGTCTGGAACCGGATCTCGCGGCACGAGGTGCTCGACAGCTATGTGCGCCAGATCCTGATCCGGACATTCCTCGATGAGCGGCGTCGCGGCTGGTGGCGGCGTGAGCGGGTGGGGGGCGAGAACACCGACCAGGTGGCCCCGCCCGATTCGCCGGAGAGTCGGTTGGTGCTGCTCCAGGCACTGGCCTCCGTTGCACCACGCCAGCGGGCGGTCCTGGTTCTCCGGTACTGGGAGGACCTGTCGATCGAGGACGTCGCGACGCTTCTGGAGTGTTCTCCAGGGACGGTGAAGAGCCAGGCCGCACGCGGGCTCGACACGCTGCGCGGCCTCCTGGCGCCCACCTACACCGGGATCGAGATGGGGGAGCGATGAACGAGGAAGAGTTGCGCGAGGGGCTGCGCAGCGACATGGCGAGCACCACCCCGCCACCACCATTGAGTACGGGGGCCATGCTCGGCGTGGCGCGGCGGGCGCGCTTCCGCCGCCGTGTGGTGTGGGCGTCCCTCGGATCGGCGGCCGTCGTGTTGGCGGTCACCGGCTTCGCGGCCGTCGTCACCCCGGACGGCCGTGTCTACCAGCCGGCGGGCCAGTGGCCACAGGCTGCCCCTGACGCGTCGGGGGACACCAAGGAGGCGTGGCCGACCGGGCCCGACGGTCAGCCGCAGGAGGACCGGACGGCGCGGGCCGGTTCCAAGCATGACCAGGGAGTCCGCCTGCTCAACGAGGTCGTCTCGGTCGTGCCCGCCGGCTACAGCGCGCCGGAGGACCCGGCTGGCCAGCCCGCCGACGAGCGGACGCTGCGGACCCACCAGGCGCAGTTCGAGGACAAGGTGAACGGCGTCGACCTGTGGAGTTACACGTCCTCGGTCGCGGTGGCCCAGGGAAAGGGCACCGGGCGAGTGATCGTCGAGGTGCACGACGCCGGCAATCAGCTGCCAACCGAGCCGTGCGCGCTGGCCCGAGGGTTCTGGGGCATGCAGGGCGAATGCCAGGTCGAAACCGTCGGAGCGGTGCAGGTCGGGGTGGTGGCCCAACCGGGCAACGACGATCGGCTCGACCAGTGGTCGGCCTACCGGCACCCGGATGGCGTGGTGGTCTTCGTGGCGCAGGGCGCCAAGGTCGACGACAGTCGGTCGGCGTTGACGAAGCTGCCGTTCTCGGTGCAGCAGTTGGCGGCCCTCGCCGTCGACGAACGGTTCCACCTGAAGTGACACGCGAGCCTCGTTGAGCCGTTGTCCACACGGCGGCTCGACGGGCTCGCGCGTCGGGGCGATCCGACAGTCGGCTCGATTCGTCTCCTCATCCTGGTGCAGGAGTTTCTGCACGTGGATGAGCGACGCTAGACCTCATATAGGTCGTTGACTGGCCTAGATCGTGGGCCATCATGGGGAGATGCGCCGCGACACACCGGCCCGCCTGTTACGCCTGCTCTCACTGCTGCCGACGCCCCGCGAGTGGCCCGGCAGCGAGCTCGCCGGGCGACTCGGGGTGAGCCCGCGGACAGTGCGCCGCGACGTTGACCGGCTGCGTGAACTCGGCTACCCGGTCCACGCCAGCCTTGGCGCGCAGGGCGGCTATCGGCTGGTCGCGGGTAAGGCGATGCCACCGCTACTGCTCGATGACGATGAGGCGGTGGCAATCGCGGTCGGCCTGCGCACCGCGGCCCGGCAACCAGTTGCCGGCATCGCCGAGGCATCGCTGCGCCGGCGACGGCGCCGTCAGCCGGCGGCTCGTCGAACCGCACCGGCTGGTCCTGGTGGACCGCCGTTGGTATGTCGTCGCCTACGACAACGAACGCGAGAACTGGCGCACGTTCCGTGCCGACCGCATCGAACATGCCGAAACAACGGGGGTACGCGTACCGCCCCGCGAACTGCCGGCCGAGGATGCGTCCGCGTTCGTGATCACCCAGCTCCACGGCCTGGTACCGGTCTTCCGGGCGGTGGCGACACTGACGTTGCCAGCCGAGCAGGCCGCCGCCCGGTTGGGTGACCATGCGGGAGAGTTGGAGCCACTCGACGACACGTCGTGCCGGTGGCGCAGCCCGGAGGACACCGTCGACCATCTCCGCAGGCTCGGCGACCGCGTCATCCGCGCCGTGGCTTCGGGAACCTCGTCGGCAACCGCCCGACGTGGAGACGAGGCGCCAAGGAGCGGACGGTCGGTCAACGACCTCAACGGCGCGCTGTGAGGGGCACGAGGACGAGGACGGCAACGCCAAGTGCGGTGGCACCGACAGCCCACCACCAGAAGAATCCCGAAAAGACCGAGGCGATCAGGAGCCCCACGCCGAGGCCGGCCAGCAGGCCGAGTGCGAACAGGAGCCGTGGGGGCAGGGCGAGGTGCGGCAGGCGCCGGACCACGAGCACTTCCAGCCAGGTGCCGCCCAACGCCAACAGTGTTGCGCCGACCGCGTCCACCGCGGACAGTCCGTGACCTTCGCTGAGGGGAACGAGAACTCTGCCCTCGTCACCGGCGGGGACGAAGAGGATGAGCACGCCAGCGACGATGAGCAGAGCGGTGATTGCTACCTGCGTGCGCGGCGCATCCTCGACATCTTGCGACATCGCCACAGTCTCGGGCATGCGTCGTGGTCTTCGCAGGACCCGTATCGGCGGACATCGAGGTGCACTCCCGCTCAGCAGTCGAACACCGACCAGCAGATGTCGTTCCGCAACCGCTGGTCATCGAGCACGAGCTCGCGAATCGCCTCCGGGAGTTGGTCACGCTGCCAGCGGCACTCGAGTCTTCCCGCGGCATCGCGCTCGCCCTCCGGCGCGGCAGCACGTACGGCCTTGATCGCATAGGCGGCCGCACCGAGTTCGTGCGCGGCGACGTGTGCGACGGCCCCCGCCTGGCCAGCAGCGTACGCGGCATGCCGTGCCGCCCCACGTAGGTCTCTGGCCGCGCCCATCGCATGACCGCCCGCCGCGCGCGCCTGCATCATCGTGACCTCACCCCGCACCCAGGCGCGGGCGTGCTCGATCGCCTCACGTGGTCGTGGGTCCTCAGGCTGGACCGACTCGAACAGATGAAGGACGTGCTCCGCGCACGCCGCCGCCCACAGAGCGAGGAGATGATGATCCGAATCAGTGAGGGTGCCACCGCGACGGCGCGTGATGAAGCGAGGGTCCCGCACCTTCGACAGGATCATGGTTGGGCGCGCTCCTTCTCAGGGGACGGGCCGCGTCTTCAACCGTGGTGTCGTGGAGCACGAGGGAGTGTTCCGCCGGTCGCCCGCAAGATCGAAGTAGACCGCCTCTGACCTGGGCCGGAGGCTGGTGGAGCGGGCGACGGGAATCGAACCCGCGTAATCAGTTTGGAAGACTGGAGCTCTACCATTGAGCTACGCCCGCGTGCACCCGCCGCAGCGGGTCGCGTCGACAGCGTACCCAATGCCCGTGCCCGGCGCGTAGGCGCGCCACCGCCCTGCGGCGCCGCGTCGTCCCGGCACCGGGTCGCAACGCCCCGAAGATCCACACAATCTCAGGGATGTAGTGGTCTGCGCACGCCGTGAGGCCACCAGATCCCTGAGGTTGGGCGGATCTCGGCTCCCGGAGGCCAGGGGTGCCCGAGGCGTCCACGGAAGCGGGCAGAATAGCGCCTTTCGGAGGATGTGTCCGGGTGGGGGATGCCCCGGCACCGCCTGAGGCGCGGCGACCGCATAGACTGCACGTCGCCACGGGGTGTGGCGCAGCTTGGTAGCGCACTCGCTTTGGGAGCGAGGGGCCGTGGGTTCAAATCCCGCCACCCCGACTGTCGTCCGCGGCCGGGCCGCCCCGGGTGCCGCCCAGTGCGGTCCCCGGGCGATGCCGGTGCGTCAGGCCGGCTCACCTACACTCGATGGGCTGAATCACGCCCAGACTCAACTGAGATCCGTCAAGGAGTACGCCTGTGAAGAGCACCGTCGAGACTCTGAGCCCGACGCGCGTGCGGCTCGCCATCGAGGTGCCGTTCGTCGAGCTCGAGCCGAGCCTCAAGAAGGCGTACCGGGAGATCGGTTCGCAGGTCCAGGTTCCGGGCTTCCGCAAGGGCAAGGTTCCGACCGCGGTGATCGACCAGCGGGTGGGCCGGGGCACCGTCCTCAACGAGGCGGTCCAGGAGGCCATCCCGGAGAACATCCTCGCCGCGGTGCGCGAGCACGACCTCAAGACGCTGGGGCGCCCGGAGGTCGAGATCACCGAGTTCAACGACGGTGACTCGCTGAACTTCACCGCCGAGGTCGACGTCCGTCCGGAGATCACCATCCCCGACGCGACCACCATCGAGGTGACCGTCGACGAGCTGCAGATCGACGAGAGCGAGATCGACGAGCAGGTGAAGAACCTGCGCGAGCGTTTCGCGACCCTCAAGACCGTCGAGCGGGCCGCCGCCGAGGGCGACTACGTCCAGATCGACCTGAACGCCACCGTCGACGGCGAGGACGTGCCGGGCGGCCAGGCGAGCAACATCTCCCACGAGGTGGGCAGCAAGCAGCTCCTGCCGGGCCTCGACGAGGCCGTGGTCGGTCTCGCCGCCGGCGAGGACACCACCTTCACCACCCAGCTGGTCGGCGGCGACTTCGCCGGCCGGGACGCCGAGGTGGCGGTGACCGTGCGCACGGTCAAGGAGAAGGAGCTGCCCGAGCTGGACGACGAGTTCGCCCAGATGGCGAGCGAGTTCGACACGATCGAGGAGCTGCGCGGCGATCTGCGGGCGCGGGTCACCCAGGGCAAGCAGGTCGAGCAGATCTACGCCGCTCGGGACAAGGCGCTGGCGCAGTTGGTCGAGACCGCCGACGTGCCGGCACCGGAGGGTGTCGTCCGCGAGGAGGTCGAGAGCCGCAAGCAGGCGATGGTCGACCAGCTGGAGCGGATCGGCGCCTCCATGGAGGAATACCTCGCGGCCGAGGAGAAGACCGAGGAGCAGATCGACGCTGAGCTGACCGAGGCGGCGACCGAGGGCGTCAAGGTCCAGCTCCTGCTGGACACTCTGGCCGACGCGGAGGACGTGCAGGTCTCCGACGACGAGTTCGGGCACGAGATCGTGCACCGGGCCCAGCGCGCCGGCATGGCCCCTCAGCAGTACTACGACCAGCTGGTGCGCTCCGGCGCGGCCGCCGCGGTCTTCGGTGATGTGCGGCGGGGCAAGGCGCTCGCGGCCGTCATGGAGCGGATCAAGATCAAGGACTCGGCCGGCAACGAGGTCACCCTCGACGCGCTGCGCGCCGCCAACGAGGCCGAGCACAACCACTGATCGTCGGGTGCGGCCGCCGTCCGCCGCTGTGCGGTGGACGGCGGCCGAATCCATTTCCGGGGTACGCCGGAAGCCAGCGTTGCCGGGTCCGCCCGGGAGCCAGCGTTGCCGGGGTACGCCCGGAAGCCCGCGCCGCGGGTGCGCCCGACACAGCTGCGCTGAGAGCGAACAGTGCCCCGACCGGGACTCTGCCGCCCCGCACAGCGGTTAGTGTCGGGAAAGACGGTACGGAGAGCGAAGGGCTGCCATGACCGACATGCACATCCCAGCGGAACCGCTCCGGGCGATTGATGCCCGAGGTGGCGACACCATTGGCAACCTCGACGACTCGGTCTACAACCGGTTGCTCAAGGAACGCATCATCTTCCTGGGCAGCGAGGTGACCGACCAGGTCGCCAACCGCATCTGCGCGCAGCTGCTGCTGCTCGCCGCGGAGGACCCGGACCGCGACATCAATCTGTGGATCAACTCGCCGGGTGGCTCGGTCTACTCCGGCATGGCGATCTACGACACCATGCAGTTCATCGACAACGACGTGTCGACCGTGGCGATGGGCATGGCGGCCTCGATGGGCCAGCTGCTGCTCTGCGCGGGCACCAAGGGCAAGCGGTACGCCCTGCCCCACGCCCGGATCATGATGCACCAGCCGTCCGGTGGCCTGGGCGGCACGGCGTCCGACATCGCCATCCAGGCGGAGCAGATGCTCTACACGAAGCGGATGTTCCAGGAGCGGGTCGCGCACCACACCGGCCAGAGCCAGTCGCAGATCGAGGCGGACTCGGACCGGGACCGTTGGTTCACCGCCCAGGAGGCCATGGACTACGGCTTCATCGACAAGGTGATCATCGGGGCCGCTCAGGTTCCGGATGGCGCCGGGACCCTGAGCTGAGGAGCTGACGATGACCGATCTGAGCTTGCCGCCCCAGTTCGCGGCCGTGCACAACCGCTACGTGCTGCCGTCGTTCGTCGAGCGCACGTCGTACGGGGTCAAGGAATCCAACCCGTACAACAAGCTCTTCGAGGACCGGATCATCTTCCTCGGCGTCCAGGTGGACGACGCGTCGGCCAACGACGTGATGGCCCAGCTGCTGACGCTTGAGGGCACCGACCCGGACCGCGACATCATCATGTACATCAACTCGCCGGGTGGTTCGTTCACCGCGATGACGGCGATCTACGACACCATGCAGTATGTCCGTCCGGACATCCAGACGGTCTGCCTCGGGCAGGCCGCCAGCGCGGCGGCGGTGCTGCTGGCCGCGGGCACTCCGGGCAAGCGGATGGCTCTTCCGAACTCGCGGATCATCATCCACCAGCCGGCCACCGAGGGCGGCTACGGGCAGGGCTCGGACATCGAGATCCAGGCCCGGGAGATCCTGCGGATGCGGACGCAGCTGGAGGACATGCTGTCCCGCCACTGCAACCGCCCGATGGAGCAGGTTCGCAAGGACATCGACCGTGACAAGATCATGACGGCCGAGGAGTCCAAGGAGTACGGGCTGGTCGACACGATTCTGACCAGCCGCAAGAAGGGTCTGCTGGCCGCCCAGGCCGCCAGCTGAGCAGTACCGGGTCAGAGGTTGGCCGGGGCATCCGTTCCCGGCCGACCTCTGACACACCCGTTTTGGGGGTCGGAGAATGCCCCGGCAGCGGGTAACGTCGGGTCCGTACCGCTTCGCCGGTTCGGCCGGCGGGGTGAACTAGCCGGACGGCGCGCAGCGTCCGCAGGTCAGGGCCGGGTCTCCGGCCGATGAGTGCAGGGAGAACGTAGGTGGCACGGATCGGTGACGGCGGCGACCTACTGAAATGCTCCTTCTGCGGTAAGTCGCAGAAGCAGGTGAAGAAGCTCATCGCGGGCCCTGGGGTCTACATCTGCGACGAGTGCATCGATCTCTGCAACGAGATCATCGAAGAGGAGTTGGCCGAGTCCGGCGAGGTGAAGTGGGAAGAGCTTCCCAAGCCGATGGAGATCTGCCAGTTCCTCGACAACTACGTCGTCGGACAGGATCAGGCCAAGAAGGCACTCGCCGTCGCGGTCTACAACCACTACAAGCGGATCCAGGCAGAGGCGGCCAATGCGCCGGGCTCCGGCAATGATGCCGTCGAGCTGGCCAAGTCCAACATCCTGCTGCTCGGCCCGACAGGCTGCGGCAAGACCCACCTGGCGCAGACCCTCGCCCGGATGTTGAACGTTCCGTTCGCCATCGCCGACGCCACGGCGCTGACCGAGGCGGGCTACGTCGGCGAGGACGTGGAGAACATCCTCCTCAAGCTGATCCAGGCCGCCGACTACGACATCAAGCGCGCCGAGACCGGCATCATCTACATCGACGAGGTCGACAAGATCGCCCGCAAGTCGGAGAATCCGTCGATCACGCGGGACGTCTCCGGCGAGGGCGTGCAGCAGGCCCTGCTCAAGATGCTCGAGGGCACGGTGGCCAACGTGCCACCGCAGGGCGGCCGCAAGCACCCGCATCAGGAGTTCATCCAGATCGATACCACCAACGTGCTGTTCATCTGCGGTGGCGCGTTCGCTGGGCTGGATCAGATCATCGAGTCCCGCACCGGGCAGGGCGGCACAGGCTTCGGTGCCCGACTCCGGTCGGTGTCCGATCGGTCGACCGATGACATCTTCAGCCAGGTCATGCCGGAAGACATGCTCAAGTTCGGGTTGATCCCCGAGTTCGTCGGCCGGCTGCCGGTGATCACCAACGTGCGCAGCCTGGACCGCAGCGCCCTCGTGCGGATCCTCACCGAGCCGCGCAACGCCCTGGTTCGGCAGTACCAGCGCCTCTTCGAGCTGGACGGGGTCGAGCTGGAGTTCGACGAGCCGGCACTGGAGGCCATCGCCGACCAGGCCATGCTGCGGGGCACCGGTGCCCGTGGTTTGCGGGCCATCATCGAGGAGGTCCTGCTCTCCGCGATGTTCGAGGTGCCGAGCAACCCCGACGCCGCCCGGGTGCTGATCACCCGCGAGGTGGTCCTGGAAAACGTCAACCCGACGATCGTTCCGCGCGAGTTCACGGGCCGTCGGGCCCGTCGGGACCGCGAGGAAAAGTCGGCCTGATCCTCCCCGCATCACGCCGGTCGCTCAGTCCTGACGCGGCCGGCGTGATCGCGTTCGGCGGTCCCATTCGCCCGACGGCGTGATCGTCACCATCATCAGCCGGGTCGATTCGTCGGTGTCGTTGCGGTAGCCGTGCTCCCGGTCGGCGTGGAACTCGATGGTCTCGCCGGTCCGCACGCGGTGATCCTGCCCGTCGACCCGGACGACCACCGTGCCGGAGAGGACGTGCAGCACCTCCTTGGTACCGCGCGGGTGGTCGGGGGAGCGGTGTGCCTCCCCGGGCGCCAGGCGCCAGTCCCATAGCTCGACGAGGTCCGGCTCGCCCAGCCCGCTCAGCAGGTGGGCCGTGCCGCCGTGCTCGCCCTGCCAGAGCACGGGCGCCTCGGCGGCTGAGGTGATCTTCACGGCCTGGTCCTCGGCCGGCTCCACCAGGCGGGCGATGTTGACGCCGAAGGCGTCGGCGACCCGGCACAGCGTGCCGACGCTCGGGTTGGTGCGCGCGCCCTCGATCTGCACGAGCATCCCCTTGCTCACCCCGGACCGGCCGGCCAACTCCTCGAAGGACCAACCTCGGGCGGCCCGTAGCTCGCGCACCTGCCGGGCCACCGCGGCGGTTACCGCGCCCACCCGGTCCCCACCGGTCTTGGTCATCAAACTATCCTTCACGGTCACTATTATGGTACGACAGTCGCATGCTCCCCATTGTCCTGGCAGCGGTGTCCGCAGTCGCGTTCGGCACCGCCGACTTCGCCGGCGGGAAGGCGTCCCGACGCGCCAACCCGATCGCCGTGACCGTCATCTCCCAACTGCTGAGCGTCCCGCTGCTGGTCGTGCTGGTTCTGGTGGTGCCTGGCACCCCGACCGTCGGGGACATCGGCTGGGGCCTGCTGGCCGGTGTGGCCGGCGCGGGCGGGGTCATGCTGCTCTACCGGGCCCTCGCCGGCGGGATGATGGCCGTGGTGGCACCGGTCACCGCGATCACCGCCGCGGTGGTGCCGATCATCGCCGGCCTGTTCATGGCGGCCTCCCCGGGCGCCCCGGCGCTCACCGGCGCAGGCCTCGCGGTGCTGGCGATCGCCCTGGTCAGTCTGGGGCAGGGCGGCAGCCGTCGGACCGTCCCGGTGCGGCTGGTCGGGCTCGCCCTCGCCGCCGGGGCACTCTTCGGTGTCTTCTTCACGCTCCTCGGCCAGGCCGACGAGAGCGCCGGAATGTGGCCGGTGGCAGCGGTGCGAGCCAGCTCGATCGCGTTCGGTCTCGCGCTGGCCGCCGGCACCGGCGTGCGGTTGCGGATCGGACGACCCGTGCTGGGCTGGGCGGCGGTCGCCGGTCTGCTCGACAGCGCCGCCAACGCGCTCTTCGTGGCCGCCGCCGCTCGGGGTCACCTGAGCATCGTCGCGGCGGTCACCGCGCTCTACCCGGCCAGCACCGTGCTGCTGGCGTTGGCCGTCGACCGGGAGCGGCTGCGCCCGGTTCAGATCGCGGGCCTCGGCTTCGCCGCCGGAGCTCTGGTACTGGCCAGCCTCTGACGCTGTCCGTGCCGGCCCTTCCGGCCGTACCCTGTGCTCATGCGTGTCGCCGTCTGCCAGCTGAACGCGCGGGACGACCGCAAGGCCAATCTGGCCGCCGCGGAGGTCCTGCTGGAACGCGCGGCCGCCGGCGGCGCGGACCTCGCCGTCCTGCCGGAGTACGTCGACTACCTCGGTCCCGCCGCCGGGTTGCCGGAGCCGGAGCCGGTGGACGGTGAGGTCGGCACCTTCTTCGCCGGGATCGCCGGGCGGCTCGGGATCTGGTTGGTGGCCGGCTCGTTCCACGAGGCCGGACCGGACCCGGAGCACACCTGGAACACGTCACTGGTCTTCGACCGCTCCGGCAACCTGGCCGCGAGCTACCGCAAGATCCATCTGTACGACGTGGAGATCCCGGGTCGGGTCTCCTACCGGGAGTCGGCGACTGTCGCCCCCGGGCTTCAACCGGTGGTGGTGGATGTCGAGGGTCTGCGCGTCGGCCTGTCGGTCTGCTATGACCTGCGCTTCCCGGAGCTGTACCGGTTGCTCGCCACCGACGGTGGCGCACAGTTGCTGGTGGTTCCCGCAGCTTTCATGATGCATACCGGACGGGACCACTGGGAGGTCCTGTTGCGGGCCCGGGCGATCGAAAACCAGTGCTTCGTTGCGGCGGCTGGCCAGACCGGCGACCACGAGCCAGGTCGCACCTGCTTCGGGCGCAGCATGGTGGTGGACCCGTGGGGGACCGTCCTCTCCCAGCTGCCGGACGGCCCAGGGGTTTCCGTCGTCGACCTGGATCTCGACCGGCTCGCCGCGATCCGGGCCGAGCTGCCCAGCCTGGCCAATCGCCGGCTCTGAGCCTCAGCCCTCCAGCAGGACGCCGATCACCGCGAACCCGGCGATGGCCGCGGCGGTGACCAGCAGCGCGGTGGTCATCCGGGACCTGCCCCGTCGAGCCAGCCGTCCTACCGAGAGCACCAGGACGACCAGCACGACCGCACCGATCACCACCTGCCAGAACGGCAGGAGAAGGCCAAGCAGCGCCTCCTCGGCGAACACTCTGGCGCCGTGCCCGGACTCATCCATGTCTGACACTCTGGCACGTCGAGCCGGGCCGCGTCGCCGGCTGCACCGGTGACCCGTCGCGTGCCGGTCGGCCAAACCAGTGATGAACCCTGATTTGCCTTCTCCAGGCCGTCCGCGTAACTTTCTCTCTGCACGGGGGAGGCCGGACAAACCGGCCGAGAACGGGCGCCAGGCTCGTGGCGGAAACGCCGAGCGAGACTGAGGATCGGGCGGTGCGGAACACTCCGGACACGGGGTTGCGAACGCGAAGCCGACCGGGTAAGGTTTTGGAGCCGGCAGGAGCCGGGCGGAGAGCCGCGAAGCGGCGATCGGCCGGTCTGCGGCTTCCCACGACAGTAACGACCGCCGTTTACGGCGTGCGTCATCGTGGATCCGGACGAGCCACATTGATCGCCTCGAACATGAGGTTGACAATGAAAACTTGACCGAGTAGGTTTGAGCGGTTGCCCCGAGTTGGGGTTCCACTGAGGTGGGGCTTCTGGTCGGTGTGTGGTTGTTCTTTGAGAACTCAACAGGGTGCTTTAAAAGCCAGTGCCAATTATGATTTATACCCCGGACTGGTCGGGCTTTAT